>NZ_CP050191.1:0-300000 GCF_011745145.1 Mycobacterium sp. DL440 | reverse complement strand
TGAGCATCGCCGAACTGGCCTGGTCGAATCCCTTGGTCCCGCTGGGCGCCTCGACGCGCACGGCGGCCAGGAAATCGCCGCTGTCGGTCCAGATGTGAACGATCCGGTCGGCATATTGGCTGCCCCTGCCCGGCTGGTCGGCCAGGATGCCCATCAGCTTCTGCCCGCTGTAGCCGCACAGGTCACCGGGCAACACGCTGACGCTGTTGATCGAGAACTTCGCGACGCGGTCGTCGCTGTACTGATCGAAGGCACCCTGCGCGTCCCGGGTGGTCGGGGTGAGCGTGATCTCGGCGGTCATCCCGGCCGGTCCGGTCAGTCGCACCGCCTCCGTATGCGGTATCACCTCGGTGAACCCTTGGGGGATCCCGACGGTGAGCGTCGGTGAGCGCGGCGCCGGACTGTGCACCGCGACGGTCGGGCCATCCGGGGGTGGGCAGGTGACTTCACCGGCGGCCAGTACCCGCGTGGTCGTCGGTTCGACGCCATAGGCGGGCAGGGCGAATTCGGGTACGGGCCGGCTCGAAGAGGTCGTTGCCGCCGGAACGGTCGTGACCGGGGCCGCCACGGTGGTGGCGGGGGCAGCCGGGCTACCGACGGGGCCGCCACTGCCGCAGCCCGCCATCGCGGCGACGGCAAGTGCACCGACACCCATCGCCGTCGGGTTCATCGATCAGTCCTTGGCGAACGCGGCCGCGAGCCTGCGCTCGAGGTCCTGATACGGCTCGCCGGACAGGTCCACGGTGACGTGCCCGATGGTGCCGCCGGTGAAGGCGAACGGTGCCCGGTATTGCTGTGACACCGCCGATCCGGTGTTACGGCCGATGCAGATTCCGCCTCCGGCGAGCGCGAACATGCCGGGGTGGGTCTGCATCCCGGCCAGCTCGGCGACCGCGTCGTCGTCGACGTACAAGGTGGTGTCGCCGAGCGGGGTATGGCTGCCCTCGACGGTGCCGGTCCGCTGGTATTGCACACCGAAGACGTGCCGCCCCAACGGGATCGGATCGGGTGAGATCAGCGACTGCTCGTGCTCGCCCAGGAAGTTGTAGACGTAGTGCAGCCTTCGGTCGGCGATGAACAGGACGTGACCGCCGTGTGCACCGCCCTGCTTGAACAACACACCTTGGGTGTCGTCCCCGTCCACCGTGACGTCGGCGAGCACGGTGAACGACTGCCCGCGTAGTTCGGCGGCCGCGCCGAGACCGACTTCGGCGCTGTTGGGATAGTAGGTATAGCTGGACCGCTCACCGGCCAGGTACGGCCGCCAGCGGGTCATGGTCTCGAGGATGTTGAGATCGGCCAGGGGCAGCCCGTCGTACTTGTCGGCCTCACTGAACCAGAGCGCCGTGAGTTCGGCGAGTTTGTCCGGCTGTTCGTCGGCCAGATCATGGCACTGACTGCGATCCGACTCGATGTGGAACAGCTCCCAGCGGTCGGCGTCGAAGTGGGACCAGCCCGACGGGGTGGCGGCGTGCACGGTGTTGGCGAACCAGCCCTTGTGCCAGATGCCGCGGGTGCCGAGCATCGTGTAGAACTGGGTTTCCTTACCCGTGGGGGCATCCGGGTTATCCAGCGCCACTTTGAAACTCATACCGTCCAGCGGCTTCTGCGGAACGCCGCGCACGCTCGCCGGCGGCGTGATGTCGAGCAGGTCGTAGACGGTCGGAGTGATGTCACAGACGTTGACGTAATTGTCGCGTACTGCACCATGGGCGCCAATACCGTTGGGCCAGGAGATGATTGCAGTGTCGGCGATTCCGCCCTCATGCGAGGCGTAGCGCTTGAACAGCTTGTAGGGCGTGTTGAACGCCATCGCCCAACCGATCGGGTAGTGGTTGTAGGTCTCGGGCGAGCCCAGCCGGTCGAGGAACCTGAGCCCTTCCTCGGCGGTGTCGATGTAGCCGTTGAAGAACTTGGTCTCGTTCACCGAACCGTTCGGGCCGCCCTCGCCGCTGGCCCCGTTGTCGGAGATCACCACGATGATCGTGTTGTCGAGTTGGCCGGTCTCTTCCAGGAAGTCCAGCACCCGGCCGAGCTGGGCGTCGGTGTAGGACAGGAACCCGGCGAACACCTCGGCCATCCGGGCGAACAGCCGCTTCTCATCGTCGCTCAAGGTGTCCCACGGCCGCACGGTGTCCTGCGCGGGCCACAGTTCTCCGTTGGGCCCCTTGACATCCGCATAGGGGTTGACCGGTGACAGCTCGGTATCGGGCGGCACGATACCCAGGCGCTTCTGGTTCTGCAGCACGATGTCGCGGTAGGCCTCATAGCCCATGTCGAACCGGCCCGCGTAGCGGTCGGCCCACTCCTTGAACACGTGGTGCGGGGCGTGACCGGCACCTGGGCACAGATAGGTGAACCAGGGTTTGTCCGGGGCGATCACCTTGGCGTCCCGGATGAACTCGATCGTCTTGTCGGCCAAGTCCTGCGAAAGGTGGTAGCCCTCCTCGGGGGTGGCCGGCGGATCGACCGGATGGTTGTCGTACACCAGGTCCGGGTACCACTGATCGGTCTCGCCGCCCATGAATCCGTAGAACCGCTCGAACCCACGCGAACACGGCCAATGCCGTTTGGTGGCAGCGAGGTTCGACTCCTCCAACGGGGTCAGGTGCCACTTGCCCACGCAGTAGGTGTTGTAACCGTTCTCGGCGAGCACCTCCGAGAGCAGGGCGGTCTCGAACGGAATCCGCCCGTTGCAGTTGGGGAATCCGTCGGTGAACTCCTCGATGGTGGCCATCCCCACCGTGGTGGCGTTACGACCGGTGAGCAGTGAGGCGCGGGTCGGCGAGCACAGCGCCGTGGTGTGGAACTGCGACAGCCGTACCCCGCGTTCGGCGATCCGGCTCATCGCGGGCATGTCCACCAGGCCACCGAAACAGTCCCAGGTGGCGATGCCGGTGTCGTCCCACACCAGGTACAGCACATTCGGAGCATTCTCGACCGCGGTCGGTGCCGCGTAGGGCCCCCAGTCCGATTCGGAATCCCGGACATCCAATTCGATCTTGCCGTTGAACTCGGTAGGCATGGCGACCTCACTCCGGTTTGGCGATTCGGCACCGGTAGGGCTGAACGCGGTGGAGGTTACTCCTGCTCGCTGGGGTTTACCGGGGAACTGACGTTGCCATCAATACCGGTCCCGAACCGGCACGCGACTGCCGCCGCAGCCACGTCTGCAGCAGCAGAAGGGGAATCGTCCAGCCCAGCCATCCGCCCACCCCCGCGACGAACCACAGGTACTTTTCCTCGTTGCCGCCAAAAGCACTGTCGCGCAATGGCTCGAATCCCAGGTACAACACGGGAGCCCAGATCCGGTTGGTGATGATCGACAGTGCCAGCGTCGCACTGCGCAACATCTGGCGTCGATGCGCACCGAATCGGCTTCGCCGCGCCGCGACGAAGCCGTCGACGGTGAACCAGAGCCACAGCGCTCCGAGCGTCACATTGCTGACCGCCAGGATCGGCCCGAACGGCGTCGCCGCCCCGATCACCATCGCGCAGACCGCCGCCGGGATCGCTGTCGCGACGTAGCCGCGCCCGGTACGACGGTGCAGCACCGGGTGACGACGCCGCAGCCCCGGCCAGATCTGCGCGACGGCACACGTCATCGCCACGCTCGCCAGCAGAACGTGCGCGACCAGCAGCGGATAGTGCAGCCCGAAGGTGGGCGGCACCCGGGTGCCGCCGGTCAGGTACGGCGGGAGCGAATACGTCAGAAACACCACGACGACGACCGCGAGGGCCGGGACGAGCCGAGTGGACCACCTGGATGCGTATGACATACGCAAAAGGGTATGTCATACGCATCCAGATGTCACTGGTTACTCTGAGCGTTGATGGCCGGTCCCGATACCCCACTGCCCCGCGCCTTGCGCCTGCTCTGGCAGCAAGACTCGGCGCCCCGCCGGTCGCGTGGACTCACCCGGGAGGCGATCGTCAAGAAAGCCGTCGAACTCGCCGACACCGACGGACTCGCCGCCCTGTCGATGGCACGGCTGGCCGAGCAACTCGGGTGCGGCACCATGTCCCTGTACCGGCACGTGGCCAACAAGGACGAACTGGTGACGTTCATGCTCGCGGCCGGCCCCGGCCTGCCACCGCCTGCGCCCGAGGGCGCGGATTGGACTGGTGCACTGACAAATTGGGCACTGGAGCTTTGGAACATCTACCACCGCCATCCGTGGATCCTGCAGGCCGCGTCGGCCGGGCTGCCCGCGGATCCCAGTCAGCTCGCCTGGCTCGACGCCGGCCTGGCCACCCTGTCCGGCACCGGGCTGACCGAACGCGAGAAGCTCGCCGCCGTCGTCGCCGTGTTGGTTTTCACGCGAGGCTCGGCGGCGCTGGCCATCGAAGCCCGTGACGTGAGCGACCGCGAGTACCCCGGACTGCTACGCCGCCTGGTGGAGCCGACCCGGTTCCCAGCACTGGCGGCCGCCCTCGACTCCGGGGCATTCGATCAGACCGACGAAGACCCGTTGACCGAATTCCGTTCCGGCCTGGACCAACTGATCGGCGGCATCGCAACCCAGGCGCACTGACACCCGACTATCAACGACGCCGACTGTCCACATCCCTGTGACGACTGGACTGATTCGGGTTGTCACGATTCAGTCGCGCGGCAATGCCGTCGAGGAGGAGATCGAGGGCCGATTCACACCCACTGCGCCGCATCGACTCGTCCAGCAGGCGGCTGGTAGCGGCGATGTTCGGGTGTGTCTCGGCGGGCAATTGGGCGTACGTGTGGCGCCACTTGCCGTCGTCGCGTTCCCGATGTTCGGCGGGCAGAGCTTCGAAGGCGGCATCCAGCGCGGCGAAGCCGAGCATCTGGTCGATGAAGGCGTGATACACCTCGACGGCTTCGCGCTCAGGAAATCCGGCCGACCGCAGCAGCCCCAGAGCCGTTTCGATGACCTGGATCTCGTACGGCCCTCCGGTTACCCGGCTCGCGGCCAGCACCCCGGCCTGCGGGTGCTCGACATAGACGCGGTGCACGCGCAGGCCGAGTTCCCGCATGTCGTCCCGCCATCGCCCGGTAGGTTCCCAACCCTCGACCACCCGCCGCAGGAGTTCGTCGGTGATGGCGAGCACCACGTCTTCGATGCCGCGAAAGTAGCGGTACAGGGCGGTCGGGTCAGCGCCGAGGGCCGTGCCGAGGCGGCGGACCGTCAGGCCAGTGGCACCGTGGTACTGGAGCACGCGCAGTGCGGCCTCGACAATGAGTTGCTCGGACAGGACCACGCCGTGTTTGGTCTGCCGCCGGCGTCGCCGTGGCGACTCGGACTTCAATGGTCGGCTCATCCGCACTGCCTCCGGCACTATGTCAACGCACTTGCCTCATTGTGCGGCGTCGCCGCGTCCCGGTGCGCGGGAACGCTACGAATCGAACCCCAGCCCGACCGAGTCAAGTGCCTTCAGCAGGACGTTTCGACGTCCCTGGTGATGGTCGGCACGGTCGAGCGACCAACGGGTCGCCTGAATTCCGGCCGAGGCCAACGGCTCTGGCGGGAACGGCAGCGGCATCGACCTGACCATCTCGAGTTCGGTCCGCGCCGTCGGTGTGCCCGAGAAGCGGTCGAGCATGACCTCGGCGGCGAAACGGGTGGCCGCCACACCCAGCCCGGTGAACCCGGCGGCATAGCCGACGCGGTCCCCACACGCCGACCCGAAGAAGGCGCAGAATCGCGTCGAGGTATCGATCATCCCCGCCCAACGGTGGGTGAACGCAACGTCTTCCAGTTGCGGGAACGTCGTGAAGAAATGACTGGCAAGGCGCCGATAGGTGACATCGCGGTCTTCGTACTGAGGCCGGATCTGGCCACCGTAGTGGTAGACGGCGTCATACCCGCCCCAGAGGATGCGGTTGTCCTTGGACAACCGGTAGTAATGGAACTGGTTCGACATGTCACTGATGCCCTGGCGGTTACCCCAGCCGATCTCGGCCAGTTGGGCATCGGTGAGCGGTTCGGTCATCAACGCATAGTCGTAGACCGGCACCGTGTGGTACCGGTAGCGCTTCAACAACGACGGGAACCCGTTGGTGGCCAGTACCACTCGGTCAGCCTGCAGGGACGCGCGCTCGGTGCGCACGGTCACCGGCCCGCCGCGGCGGCCGGGCCCGGCGCCGAGCACCTTGCTGTGTTCGTAGATGTCCACCCCGAGATCAACTGCGGCACGGGCGAGTTCGTTGACGAGTTTGGCGGGATGCACGAGTGCGGTACTGTCCTTCGCCCACCTGCCGGCCAGATAGGTGGGCGAATTGACCTCCGCCCGCATGGCCTGCCGGTCGAGGTACAGGTGCCCCGGCCGCTCCGGGACGGCGGCCAGCTCGTCGGCCTGATAGGGCTCCAGCGCGACGGCGATGGAGCCGGTCCGCTCGAAATCACAATCAAGACCCAGTGAGCCGACAGTCTTCTCGATGGCGTCGAGGTTCTCCATTCCCAGCCGGTCGAGGACGTCAATCTCATTGGGCCATCGGCTGCGTCCATTCTCCTCACCGTGAGTGAGTGAGGCTTCGACGAAACCGCCGTTGCGTCCCGAGGCGGCCCATCCGAGCGTCTGCCCCTCGAGCAGAGCGACCCGCAGGCCCGGGTCACGCTGCTTGGCCAACACGGCGGACCACAGACCGGTGTACCCGCCGCCGACCACCACGAGGTCGTACCGCGACGATGCCCGCGTCAACACCGGATGGCCGGGCTGAGCCGGTGCATCATCGAGCCAGAAAGGCTGCAAGACGGTGGTAGCCAGCGAACGCTCGATGAGACCGCTGGCGGGAATGGTTCGTTCGAAAACAGTTTGCACGGTTTCTTCCTGGATGGCTGTGTGCCACCCAGTAAGACGGATCCGCAGTACTAGCTCAAGGGTGTTGACATAAGGAGTTGCGGCATCAACACCCGGGTGTCGGGCACGAACGGCCAGTCCGGGTCGGCCACGTGCCGAGCGAGTTCGTCGTCAGTCCACCACCACCCGTCGGCAACCTCCTCGGGCTGGTGACGGATCGGTCCGTCCCAGCGCGCCTCGAACGCGAACAGGTGACACCGCATCGGCTTTCCTGCCCACTGCCCATCCCAGGCCGCCGAGGCCAACGGCCTCAACGGCACATCGGTGACGCCGAGTTCCTCGGCGAGTTCCCGGGTTGCGGTCTGCCGCGACGTCTCCCCCGGGTCGACGACGCCGCCGGCCAAACAGTCGTGCATCCCGGCGAACACCGCTTTCGTGGTGGTGCGGCGGTGCACGTAGATGCGGGCGCCGTCGGTGGAACGCAACAGCACGCCGGAACTGGCATGCCACAACCCCTCGGCGTAGACGCGGGAGCGGGAAGCGGTTCCGGTGACGTTGCCTTCAGCGTCGTACACCGCCACCTGTTCATCAGCCACGACTCGACATTAGCGGCCGGCGAGTTTGATGGCTTCCCTACGGTTGGCTGGCCCCGTTATGGAGTCACAGGACGGCGACGATCGGTCGCGGCCCCAGCTTCTGGTTGACCAGTTCGAGTGCAGCCTTTGCAGTTTCCGGTGAGATCAGGGTGTCGCCTCACGTCAGCGAAAGCCGGGCCACCATCTCCCCCGTCGGCTGGGGTGACCCGCCGTCGGGTTCCATGGTGAACGCCAACGCGGTCGAATCCCCCAGATCGTGGACCATGGCCGTAGTCGACGGCGCCATGGTTTCCATCATCCCTGCCGACTCCGGCCCTTGGTCGGTCATGAGCCACATCTGGTAGGCCATGCCTTCCGGAGGGGGGATGGCGTTGTTCATCACCAGCACGCCGGTCCCCTCATCGCGGGAGTACACGAACGTCGCGGTACCACCGGCACTGAGTTGGCCGGTCGCCGTGCGGACATCGTCGGCCGAGAGCACCTGCTCGGCGGTGGTCGGCGCACTCACCGGGCGCAGCACCAACCCCGCGCCGAAGCCGCCCGCGGCGACGACCAGGGCCGCGGCGGCGGCCACCAAGCTTGTGCGCCAACGGAAGCGGTCACGGTGACGATCGCGTGAAACCGCAAGCGCCCGTTGACGCAGCGACGCCGGTGGGGGCATCGCCGTCGTCGACGGTGACCGGGTCGGGTGACGCACTGAAAGTCAACGACGCATCGGTGGTGTGCGGCGGGGTCCACACCGCCAATGCCACCGTCTATCTCATCGACAAGGTGCTGATGCCGCCGACCATGTGAGGGCGAGCAGAAAAGGCTGCCAGACGCCCAAGCCGAGCAGACGTAAAACCCCCCATTTTCCTTGGAAAATGGGGGGTTTTACGTCTGCTCGCGCGGAGAAGGCTACTTGGCCTTTTCGAGCACCTCGACCAGACGCCAGCGCTTGGTGGCCGACGTCGGACGGGTCTCCATCAACGAGACGCGGTCGCCGATACCGGCGTCGCCGTTCTCGTCGTGCGCCTTGACCTTCTTGGTGGTCCGGATGATCTTGCCGTAGAGCGGGTGGCTCTTACGATCTTCCAGCTCGACCACGATGGTCTTCTGCATCTTGTCGCTCACCACGTAGCCGATGGCGGTCTTACGACGGCCACGCGGCTTCTCGGTGGCCGGGGTGTGCTTGGGGCCCTTGGTTTCTGCCATTACGAATCCTCACCAACGGGCCCGGAAGCCAGACCCAACTCACGTTCACGCAGCACGGTGTAGACCCGTGCAATCTCCTGGCGCACAATGCGCAGCCGACGGTTGTTGGCCAGCTGACCGGTCGCCATCTGGAAGCGCAGGTTGAACAGCTCTTCCTTCGACTCGCGCAGCTTTGCCGTCAACTCGGTGTCGGACAGTTCACGCAGCTCACCAGGCGTAGTTCCCACTGCCATCAGAACTGCTCCTCTCGACTCACGATGCGTGCCTTGATCGGCAGCTTGTGGATTGCGCGAGTCAGTGCTTCCTTGGCGATCTTCTCGTCGGGGTAGCTGATCTCGAACAAAATGCGTCCCGGCTTGACGTTGGCGATCCACCACTCCGGCGAACCCTTACCGGAACCCATGCGGGTCTCGGCGGGCTTCTTGGTCAGCGGGCGGTCCGGGAAGATGTTGATCCAGACCTTGCCGCCACGCTTGATGTGCCGGTTGATGGCGATACGAGCGGACTCGATCTGCCGGTTGGTGATGTAGGCGTGGCCCAGGGCCTGGATGCCGTAGTCACCGAAGCTCACCGACGTGCCACCGCTGGCGATGCCACGCTGGCGCGGGTGATGCTGCTTGCGGTGCTTGACCTTACGGGGAATCAGCATGATTAGCTCTCCGTGCTCTCAGCGGCCGGCGCAGCCTCGACAGCGGCGGGGGCCTCAGTAGCTGCGGGCGCATCTCCGGTCGCAGCGCGGCCGGCCTCAGTGCTCGTCGCCGTGGTGCCCGAGGAACCGCTACGACGCGGCCGGGTACCCGACGGACGCTCACGACGCGGCCGGTCACTGGCCGGTGCGGCGGCGGTCAGCTCACGCTTGCCACCGACGATGTCGCCCTTGTAGATCCACACCTTCACACCGATCCGGCCGAAGGTGGTCTTGGCCTCGTACAGGCCGTAGTCGATGTCCGCGCGCAGCGTGTGCAGCGGAACCCGACCCTCGCGGTAGAACTCCGAGCGGCTCATCTCGGCACCGCCGAGGCGGCCCGAGCACTGGACCCGGATGCCCTTGACGTTGGGCTGACGCATCGCCGACTGGATCGCCTTGCGCATCGCGCGACGGAACGCCACACGGTTGCTCAGCTGCTCGGCGACACCCTGGGCGACGAGCTGTGCCGTCGACTCAGGGTTCTTCACCTCGAGGATGTTGAGCTGAACCTGCTTCTTGGTCAGCTTCTCCAGGTCGGCGCGGATGCGGTCGGCCTCGGTGCCGCGGCGACCGATGACGATGCCGGGACGCGCGGTGTGGATATCAACTCGAACTCTGTCGCGAGTCCGTTCGATCTCCACGTCGGCGATGCCGGCGCGCTCAAGACCAGTGGCCAGCAGACGCCGGATGGCGACGTCTTCCTTCACGTAGTCCTTGTACTGCTTGTCGGCGTACCACCGGGACTTCCACTCGGTCGTGATACCGAGCCGGAAACCGTGGGGATTGATCTTCTGGCCCACTACTCCGAGCCTCCCTTCGTCTCGGCCGTGCCCTTCACGGCGGCGGCCTTGCTGCCCTGCGCACGACGGCTACGTGCCGACGCGGCGGACGCACCCTTCTGCTTGGGCGGACGGCTCTCCACGATCACGGTGATGTGGCTGGTGCGCTTACGAATCCGGAACGCACGCCCCTGGGCGCGCGGACGGATGCGCTTGGCGGTCGGGCCCTCGTCGGCGGTGATGGTCGCAACCACCAGCGTCGTCGGGTCCAGACCCTCGTTGTTCTGCGCGTTGGCGGCAGCGCTGGCGATCACCTTGGCGACCGTCTCGCTGGCCCCCTGCGGCGCCCACCGCAAGATGTCGAGGGCTTCCTCGACGCTCTTGCCGCGGACCAGATCGATGACGCGGCGCGCCTTGCTGGCCGAGACGCGCACGAAGCGTGCCTTCGCCTGCGCGGACGGGTATTCAATGACAGTGGTACTCATCGCCGCTTGCTCTTCCGGTCGTCCTTGATGTGACCCTTGAAGGTGCGCGTCGGGGCGAATTCGCCGAGCTTGTGCCCAACCATCGCCTCGGTGACGAACACCGGGACATGCTTGCGGCCGTCATGCACCGCAAACGTGTGCCCGATGAAGTCGGGGAGAATGGTCGACCGACGTGACCAGGTCTTGATGACCTGCTTGGTGTTCTTGTCGTTCTGAACGTCGACCTTCTTGAGAAGATGGTCGTCGACGAACGGACCCTTTTTCAGACTACGAGGCATCGCTGCTACTCCTTCCGCGGCCTAGCGCTTCTTGCCGGTGCGCCGGCGACGGACGATGAGCTTGTCGCTCGGCTTGTTGGGCTTACGGGTACGGCCCTCGGGCTTACCCCACGGGCTGACCGGATGGCGGCCACCGGAGGTCTTGCCTTCACCACCACCATGCGGGTGGTCAACCGGGTTCATCACGACACCACGGACGGTCGGGCGCTTGCCCTTCCACCGCATACGGCCGGCCTTACCCCAGTTGATGTTGGCCTGCTCCTTGTTGCCGACCTCGCCGACGGTGGCGCGGCAGCGCACGTCGACGCGACGGATCTCACCGGACGGCATACGCAGCGAGGCGTAGGTGCCTTCCTTACCCAGCAACTGGATGCTGACACCGGCCGAGCGGCCCAGCTTGGCACCGCCACCGGGCCGCAGCTCCACAGCGTGGATCACGGTACCGGCGGGGATGTTGCGCAGCGGCAGGTTGTTACCCGGCTTGATGTCGGCGTTCGGCCCCTGCTCGATCACGTCGCCCTGCTTCAGGCCCTGGGGCGCGATGATGTAGCGCTTCTCGCCGTCCAGGTAGTGCAGCAGCGCGATGTTCGCCGTGCGGTTCGGGTCGTACTCGATGTGAGCGACCTTGGCGTTGACGCCGTCCTTGTCGTGGCGACGGAAGTCGATGAGGCGGTAGGCGCGCTTGTGGCCGCCACCCTTGTGCCGGGTGGTGATGCGGCCGTGGGCGTTACGCCCACCGGTGCCGTGCAGCGGGCGAATCAGCGATTTCTCCGGAGTCGAGCGAGTGATCTCGGCGAAATCGGAGACGCTCGAACCGCGACGACCCGGGGTCGTCGGCTTGTACTTGCGAATTCCCATATCAGTTAAATCCTCTTAGTTCCCGGCGTTACGCCGGGGCTCCGAACAGTTCGATCGGCTTGCTGCCGGCGGCCAGGGTGACAATGGCACGCTTGGTGTCCTTGCGCTTACCGAAGCCCGAGCGGGTGCGCTTGCGCTTGCCCTGCCGGTTGGCGGTGTTCACCGAACTGACCTTGACGTCGAAGATCTTCTCGATAGCGATCTTGATCTGCGTCTTGTTCGAGTCCGGGTGCACGACGAACGTGTACACGTTGTCCTCGATCAGCCCGTACGACTTCTCCGAGATGACCGGGGCCAAGATGATGTCGCGGGGGTCTGTAATCGTTGCCATCAGACCGACGCTCCTTCTTTTTGGTCCTTGGTGCTCGCCGAGATGTACGCGTTCAGCGCCTCGACGCTGAACACCAGGTCGTCGGCATTGAGCACGTCGTAGGTGTTCAGCTGATCCGGCGAGATCACATGCACACCAGGCAGGTTGCGAACGCTGCGGGCGCCCACTTCGTCGGTCCGGCCGATGATCACGAGCACCTTGCGGCGGTCGGTGATCGCTTCCAGGAACGACTTTGCGCTCTTGGTTGACGGGGTCTGACCTTCGACCAGTTCGGTGATCGCGTGGATGCGCTCATTGCGGGCCCGGTCCGACAGCGCACCGCGCAGGGCAGCAGCGATCATCTTCTTCGGGGTCCGCTGGCTGTAGTCGCGCGGTTGCGGGCCGTGCACGACGCCACCACCGGTGAACTGCGGCGCACGGGTCGAGCCCTGACGAGCGCGGCCGGTGCCCTTCTGCCGGTACGGCTTCTTGCCGCCACCGGAGACCTGGGCGCGGGTCTTCGTCGAGTGCGTGCCCTGGCGCTTGGCGGCCAACTGTGCGTTGACCACCTGGTGCATCAGAGCGATGTTGGGCTCGACGTCGAACAGTGCGGCGGGCAGCTCGACGGAACCGTCGGTCTTTCCGGCCGGGGTCTTCACATCAATTTTGAGAGTCATTACTTCTCGCCTCGCTTGATTGCGCTGCGGACAACCACCAGACCACCGTTGCGTCCGGGGATTGCGCCCTTGATCAACAGCACGCCGTTCTCGGCATCGACCTTGTGAACCTTGAGGTTCTGCGTGGTCACCCGGTCGTGGCCCATGCGGCCCGACATCCGGGTGCCCTTGAACACGCGGCCCGGGGTGGCACAGCCACCGATGGAGCCGGGGCGACGGTGCACTGCCTGGGCGCCGTGGCTGGCACCCTGGCCGGCGAAGCCGTGACGCTTCATGGTGCCGGCGAAGCCCTTGCCCTTGCTGGTGCCGGTCACGTCGACGAAAGCACCGTCGGCGAAGATCTCGGCGGTCAGCTCCTGGCCCACCTCGTACTCGGCGGCGGCAGCCTCGTCGACCCGGAGCTCAGCCAGGTGGCGGCGCGGGTTGACACCCGCGGCGGCGTACTGGCCGGTGACGGGCTTATTGACCTTGCGCGGGCTGATCTCGCCATAGGCGAGCTGCACGGCGCTGTAGCCGTCGCGCTCGGGGGTACGGATAAGGGTCACCACGTTGGGGCCGGCCTTGACGACCGTCACCGGGACGACTTTGTTGTTCTCGTCGAACACCTGCGTCATGCCCAGCTTGGTGCCCAAAATGCCTTTTCTAGCCATTTTTCTCGGGTCTCCTACTGGATGTTGACGTCGACACTGGCCGGCAGGTCGATGCGCATGAGCGCGTCAACCGTCTTCGGCGTCGGGTCGAGGATGTCGATCAGGCGCTTGTGGGTGCGCATTTCGAAATGCTCCCGCGAGTCCTTGTACTTGTGCGGCGACCGAATGACGCAGTAAATGTTCTTCTCGGTCGGCAACGGCACGGGGCCCACCACGCTGGCACCGGTACGGGTGACCGTCTCGACGATCTTGCGCGCCGAGGCATCAATGGCCTCATGGTCGTAGGCCTTGAGCCTGATGCGGATCTTCTGTCCCGCCACGCTTCTCCTACCTCTACTTCGTACATCGGCCGGCCGTATCAGATCTCGATGGGAAAACCCACCGAAACCCGTCGGGCCTGGTGCCCCGGCGCGGGTGCGCCGAGAATTTGCCGCCGCTGTTTACCTGTCTGTGGTCCACCGGCCCCCGCGGTCGGGCGTGTCGCCTTCTCGCACACTTTCTCGCCCTGAAAATCAGTCGCGATCTGGTGTTGGGACCGGATGCGCCCGTGGGGGCGCGGGTCGGATGCCCGGCCAGGAATACCCGGCGCAAGGCAACCCGAACAGTATGCCTTAGATCCGAGCATGCTCCAAATCCACGATCTAGCAGGTCGGAGGCCGTCGATGCGGCCGAGCGAAACGGCGTCCAACTTACGGGGCCGGCGGTAGTTTTCCGGCCCGGCCACCGCAGGTCGGAAACGGTCCGCGTATGTAGCGCCATGGCGGAAAATCTCGCTCCGGACCACCACAGCGCTTCGCACGCGACGGGTGCCGTTGATCGGGGACCCCCACCCCGGCGCACGGACCGAGTACGCCCGGTACCCGGAACTTACTTCTGAGTAAGGTATGCCGCATGACGCAGCCCAGCCCTACGTATCGAGCCTGGAAGAAAATGTCGACGCTCCCCGGCGGCAGCTGGGCGTTCTCCGCCGCCGCCATGGCCCGGGTGCCGTATTTCGCGTCGATCCTTCCCCACGTCGTACATATGGAGCCCGGCCTGGCCGAGGTGACCGTGCCGAAGTGGTTCTACGTCTACAACCACCTGCACACCGTGCACGCGATCGCGTCGTGCAATGCCGCCGAGATGGCGATGGGCATGCTGATGGAGGCCACCGTGCCGACGACGCACCGCTGGATCCCCAAGGCGATGAACGTGCAGTACCTCGCCAAGGCCACCACGTCGCTGCGGGCCAGGGCCGAGCTCACCCCGCCGGATTTCGGCACCATCGCCGAGGGCACCGACATCGTGGTGCCGGTCAGCATCACCGACCGCCACGGCGTCGAGGTGGTGCACGCCGACATCACCACCTGGGTCACTCCGGCCTAGGCCATCGAGCGTGCGCTAGTCGAGATAGGTGCCATGCCCCTCGCGCACCAGTGCACCGTCGAACAGCAGCACCTCGTTGACCAGTCCGCCGAGTTGATTGCGGTAGTGGATCACCAGTGCCGATTCGCCGCAGTAGGTGCCGAGCACCTCGAAATGCAGATCGGGATAGGCGGCCAACGCCGTGGTCCAGTAGTGGCGCAGCGCGTCCTTGCCCCGCACCACGCCACCGGTCTCGGGTAACACCCGCGCCGCGACCGGCGAGCTGAACATCACGTCGTCGTGGAAATGCGCCAGCACCGCCTCCACGTCGTGCGCGTTCCACGCCTTCACCCATTCCTCGGCGAATGCATGTGGGTCCGGTGTCGCCATCGCGTTCACTTCTCCCTCAGCCCGGCCCAGAACGGGCATTGATGCTCATGTGCGTAGCCATTGTCGACACGACTGCCGTCGGCTTGCAACGACATTCGGGCGCCGTCGGCCGCCGGATCGAACCCAGGCCAGGCCGGTTGACCGTCGACCGCGGGATCACCGGTGCGCACGAAAGCGCTCCAGTAGTCGATCATCTGGTCCGAGAGCTGTTGCTGCGCGGGGTCCAGCGGGGGCGCCCCGCCGACGTCGAACAGATAGCGAAGCTCCAGCGAGTGACTGGCCCCGATGGGGAAAGGCAGCGTTCGCATGACCTCCGGCGCCGGCGCGGAGCGATCGTTGAACTCGTAGGCGTAGACCGGCCCGGTCCGGGACAGCTCACCGGCCATCCGCTCCGAGACACACGCAAAGTCACCGTCGGTGACGGCCGCCGAATATGCCTGTGCCACACCGCCGTACCGATCGATCGGGTAGGAGGCGCCGACCGCCGCAGCATCGGCGCCGAAGGTCTCGGACAGCAGCCGCGGGTAGTCCGCCGCGACGTAGCGCTGACCCTGACGGAGGTAGCGCAACGCCACGAAAAGCGTGAACTCATCACGGGTGGTGCCGATGAGCACCGGCACCGGGTCTGCGCGGTCAGATCCGAATGCCGCCAGCGGGGCCTGGGGAACCAATGCCGATCCGGTGACCGGACCGGTCAGATCGTCACTGCCGATATTGAAGTACCACACCGGTTTTCGCAGCCTGTCCACCGGCAGTGCACGCAGGCAGGTGGCAGCCACCGCGAGATCTGGGCATCCGACAGCGGCCGCGTAATCGAGGGAGCGGCGGGTGGCCGTGGCAAGGTCGGCCTGCGCGTGGCACGGCGCGCTCATGAGGATCGCAGCTCGGAACAATCCAGCTGAACCCGGCGACACCAGGTGATCGCACACCGACATGCCACCCGCGGATTCACCGGCGACGGTGACCTTTTCCGGATCGCCGCCGAAGTCGGCGATGTTGTCGCGCACCCACCGCAGCGCCGCCTGCTGGTCGGCCAGGCCGTAGTTGCCGATGTCACCACCGGCCCCCAGCGCCGGGTGCGCCAGGAACCCCAGCGTGCCGAGACGGTAATTGATCGTCACCACCACGATGTCGCCATGCGCGGCCAGCCGCCCCGCATCGTAGATATCGCTGCTGCCGCCCACGAACGCGCCGCCGTGGATCCACACCATCACGGGGCGCAACTCATCCGAGACCGGCGGTGTCCAGACGTTCAGACTCAGGCAGTCCTCGGCAGAGTTGGCCCCGCGCTCGGGATCTGAATCGGGGTCCTGGATGCACCGCGGGCCAGGCCGGGTGGCGTCGCGCTCCCCCGGCCATCCCGGTGCGGGCGCCGGTGCGGAGAACCGCATAGGTCCCACCGGGGCGGCGGCATACGGCAGCCCGGCGAACAGGCGGTGGTCGGATGCCACTGTGCCGCGCAGGGTTCCGGCTGTGGTCTGGACGATCGCCGGGTCCCGCCCCTGCAGGTGACCCGGCGGATCAACGGCCGGATGACCGGGCGTCGCCGCGTGACCGCCACCACGTGCACAGCCTCCCACCAGCATCGCCAGCACTGCCAGCAACGCGACGACGCGACGCCCAGACCGCATGGCTGCGAGCGTACGGGGCCGATCGACAAAATCAGCTCCCTTACGTGGCGCCGATCACATATGGTGGGTAATTGACACCCGTCAAATCCCCGGCACTGAGGAGTCTGAATGAGCGCGCCGACGATGGATGACGCCGCGAAGGTGCTCGCCGATCCGACGGCCTACGCCGACGACGCACGCCTGCACTCCGCGCTGACCCATTTGCGCGCCAACAATCCGGTGGCCTGGGTGGACAACCGGCCCTACCGGCCGTTCTGGGCGATCACCAGGCACGCGGACATCATGGCCGTCGAACGGGACAACGAGCTCTTCATCAGCGAGCCGCGGCCGCTCCTGTCCACCGCCGCCGCCGACGATCTGGCCAAACAGCAACTCGAGGCCGGCATGGGCCTGCGCACCCTGATCCACATGGACGATCCCCACCACCGCAAGGTGCGGGCCATCGGCGCAGATTGGTTCCGCCCCAAGGCAATGCGGGCACTCAAGGTTCGCGTCGACGAGCTCGCCAAACGTTATGTCGACAAGATGCGGGATATCGGGCCCGAGTGCGATTTCGTCACCGCCATCGCCGTCGACTTCCCGCTCTACGTGATCATGTCCCTGCTCGGCCTGCCCGAGGAGGACTTCTCGCGCATGCACATGCTCACCCAGGAGATGTTCGGCGGGGACGACGACGAGTACAAGCGTGAGGGCGGCTCGCTGGAGGACCAGCTCGCCGTCCTGATGGACTTCTTCGCCTACTTCTCGACGCTCACCGCGTCGCGCCGCGCGAACCCGACCGAGGACCTGGCATCGGCCATCGCCAACGGCGCCATCGACGGGGAACCGCTGTCCGACGTCGACACCGCGTCGTACTACGTCATCGTCGCCAGCGCCGGCCACGACACCACCAAGGACGCGATCTCCGGCGGACTCCACGCGCTCATCGAGAATCCCGACCAGTTGACCAGGCTGCGGGCACAACCCGAGTTGATGGGCACCGCGGTCGAAGAGATGATCCGGTGGTCCACCCCGGTCAAGGAGTTCATGCGGACCGCCACCGCCGACACCACGGTGCGCGGCGTGCCGATCGCCAAGGGTGAATCCGTCTATCTGGCCTACGTTTCGGGCAACCGTGACGAGGAAGTCTTCGACAACCCGCACCGCTTCGATGTCGGGCGGGATCCGAACAAGCACCTGGCCTTCGGATACGGCGTGCACTTCTGCCTGGGTGCAGCACTGGCCCGGATGGAGATGAACAGCTTGTTCACCGAGTTGCTGAGCCGACTGGACTCCATCGAATTGGCCGGAACACCAGAGCTTTCCGCGACGACGTTCGTCGGCGGGCTCAAGCACCTGCCGGTTCGTTACTCGCTGCGCTGAGCCTGCCCAGACCTTCGGTGGGTGGCCAGGAAGCCATCCACCGCGGCCCGCACGCAGGCGGTGTAGTCGAATTCCGACAGCGTGCTGAGCTTGCCCAACACAATCGGACCCAGCAGCAGCGCGGCGGCCTGCGTGCGATCGACGTCGCCGAGCTCAGCCACAGCCTCGGGGCTGTCGAAGATCGCCTCGAACGGCAGCGCGTACTGCTCGGCCACCCGCTCACGCAGAGTCCGCACCTCGGCGCTGTCGTCCGTCCGCCACGGCAGCTGTTCCATGTCGCCGCCGAGCGCCAACCATGACATCGCGGTGATGCTGATCGGCGCCTCGGCGATCGAGTCGGCCTGCGCCTGAACCAGCGCAATCAGTCGGTCACGCAGCGGCCCGTCCTCCGGCGGCATCGGCGCAGCCGGGATGAGTGCCCGAAATGCCGCGGCGAGCAAGTCATTTCCGCTCGGGAAGTGCCGGTACAGCGTCGCCCTGGCCACATTCGCAGCCCTGGTGACCGCGTCGACCGTCACCGCACTCGGACCACCTGACCGCAACAGCGTCGTCGCCGCCTCGAGCAACCGGGCCCGGGATCGGGCCGGACGCGGGTCACCGCTTTCGGCAGTCATTCGCCAACACCTCCAGAAAACAGACTTACCGTCTCGCTCCAAGACTGTTAGTCTCGAAACTTCATCGATGCAGGAGGTGCCCGGCATGTCTGACACCCTCGTCGATTCTGGCCAGGATATAGATGCGGGCCTGGCATATCTGTCGATCCGGCAGCGGTACTGGCTGCTCGCCGTGGCCTGTATGGACGTCTCCATCGTGATCGCATCGATGGTCGCCCTGAACGCCGCGCTGCCCGACATCGCCCGCGAGACCGCCGCCACCCAAGCCCAACTCACCTGGGTGATCGACGGGTACACCCTGGTGCTGGCCTGCCTGCTGCTGCCCGCCGGTGCGATCGGCGACCGCTACGGCAGGCGCGGCGCCCTACTGACCGGCCTCGCGGTCTTCGTCCTCGCCTCAGCGGCGCCCATGCTGTTCGACGACCCGGTCCAGCTGATCGCGTCCCGTGCCGTGGCCGGGGCCGGCGCTGCCTTCATCATGCCGGCCACCCTGTCCCTGCTGACCGCCGCGTTTCCAAAGTCCGAGCGCAACAAGGCAGTTGGGATCTGGGCCGGCGTCGTCGGATCGGGAGCCGTCTTCGGCTTCCTGATCACCGGCGGGTTGCTGCACTTCTGGTCCTGGCAATCCATCTTCGCGACCTTCGCCCTCGCCGGGGTGGGGTTGTTCGCCCTGACCTGCACCGTGTCCTCCTCCCGGGATGAGGACGCCGCACCGCTGGACTGGATCGGCGCGGCACTGATCGCCGCGGCAGTGGCGATCTTCGTGCTCGGGGTGGTGGAAGCCCCGGTGCGGGGATGGACGCACCCAATGGTATGGGGTTGCATGACCGGCGGAATCGGCCTCGCAATTGCGTTCGCCTTCGTGCAACTCAAACGGCGGCACCCGCTACTCGATGTCCGGCTGTTCAGAAAACCCGACTTCGCCGCCGGCGCAGTGGGCGTGACGTTCCTGTTCTTCGCGAACTTCGGCTACTTCTTCGTCAGCATGCAATACATCCAGCTGGTCATGGGTTACAGCCCGATTCAGACGGCAATCGCCCTGTGTCCATTGATGATTCCCGTACTTCTCCTCGGTGCCACCACGCACCTGTACCTGCCGCGGCTGGGTTTGCGGCTGTGCGTGACGATCGGGCTTCTGGTGATCGCCGCGGGTCTGTTGTGCATGCGACTGCTTCAGCTCGACTCCGGTTACCTCGACTACACCTGGCCACTGCTGATCATCAGCACAGGCATCGGTCTGTGCACTGCGCCAACGACATCGGCCATCATGGGCGCGGTCCCCGACGAGAAACAGGGCGTGGCGTCCGCGGTGAACGACACCACCCGGGAAGTCGGTGCCGCCTTGGGCATCGCGGTGGCCGGGTCCATCCTGGCCGCCCAGTACCAGAATCACTTGGGGCCCAAGCTAACCGGGCTAACCGCCGAGATACGCGATCCCATCCTCAGCTCGCTGGCCGAGGCACTCACCGTGGCCGGGCAACTGGGTCCGCAGGGCGCGACCGTCAGCGGGCTCGCCAAGCAGGCCTTCCTGGACGCGACAAACTCAGCCCTGCTCGTGATGGCGATGGTGCTGGCAGTGGCGGCGGTGTTCGTCGGGATCTGGGCGCCGGGCCGCGACGGTGAGCAGCTCCGGATCGTCCGGCGGCTCAGGTCGCGAGAAACTCCGCAGCCCGATGACCGATCATGGCAATGGTCGCGTGCGGGCCGCGGCTGGTGATGGCCGGCATGATCGACCCATCCACCACCCACAGCCCCTCGACCCCCAACACCCGGCAGGTCGGATCCAGTACCGCCTCAGCCCCCGCCCCCATGGGCGCGGTGCCGGCCAGGTGCTGCGATGTCGACCACGACGCATCACCGACTTCAGCTGTCTGACTGACCAATTCGCGAGCAAGTTCGGCGCCTCGACGCAGTGCGTCCACATCCTCGGGCACGCTGTCATAGCGGTGCTCGATCACCGGCGCCACCTTTGGGTCGGCCGACGCCAACCGGACCCGGCCCCGCGAGTGCGGACGCATCAGCGCCACCCCGAGGTGCGGAAGTTCGGCGGGGTCGTGCCCGGGCCCATGCACCATGGCCGCGAAGCCGGCGGTGTACGGACGTACCTCGATGCCATCGGCAGTGGTGAGCACGGCCTCCAGCGGTGGCAGGTCGTGAGTCGGCGCCCAGGAGACGGGTAGCACCCATTCCGGATGGTCCACGGTGCGCATGCCGACCGGCAGGCCGGAGACCACGTCGATGCCGAGCGCCTCAAGCTCGGCCGGCGGCCCGATACCGGACAGCATCAGCAGGTGTGCCGATCCAATTGCTCCGGAACACAGGATAATTCGATCAGCACTGAGAACCGTACCGTCGTCGCACCGCACTCCGACGGTCCGATTCGCGCGGAACAGCACGCGGCCAACGCGGGTGTCGGTCACCAGCCGGAGATTCGGCCGGCCCAGGGCGGGCTGCAGGTAGGCACCACCCGGCCCAACCCTGTTGCCGCCGTTGATGTTCAGCGGAACGGCACCCACGCCGGGCGGCAGTGGCGCCGCAACGTCCGAGCCATTGAGGTCATCGATCCAGCCGAATCCGGAACTCGTCGCCGCATCCACGAATGATGCTGTGCAACCGTCGAATTCACGTACCCGACGGACGGTTATCGGCCCACCGTCCCCATGCGCGGCGGTGTCGAAATCCAGGTCGGTCTCGATGGCACGGAAGTGCGGCAGCACATCATCCCAGGTCCACCCCGGCACGCCCCACCGATCGAAGTCGGTGGGCAACCCCCGGCAGAAGTAGCCGCCGTTGACCGCCCCGGAACCACCCACCACCGATCCCCGGATGATCTCGGTGTGCCGGGGCGGGTTGTCGGTCAACACCGACGCATAGTGACGGACCACCGAGCTGGCCGCCCCGATCGGCAGCCGCAGGGCATCGGTGATCTGTGCCGCCACCCGCGGATCACTCGGCGCCGGGCCGGCCTCAACGACCGTGACCTGGCAGCTGGGATCGGTGGAAAGCCGTTCAGCCAGAATTGATCCGGCGCTTCCGGCACCGACGATCAGGACGTCGCACTCCAACTCGGGTTAGCTCCGCAGCTGCGGCTTGAGCGCGCCCAGCTGACGTTCCCGCACCACACCGGTCCACAGTCCCATCCCGTAGGCGAGATCGTCCAGACGCTTGAGCAGGATGTGGGTCAGCAGGCCGACGGGTTTGGTGTCGTCGTCGGCATTGCCGCGCCGGGTCGCCCAGTCGACCACGCCGTCGAGCACCGCGGCCACCAGCACCGCGTGTCTGGCCCGCCGGAACATCAGGGCGGCGACCAGGGCGACCGGCCAGTAGTGCCGACAAATCGCCGAGCACAACTGGAGAGCCGCCGACCACAGCCCTCGCGCGGTCACCGCCGCGACCTCGGTGGGTTCGGTATCGACCGTGCTGAGGGACCGTGCGATGCGCCGGCCGGTGAAGATCGCGATCACCACCGAGCCGAGGTATCCGAAACACGACCCCATGGCCAGGAGCAGCCACACCATCAGCGTCCACCCGGAGATCACCACCGGGGCGGTCTTGCCCGGATGCCGGGCGGTCAACGGCGCTGCCGAGGTGCCATAGAAAGCCTTGCGGTTGAACCACTCTCGCAGATCTGTCCGGTGGTCGTGAGCAACCAGCGCGATCGGCTCGTACCGCAGGCGGGCCCCGGATTCGACCAGGCGCCAGCACAGATCGACATCCTCACCGGACTGCATGGTCTCGTCGAACCCGCCCACCCCGGTCAGCGCGGAGCGCCGGCAGATGATGGCCGCACTCGGTACGTAGGACACCGGGCCGTAGGGCACCACCGGCGCCTCCCGCATCCCGAGATCCAACGACGACCGCACGGCCTCGTACCGGGCGACGACGTTGTCGGCGGTGTGCAGCCCGACGATGCGCGGCGCCACCAGCGCCACCGCCGGGTCGCAGAAGTGTCCGAGCAATGCCTCCAGCCACCCCCGCCGCGGCACCACATCCGAGTCGAGGAACGCCACGAAATCGGTCTCCGTCGCGGCCAGGCCCGTGTTGCGGGCGGCCGCCGGGCCGTTGCTACGGAAGTGCCGGAGCACCTGCACATCGCAGTGCATCTCGGCAAATTCTGATTGCGAGACCGGAACCGCCGAGCCGTCGTCGACCACGATCACCCGCAGACCCCGCAACGCCGCGATCAGCCGATGCAGGCCGGATACGTTGTCGCGCACCGGAATAATGACCGTCACGTCACGGTGCGACGGCCCGCTGGGCGGGCGGGGATGCGCGACCGTGGCGTCGAGCAAAGTCCGGGCCAGTTGCGCGCTCTGCGCGTCGTGCACCTCCAGACGGCCGCCGTTGAGCATGGTCTGCGCCGTGGGAGCCAGCTGCAGCAACCGGGTAGGCGACCCGCCGAGTAGGGCCGCGCCGGCCCCGAGCACCTTGACCCGGCGATCCACCTGCACGGCAAAACCGTCGGGCAGCCTCGGTCCGGTCATGTCAGCAATCCGTTCCGGCCCGGCTGCCACCGCCGTATCCGACCAGCGCAGCCGTTGACCATCTCAGCAAAGATACGCTCCCCCTCGGCAGCGGTCGCAGTAGTCGGGTCACCCAGTATCCCGACTTCGCTGACCGCCGCAATCCCGCCCCTCCGCATCGCCGGCATGAGCTCGGCCAGTGGCGCGGTGTTCCCGGGAGTCAGCTCATCGAGCCAGACATCGGCGGGCGAAATATGTAGCAATACAGATGTTTCGGTATGGCCCGCGTGCGCATCGGCGCCCGTGGCGAGGCACGGAACCCAGCCGGCATCGCGGCCCTCCCGGCGCAACAGGGTCACCGCGGCGGCCAGCGCCTCCACATTGCCCCCGTGACCATTGACGAAGACGAGTCGCGAGGCCCAGCTCGACGCCGAACGCCCGTACTCCACCAGCAACGACTGCAATGCGGCGGTACCGATCGATACCGTGCCGGGGAACCCCTCGTGCTCACCGCTGGCGCCGTAGTAGATGGGCGGCGCGACCATCCAGTCGCCGGCCGGCGTGCCGCCGACGTGCTCGAGAACCGCGTGGGCGACGGCGGTGGCGATCCGCGTGTCGGTGTCCAGGGGCAGGTGCGGACCATGTTGCTCGGTAGAGCCCACGGGGATGATCAACATTGGCGACACGCTGCGTAGCTGTCTCGACGTTGAGTTCCCGAGCCCGCTGGGGAACGCCACGTGCCGATCGTAGGCCGAATTCACCTACTGTGCGCCAATTGTTGGAGCACAGGCAGCAATTGATTTGCCTTTGCTTTCCCGACAGCGGCCATGAGCATCACGTACGTCTCTCCTGCCACCCCTGTCACGCCGCACCGCGACGCGCCGCCGGCAACCGTCAGGAGTCGGCGCGCGGGACCCCGAGGGTCCGGGTGAAGCCCTCCGGAACCAGGATGTCGTCCGGCGTCAGGTCGTGGATCGAAGACTTGCCCAACCCGCGCAGCGCCGAGTCGATGCCGCCGCTGAGGATGTCCAGCACGTTCTCGACACCCGCCTGGCCGTTGGCGGCCAGGCCCCACAGATAGGCACGTCCGATCATGACGGCCCGGGCGCCGAGCGCCACGGCCTTGACGACGTCGCTGCCGCGGCGGATCCCGCCGTCCAGCAAAACCTCGACCTGGTCGCCCACCGCATCGGCGATGGCAGGCAGGCAACGGATCGCCGCAGGGGTGCCGTCCAGGTTGTTACCGCCGTGGTTGGACACTGTGATCGCCGAAACACCAGCATCCACAGCACGTTTGGCGTCATCCACGCGGACCATGCCCTTCAGCAGGAACGGTCCGCCCCACTGTTCACGCAGCCAAGCGATGTCCTCCCAGGTCGGAGGCGGCGTGCCCATCCACTGCCCGTAGGCGTCGAAGAACGGCGGACCCGGCTCGCCTCGCCGGCCCTGGTTGGGCACCCGCAGGTCCGGCGGGCGCAGGTGCTTGCCGAAGCTCCACAGCCAGCGCGGCTTGGTGAGCACCTCCGGAGACATCTTGATCATGGTCTTGAGATCCATGCGCTCCGGGATCTTGGGGCTGCCCCAGTCGCGACCGTGGCTGAAGCTGTAGTCGGTCGTGGCGATGAGCCCGACGGCGCCGGCGTCCTTGGCGCGCTGCACGCGCTCGGCGATCTCATCGCGGGACCCGAGCCAGTAGATCTGGAAGAAGATCTTGTCGTTGACGGCGGTGACTTCCTCCATCGGCTTGCTGGCAAACGACGACAGCCCCATGGCCGTGCCGCGTGCCGCAGCAGCCCGGGCCACCGCCACCTCGCCGTCGGGGTCGATCGCCTGCACACCGGTCGGCGAAATGATGACGGGCATCGAAATGTCTTGCCCCATGACGGTCGTCGACATCTCACGCTTCTCGGTCATGCCCACGACGTGCGGGGCAAAACCGAGCTCGGCGAACGACTCCACGTTGTCGGAGACCGTCACGCCCTTCTCGCTGGCAGAGATCAGAGACGAGTAGGCGGACTTGGGGAGCCGTTTCTTCGCACGCTGCTGGGCGATGGCGACGGTCTCGAACCAGGTATCACGGGCCATGGATTACACCGGACTTTCGTTACAGATGCGGGCAGGCGGCGTGGTCAGCAACTTCAGTGCCACCGGGCCCTGCTTGGTACCGCGGGAATGATCACCGCTGGGCTTGGGTTTGACGCGCTCGGTCGCCAGGGCCGTTTCGCCCCAGCCTTCGACGCACTCGGGATCCGGCCCGTCCATCGGCAGACCGGTGAAGAACTTGGCTGCCATGCAGCCACCGCGGCAGGCGTCGTAGTGCCCGCAGCCACTGCAGGCGCCGGCCGACTGCGGCTCCCGAAGCTCGCGGAAGAGCGGGGAGTTCTGCCACACATTCTGAAAGCCGGCCCCAAAACCGGTGTCTTCCAGAATATTTCCGGCCAGGAACTTGTCGTGGATGGCGAACGGGCAGGCGTACACATCGCCCACCGGGTCGATCAGGCACACCACCCGGCCGGCGCCGCACAGGTTCAGCCCGGCCAGTGCGCCGGGCTCGCCCAGCCCCGACAGGTGGAAGAACGAGTCACCGGTCAGCACCCGCTCACCGCGGGCGACCAGCCAGTTGTACAGCTGGCGCTGCTGGTCCGGGGTGGGGTGCAACTCGTCCCAGACATCGGCGCCGCGGCCCGACGGGCGCAGCCGGGTGATCCGCAGCGTGGCACCGTAGCGGTCGGCGAGCGCCTTGAACTCGTCGAGCTGGTCGACGTTGTGGCGGGTGACCACCACCGAGATCTTGGCATCGGAAAAGCCCGCGGCGGCAAGGTTTTCCAGCGCGCGCACCGCCATGTCGAACGAGCCCTTACCGCGCACCGCGTCGTTGACCTCGGCGTTGGCACCATCCAGGGAGATCTGCACGTCGACGTAGTCGCTGGCAGCGAGTTTCGCGGCCACCTCGGGCGTGATGCGCACCCCGTTGGTGGAGAACTTGACTCCGACGTGATGCTCGGTTGCGTAATCGACCAGTTCCCAGAAGTCCGGGCGCACAGTCGGTTCCCCGCCGCCGATGTTCACGTAGAACACCTGCATGCGTTCGAGCTCGTCGATGATGTCTTTGCACTGCTCGGTGGACAGCTCGCGCGGATCGCGCTTACCCGACGAGGACAGGCAGTGCACGCACGCCAAATTGCAGGCGTAGGTGAGCTCCCAGGTCAGGCAGATCGGGGCATCGAGTCCGTGTTCGAACTGCTCGACGAGCCTTGGCACGGGCGTGCGCACGGGCGCAACAGAAGTCATTGTGGATTCCCAGGGATGAGCATCTTCGAGGACACCAGCACACTCAGCGCGTGCAGGTAAGGGCCTTGGTCGGAGTCGGCGATACCGACCGCGCGACACGCGGACCGGGCGTCGGGGTGATCAGCCAGTGAGTTGACCACCTCGACGACCGTCCGGTTCTTCAGAAACGACAGCTTGCGGGTTCCGAAGTGATACAGCAGGGCACCGAACGGCTCCGGCCGCACCGCCACCTGGTGGTGTAACCGCCAGCTGACATTCGGGTCGAATACGACGCCGGTGCGCCCGGCCGTATCGGCAGCCTGTGTGGACACCGTCAGTAAACCCCGCACATACCGTCGATCGAGACCTCTTCGACGAGCGTCTCGGTGGCGAGCTGGGTTTCGGTCTCAGCCTGCGGGTTCTGATCCATGAATCGCACCTTTCTTCCAACTGTTCGGAGTAACTGTGGGTCTCGACAATTGTGACCTGAGTCGCAAGAATATGGCATCGAGTGCACAAATGGAAGGGCGGGTTTATGCGGCAGGCATCCGGGCCCCGTGTCGGTCGGCGCCCGTCCACCACGCAGGACCACATCACCGACGTCGCGCTGGCGCTGTTCGCCACCCGCGGATTCGACGAGGTCAGTGTCGACGACGTGGCCAAAGCCGCCGGCATCGCGCGACGCACACTGTTCCGCTACTACGCCTCCAAGAACGCCATCCCCTGGGGAGACTTCGACGCCCACCTGCAACACCTGCGTGACCTGCTCGACGCACTGAGCACCGAGATCCCGCTGGCCGAAGCACTGCGCCAAGCTCTGCTGTCGTTCAACACCTACGACGCCCAGGAGATGGCCCAACACCGCCGACGCATGCGTGTCATCTTGGAAACCGCGGGGCTGCAGGCATATTCGATGACGATGTATGCCGGCTGGCGTGAGGTCATTGCCACCTACGTGGCACACCGCATCGGCACGACACCCGGCGACCTGATGCCGCAGACCGTCGGATGGCTGATGCTCGGCGTCGCGCTGTCGGCCTATGAGCACTGGCTTGCCGATGAGTCCGTCGCGCTGGCAGACGCCATCGCCCGGGCCTTCGAAGTGGCACGCCCCGGCGTGGAGGCCCTGGCCCCGCGGTAGCCAACCGCTGACCGGCGCAAATGACCTTCCGGCGAAAATTCTTTACACAACCCCGTCGGAGTTCGGTGCCCGGCGGCGACGATAAGGGTGTGAGCGCCGAAACAGACGCTTCGCGGGCGCTGCTGAGGTGCTACGACGAGGCCCTGCCGGCGGTGTACGGCTACTTCGTACGCCGCTGCGGCGACCGCGGAACCGCCGAGGACCTGACGTCGGAGACGTTCCTGGCCGCCATGGACGCGGCCCGCAAACCGTCGCCGCCGCCGATCTCGGTGCCCTGGCTGATCGGGGTGGCCAGGCACAAACTCGCCGACCACTACCGCCGTCGGCACGACCGCTTCACCGTGCCGGTAGCCGAACTGCCCGAACCGGTGGATCCGGCCGACAACTGGGACGCCGAACTGGATCGCATTGTCGCCGAAGCGGTTTTGGCCCGCCTGCCCGAACATCACCGCACCGTGCTCGCACTGCGCTACCTCGACGACTGCTCGGTGGGTGAATGCGCCGCGCTGATCGGGCGCACGGTGCATGCCACCGAGGCCCTGCTGGTCCGGGCCCGCCGGGCCTTCAGAGCCCAGTACCCCACACCGGAGGGAGGGATGTCGTGATCAACAGCCACGATCCGTTGGCCGTGCTGAGCGGCGACGACCAACCGGTCTCCCCCGATCCGGCGTTCGCAGCCCGCCTGCGCGCGCGGCTGGAATCGGCGCTCACCCTTCCCGACCGCACCCAAGGAGTTGACATGAGTGGAACCGAAACCGCTATCGCCGAGCTGAACCAGCCCACAGCTGCTCCAGCTCCCACCCGCTCGGCCGTGCTGGCATACCTGGCCGTGCCCGATGCCCGGGCCGCGATCGCCTGGTACATCGACGCGCTGGGCGCCCAACAGGTCGGCGAGCCGATCGTGATGGACGACGGCCGCATCGGCCACGCCGAGCTCGCGGTCGCCGGCGGCGTGTTCTACCTGGCCGACGAGTATCCCGAGCTCGGCTTGAAAGCGCCGTTACCACAAGCGAACTCGGTGAGCCTGATGCTGCATGTCCCCGACACCGACGCCACACTTGAGCGGGCCCGCACACTGGGCGCGCACGTCCAGCGGGAACCGTACGAGAACTACGGCACCCGCAACGCCGCGATCATCGACCCGTCGGGCCATCGCTGGATGCTGTCCGGGCCGGTCACCGGGGCCGCTGTGCCCATCCAGCACGGCGACGTCGGATACGTCTCAGTGTGGGTCCCCGACGCCGAGCGCGCCGCGACCTTCTACGGCCATGTGTTGGGCTGGACCTACGACCCCGCCACCCACTCGGTCACCAACACCCGACAGCCCATCGGCATCTTCGCCGTCGCCGGTCCGGCGACACTGTTCTGCTGCTACGCGGTCACCGATCTGGATGGGGCCCGCCAGGCGATCCTGGCCGGCGGCGGACAGGTCGACGATGAGCAGGAGTTCGACTTCGGTACCGTGCTGGGCGCCAGCGATCCGGACGGCGCATCATTCGCGGTGTTCCTGCCCGCACTGGGTACACCCAGACCAGACCTGAATGGTGCAGGGCCAGGCGAGCTTTCATACCTCACCTACGAGGTGCCCGACTCGACGGCGTTCAAGGAGTTCTACAGCCGAGTGTTCTTCTGGACCTTCGAACCCGGCCGGGTCAGCGACGGCTGGGGTGTGCAGGGCAGTCAGCCGATGTCGGGGATGGCCGGCGGCGCCGCCAGGGCCAGCACTGTGCCGATGTGGACGGTCGCCGATATCGACGCCGCAGTCACCCGGGTCAGCGAGGCCGGCGGCACCGTGCTGCAGCAGCCGTCACGACAGCCGTACGGATTGATGGCCGAGTGCACCGACGACCAGGGCGGCCGGTTCTACCTCGGCCAGTTCTGACGGCCAGCAGACGCGCAGGTACCCGCCAACGCGCGTGTTTTCGGGTACCTGCGCGTCTGCTCGCGAGGAAAAGTCAGCCCAGGACGTCGGAGATGGGAGCGCCTGCGGCGATCTTGCCGCGGGCCTTCATCACCTTGCCGGGCATGCCGCCGCCGACCACACCGACCACGACGCCGTCGCGCTCGTAGTAGGCCAGGAACTTGCGGCCGTCGTCCTCCACCACGTGCACGACATCGTCGGCCTCGGGCTCACCCAGGCACTGGATCTTGACGTCGTACTGATCGCTCCAGAAGTACGGCACCGACACCACGGGCGAGGCCTCCTGGCCCAGGATCGCCGGCACCATGGCCCGCGCCTGATCGGCAACGTTGCTCCAATGCTCAACGCGCGCTTGATCACCCACGTGATCGCGCCACGACGCGACATCGCCGATGGCCCACACGCCTGCGGCACTGGACCGGCCGACCTCGTCGCACACCACGCCGTTTTCGAGCTCGATACCGCTGCCGTCGAGCCACTCGACCGCCGGGTGCGAACCGATACCGACGACCACCAGATCAGCGTCGAGCTCAGTGCCGTCACCCAGCACCACCTGCTCGACCTTGTCGGCACCGCGAACTTCGCTCACCCCGACACCGCAGCGCACGTCGACGCCTTCAGCCTGATGCAACCGGGTCACCAACGCACCGATCTGCTCACCCAGCACGGAGGCCAGCGGTGTCGGCTGCGGCTCCACCAGCGCCACCTCGACACCCAGCTTGCGCAGGCTCGCGGCCACCTCGCAGCCGATGAAGCCGGCTCCGACCACCACGGCGCGCCGGGCGTTCCCGGCGTGCTCCCGCAGCGCCATGCTCTCGTCGTAGTTGCGCAGCACGTGGATTCCGGCCAGGTCGCCGAAGGAGCGGATGCGCTTGGGCACCAGCCCGGTCGCGATGATCAGCTCGTCGTAGTTGACGTCGCTGCCGTCGGCCAGCTTCAGCGTCTTGGCGGCGGTGTCCACCGACTGCGCTGCGGAGCCCAGCCGCAGCGTGATGTTGTTCTCGGCGTAGAACTCGGCCGGCTTGAGGGTGACGTCGTCCGTCTCGGCGCGCAGCACTTCCTTGGACAGCGGCGGCCGATCGTAGGGCAGATGGTCCTCGTCGCTGACGATGGTGATGGGCCCGGCGTACTCCGACCGGCGCAGCTGTTCGGCCGTCCGGGCCGCAGCCAAGCCGCCGCCGACGATGACGATGCCCGCCGCTGATCCCGTTGAAGTAGTCACGTGGGGTTTGTACACGATCCCGGTTAAGCGTTGTGCGTCACCCTATGTTTGCGCAGGCCGCCGGCTCACATCAGGACCGACCCCGCTCGATGACGTTCGTGAGCACCACGATGCTCTCACTGCGTTCGATACGCGCCGTCGATCGGATGCGTTCCAGCGCCTCCTCGAGGTGGCGCATGTCGCGCGCCAGCACATGCAGGATGGCGTCGGCGGTGCCGGTTACCGTTGCTGCACTGACCACCTCGGGGATGTCGATCCAGGCTGCGCGCAACTGATCCGGGGCGATGGTGCCCTGGCAGTACACCTGCACGTATGCCTCGGTGTTCCAGCCGAGGACATTGCGGTCGACCACGGTGGTGAAGCCCCGGATCACCCCGTCGGCGACCATGCGGTCCACCCGCCGCTTGACCGCGGGCGCCGACAGATTCACCCGCTGCCCGATCTCGGCGAATGTCGCCCTGGCGTGCTCGGTGAGTTCGGCCAGAATCCGCTCGTCGGTCTCGTCCAGACGTTCCACATCGACCTCCACACAACAAACCGCTGTCAATACACAATTTCTGCAATATATCCCTGCATATCACGCAACAAGAAGTGATTGATTGCGCCAGCCGCACTTCATATCGTCGATTCATGACGATTTTCGACGAAGTCGTGCACGACACCGTGCCCCAAACGGGCGGGGCGGTAGCGCCCGCACGGACCGCGGTGCCACCCGCGCGGACCGCAACCAACCGCCACTACGCCATGACCGCCCCGCAGTACTTCACCGTCGAATACGCCATCAACCCCTGGATGGACACCGCCGCCCCCGTCGATACCGCGCGCGCACTGTCGCAGTGGGACGCGCTGCGCCGGGTGTACGCCGACCTGGGCCACACCGTCGACCTGGTGACCCCGCGCACCGGTCTGCCCGACATGGTCTACGCCGCCAACGGCGGTTTCCTGATCGGGGACACCGCCGTGGTGGCTCGCTTCGCCTACCCGCAGCGCGCCGGCGAGGCGGACGCCTACGCCGAGTGGATGACCGCGGCCGGCTACCGGACGGTGTTCACCGACCATGTCAACGAGGGCCAGGGCGATCTGCTGCTCGTCGGGTCAATCCTGTTGGCCGGATACGGTTTTCGCACCGATCGGCGCGCCCATGCCGAGATCGCGGACGCCACCGGCCTGGACGTGATCAGCCTGGAACTCGTCGACCCGCGCTTCTATCACCTCGACACCGCGTTGGCCGTGCTCGACGATTCGACCATCGCCTACTACCCCCCGGCGTTCAGCGCCGATGCCCGAAAGCGTCTGACCGAGCTGTTCGGCGACGCCATCGAAGCGGGCTCCGCCGACGCCTTTGTCCTCGGCCTCAATGTGGTGTCCGACGGCCGGCACGTCGTGATGCCTGCCGCCGCCACGGGATTCGCCGACCAGCTGCGCCGGGCCGGCTTCGAGCCGATCGGCGTCGACCTGTCCGAACTCCTCAAAGGCGGCGGATCCGTCAAATGCTGCACGCTGGAGCGGTATCGATGACCATCGTGGACAGTGTGGACAGCCAGGCCACCCCGGACCCCGAGACTGCCGCCGCGATCGCGCTCGACGATCGCTATGTCGCCCACAACTACTCACCGCTGCCGGTGGTCGCCGAAAGCGCCGAAGGAGCCTGGATCACCGATGTGACGGGCCGCCGCTACCTCGATTGCCTGGCCGCCTATTCGGCGGTCAACTTCGGCCACCGCAATCCCGAGGTCATGGCCGCCGCACACGCCCAACTGGACCGGTTGACCCTGGTGAGCCGAGCCTTTCACTCCGACCGACTCGGCCCGTTCGCCGAGGCGCTGGCCGAATTGTGCGGCAAAGACATGGTGCTGCCGATGAACAGCGGCGCCGAGGCCGTGGAGAGCAGTATCAAGGTGGCCCGCAAATGGGCCACGGACGTAAAAGGCGTGAAGTCCAACAGCTCCAATATTGTGGTAGCGCACAACAACTTCCATGGTCGTACCACCACGATCATCAGTTTCTCCGACGACGACACCGCGCGCCGCGGCTTCGGCCCCTACACACCCGGATTCCGCTCGGTGCCCTTCGGCGACCATCGGGCACTGGCCGAGGCGGTCGATGAGAACACGGCGGCGGTACTGATCGAGCCCATCCAGGGTGAGGCAGGCATCATCGTCCCGCCCGCCGACTACCTGCCCCGGGTCCGCGACATCTGCAGCCGCAACAACGTGCTGATGATCGCCGACGAGATCCAGTCCGGCCTGGCCCGTACCGGCCGCACCTTCGCGTGCGAACACTGGGATGTGGTTCCCGACGTGTATCTGCTCGGCAAGGCTCTGGGCGGTGGTGTGGTGCCGCTGTCCGCGGTAGTGGCCGACCGCAATGTCCTCGGCGTGCTGCACCCGGGCGAGCACGGCTCCACCTTCGGCGGCAATCCATTGGCGGCAGCCATCGGCACCACCGTGGTGGGCATGTTGCGTCGCGGCGAATTTCAGCTGCGCTCAAGCGAACTCGGTACCCATCTACACGAACGGCTGAGGGGTCTGACCGGGCGCGGGGTGACGGCCGTGCGGGGTATGGGTCTGTGGGCCGGAGTGGACATCGACCCTGACCTCGGCACCGGCAAGCAATTCGGTCTGGCATTGGCCGAACGCGGTGTGCTGGTGAAAGACACCCACGGCTCGACCCTGCGATTCGCCCCGCCTCTGGTGGTGACCTCCCACGAGCTCGACTGGGCCGTTGACCAATTCGCCGACACCCTGGCCGAGGCGCGCCGATAATCGGTTGACCGGCAGCAAGGAGACACCATGTCCGCCCCAGCCAACAACCTGACCAGCCAGATGTTGCGGCGCAGGCCGGTCATCGGAGCACCGGTCGCCCACGGCGCGTCGGACCACCTCCGGCGAAGTATCGGTACGTTCCAGCTGACCATGTTCGGTGTCGGCGCCACGGTCGGCACCGGCATCTTCATCGTGCTGCAGCAGGCAGTTCCCAAAGCCGGTCCCGCAGTACTGGTGTCGTTCATGGTGGCCGGTATCGCCGCCGGGTTGTCTGCGATCTGCTATGCAGAAATGGCTGCGACCGTACCCGTTTCGGGCTCCACTTACTCCTACGCATACACCACCATGGGCGAATTCATCGCGATGGGCGTCGCCGCCTGCCTGCTACTCGAATACGGTGTCTCGATGTCGGCCACCGCGGTCGGCTGGAGTGGCTACCTCAACAAGCTGCTGGAGAACCTGTTCGGTTGGCGCTTGCCGCACGCCCTGTCGGCGGCCCCGTGGGGCGATGACCCGGGCATCATCAACCTGCCCGCGACGGTCCTGATCGTCATGTGTGCACTGCTGCTGATCCGCGGTGCCAGCGAGTCCGCCGCGGTCAACACCGTCATGGTGATCCTGAAACTGTGTGTACTCGGCATGTTCGTGGCCATCGCGCTCACCGCGTTCACCACCGATCACTTCGCCGGATTCTGGGACAAGGGATTCACCGGCATCACCGCCGCGGCCAGCACCATCTTCTTCACGTTCATCGGCCTGGACGCGGTGTCCACCGCGGGCGACGAGGTGAAGAATCCGCAGAAGACCATGCCGCGGGCAATTCTCGGCGCACTGATCGTCGTCACCAGCATCTACATCCTGGTCGCGTTCGCCGGTCTGGGCACCCAATCCGCTGACGAGTTCGGTTCCGATGCGCAATCCGAGGCCGGACTGTCGGTGATGCTCACCAACATCCTGCACGGCCAGACCTGGGCCAGCACCGTCCTGGCCATGGGCGCGGTCATCTCGATCTTCTCGGTCACGCTCGTGGTGATGTACGGCCAGACCCGCATCCTGTTCGCGATGGGACGCGACGGGCTGCTGCCGCCGATGTTTGCAAAGGTGAACCCGCGCACCATGACTCCGGTGAACAACACCATCGTCGTGGCCGCGGTGACCGGCACCCTCGCCGGGTTGGTGCCGCTGGACTATCTGTGGGATCTGGTGTCGATCGGCACCCTGGTGGCATTCATCGTGGTGTCCATCGGCGTGATCATCCTGCGGGTGCGTGAGCCGGACCTCCCGCGCGCGTTCAAGGTTCCCGGCTACCCGGTGACACCGGTCCTTTCAGTGCTGGCCTGCCTGTTCGTCCTCTACGGCCTGCCGCACATCACCTGGCTGTGATTCAGCATCTGGGTCGCCGTCGTCCTGGCGTTCTATCTCCTGTGGAGCCGACATCACAGCGCCCTCAACGACGGTGGCGACGGCTACATACCGGGGGCGGCAGCCGGTGAGGACGACGTGATGATCACCCCCGGAGCCGGGGAAACCCGATGACCGTCGTCGTCGGATATCTGGCCGGCAAAGGTGGGGCGGCCGCACTGCACCTCGGGGTCGGCGCAGCCCGGACCCTGCACACCTCGCTGGCGGTGGCCACCGTCGTCCCGCGTCCGTGGCTCAACCCGTCACCCGCCCGCGTCGACGCCGAATACGCCGAGTACGCAGCACAATTGGCAGCATCCTCGGCCGAGCAGGCACGGCAGCACGTGACCGCGCTGGACCAGCGTCTCGATGTCAGCTTCCACAAGTTCGCGCACCGCTCCGTCTCCGGCGGACTACTCGAGGCCGTCGGCGCTCTCGACGCCGAACTACTCGTCCTCGGCTCCGCGTCGGAGGGCCAACTGGGCCAGGTGGTGGTGGGCTCGACCGCCGATCGGCTGCTGCACTCCTGCCCGGTTCCGCTGGCGATCAGCCCGCGCGGTTATCGGCGGCCGAAATCCGGTGCACTGGCGCGTATCACGTGCGCTTACCCCGGCTCCTCCGAAGCGGTGGCCGTGGTTGAGCAGGTGGCCGACCTGAGCCGACGTCTGGACACCCCGATGCGGGTGGTCACATTCGCAGTACGGGGACGCAACATGTACCCACCGACCGTCGGGCTGCACGCCGAGGACGCGATCCTGCAGGAGTCGGCGAAACAGGCCCAACAGGCGCTGATCCGCCTGAAGGACGACAGAGTCATCCGCGACGAGGTGGATCTGCAAGTCGTCACCGGCAACGACTGGCGCGACGCGATCGACGCCATCGACTGGCTCGGGGGTGAGATCCTGGCGATCGGAACCTCGCCCGGCGGCACGGTGGCCCGGGTTTTCCTGGGCTCACATGGATCGAAGATCCTGCGGCACAGCCCGGTTCCGGTTCTCGTCCTCCCCGGCTGACCGCCTCGGAACCGTCAGTACTTGAGCACACCTCGGTCGACAGCGATCTGGCTGCCCGACAGGGTGGCCGAGTTGTCACCGGCCAGGAACGCCACCACGTCGGAAACCTCCTCGGGCGCCATGAACGCCGCGAGTCCCTCGTTCTTGCCGTCGGTCACCTTGTGATACGGCATCGGGGCGAAACTGTGCAGATAGCTCGGGAACTTGGCGAAGATCTCGGCCATTGCCTCCGGCTCGATCATCGGAGTGTCGATCGAGTACGGATGGATCGAGTTGACCCGAATTCCGAACTCCCCCACCTCAAGTGCTAGGGCGTTGGTCAACGCGACCAGTCCGTGCTTCGAGGCAGAGTAGTGGCCGTTGCCCGGCGTGGCCTTGAGCCCGGCCGAGGAGCTGACGATGATGATCGAGCCGCCGTTGCCGGCCTCGATCATGGCGGGCACCGCGGCCCGGATGGTCCGCCACGTGCCGTTGAGGTTGACGTCGATGATGGTGTCGAACTGCTCGGGCGACATCTCGAACAGCCGTCCCCAGCTGAGCACCCCGGCATTGGCGACCACGATGTCGAGCCGGCCGAACTGCTCGACGCCGTCAGCCACCACCTGTTGCTGGGCGGCCAGATCGCGGACGTCGACCTCACGCGCCAGCACTTTGCGGCCCGCGGCCTCCACGGCGGCGACGGTTTCGGCCAGATCCTCCGATGTCGCGGCCGGATAGGTGATCGTGGCGTCGACCGGGCGGCAGACATCGATCGCGATGATGTCGGCACCCTCGTTGGCCAACCGCACCGCGTGCGCGCGGCCCTGGCCGCGTGCAGCGCCGGTGACGAATGCCACCCGACCTTCCAGTGTTGCGTTACCTGCCGCCATGCCAGGGTCCTTTCAGTGAGTCTGGCCACAGGCTAACAGCAGAAGTAGAACGTGTTCCTGGGCTCCTACCACTCAATGGGATCACGGATGATCGGGCAGGTCATGCAGTACCCGCCACCTCGGCCGCGGCCCAGCTCAGCACCGACGATCGTGATCAGAGATCGGCGATGATCTGCTGTCGTTTCGCCGTGTACTCGTCGTCGCTGATGGCCCCCGTCGCACGCAGCGTCTCCAGTTCCTGAAGGCGTTGCGCGGTCGAGGGCGCCGGAGGCGCAAGGAAGGACCCCGGCGCCGCAGCCGGTGTGGTTGCCGGCGTAGCCGACGCTTCCTGCTGTGCGGTCGCTCGCCGCACCACGGCCTGGACCTGCTCACGCACCGCAGGATTGCCCCGCAGGTCGACCATGTTGTTGATACCGATGCCGTTGGCCTTGAGGATCTGCAGGATCTCCATCAGCGGGCCGGACTGACCGGTCAGGTCGTAGGTCTTGTTCTCCTCGGCGAGGGCGAACGTCGCCGGCATCAGACCGCTGACCAGACTGCTTCTCTCCCAATCGATCCGGTACTCGTTGGTGGTCGGGTCGACCAGCGCGACCAATTTGCGGTTGGTGATCATCGGAAGCCGCGACACCGAGGCCAGCACCCGGTCCTGACTGGCGAACGGCGCGATGCCGGGTCCCGAGATCTGCAGATCCAACTTCACCAACGGCTGCTCGTTGATGCGGGTGTTGGTCTCGTGGATACCGGTGACCTGGGCCAGGGCCAATACGCCCACCTGTTCGAGTTTCTGGTTCTGCGCCGCCGATTTCGACCCGGCGGCCGTGATCCCGAGCGCGATCAAGATGTCGATGGCGGTGATCAGCAGACCCATCCAGAACATCCACTTCATCATCGGATCGGCTCCGGAGACGAAGTAGATGACCAGAAAGATCGGGCCGACGATGCCACACATCAACACGAAGGCCTGTATGCGCACGTACCGCCAGAATGTGGCCATCGCAGGCTCCTGTCGTCGGTTGGGCGCCATCAGATTAGCGCCCAGGACCGCCCAGGTCAGGAGTGAACGACACCATCCGTCGCGCCGCCCACCGGCACGGTCTGCTGCTGCATCGGCGACGGGCCCAGCATCCGGTACAACGGCCAGGTCCACCGATACCCGCCGCCACTCGAGCGGGCGTAGCTGGTGTGCACCGCGATCGCGGTCGCGGTCACCTCATCGGCATCTTCGTCGGAGTCGCAGACCGCATCGCCACGATCGCACACGCTGATCGTGCGACTGCCGACTGACGGCGACAGGGGTGCGGGGGCGTGGGCCAGGATCGGCCAGTCCTGCGCGACGCCCTTCGTGGTGCTGCTCGCCGCCGTGGCCGTACCCAGGTTGACGGTGGGATCGGCGGGCAAGCGGTCACCGTCGGCGACCAACAGCGCAGCAGCCAGATTGGGGCTGCCCTCCAACGCGGCCAGATTGCGGTGGACCACCATCGCGCCCTGCGAATAGCCGGCCAGAACGACCTCGCTGGACGGGCACTGCTGGGTGAACGCCGCGTACTGATTCCCCAATGCCGCCACCCCGGCGTCGACACTGCTCATGAAGCCGCCCCAGCCCAGCAGATCGCCGTCCGCGGGCACCGGTGCAGCTGGGTAGGCCACCGCTTCGGCCGTCATCGTCCGACCGTCCTGCTGCACCCACACCGACAGATCACGCAGGGAGTTGTAGACCACCCGGCCCATACCGGCATCAGCCGTCGGATCGTCACGCTCACCCGAACCGGCGACGCCGATCCAGTGCACGTCCGGGCAACCCGGCGCAGCCTGTGCCGCGCCTGCCGCAAATCCGGCCGCCGTGGCGGCCAGGACCGCTGCCGACGCCACTGCCCAGATCCGTCGCACTCGTGTCATGTTCGTGCCCCCAACCCCGTAGCTCACCTATGCAATAAAGATCGGCTCAGCTGTCACAGGCGTTACACCACGCTCAGCAAACACGCCGAAAAGCAAAAGCGGCGCCCACCCGAAGGTGAGCGCCGCTCTCGTTTGCGTCTTTAGATCACTTGATGATCTTGGTAACGCGGCCGGCGCCGACGGTACGGCCGCCCTCGCGGATCGCGAAGCGCAGGCCCTCGTCCATGGCGACGGGCTGGATCAGCACAACGGAGATGTCGGTGTTGTCACCGGGCATCACCATCTCGGTGCCCTCGGGCAGGGTAACCACGCCGGTCACATCCGTGGTGCGGAAGTAGAACTGCGGACGGTAGTTGTTGAAGAACGGCGTGTGGCGGCCGCCCTCGTCCTTGGACAGGATGTAGACGCTGCCCTCGAACTCGGTGTGCGGGGTGGTGGTGCCGGGCTTGACCACGACCTGGCCACGCTCGACGTCCTCGCGCTTGATGCCACGAACCAGCAGACCGACGTTGTCGCCCGCCTGGCCCTGGTCGAGCAGCTTGCGGAACATCTCCACACCGGTGACGGTGGTCTTGGTCGTGGTCGGCTTGATGCCGACGATCTCGACCTCTTCGTTGACGTTGATCACGCCACGCTCGACGCGACCGGTCACCACGGTGCCACGACCGGTGATGGTGAAGACGTCCTCGACGGGCATCAGGAACGGCTTGTCGGTCTCGCGAACCGGATCCGGGATCGACTCGTCGACCGCCTCCATCAGGTCCTCAACCGACTTGACCCACTTGGGGTCGCCTTCGAGAGCCTTGAGCGCCGACACCTTGATGACCGGGGCGTCCTCGTCGAATTCCTGGGCGGCCAGCAGTTCGCGGACCTCCATCTCGACGAGCTCGATGAGCTCCTCGTCCTCAACCATGTCGGCCTTGTTCAGCGCGACCAGGATGTAGGGCACACCCACCTGGCGGGCCAGCAGCACGTGCTCGCGAGTCTGCGGCATCGGACCATCGGTGGCCGCGACCACCAGGATCGCGCCGTCCATCTGGGCGGCACCGGTGATCATGTTCTTGATGTAGTCCGCGTGGCCGGGGGCGTCCACGTGGGCGTAGTGCCGCTTCTCGGTCTGGTACTCCACGTGGGAGATGTTGATCGTGATGCCGCGCTGACGCTCTTCAGGCGCATTGTCGATCTGGTCGAATGCGCGCGACTCGTTCAACGCCGGGTACTTGTCGTGCAGAACCTTGGTGATTGCTGCAGTAAGCGTGGTCTTGCCGTGGTCAACGTGACCGATGGTCCCGATGTTGACGTGCGGCTTCGTCCGCTCGAACTTCGCCTTCGCCACTGTGGTGTCCTCCTGGACTTGTTGGTGCTTTGGTTAAAGCAATGATGATGTGTTCAGTTGTGTGCCGCGACATTTGCCGCGACGAGCTTACTGACCCGTCGCCTTAGCGATGATCTCCTTCGACACGTTCGCCGGAACTTCGGCGTACGAGTCGAAAACCATGGAGTAGTTCGCCCGGCCCTGGGTCTTCGACCGAAGGTCTCCGACGTAGCCGAACATCTCCGACAGCGGCACCAGCGCCTTGACGACGCGCGCACCGCTGCGCTCCTCCATGGCCTGGATCTGACCACGGCGGGAGTTCAGGTCGCCGATCACCTCACCCATGTAATCCTCGGGTGTGGTGACCTCGACAGCCATGATGGGTTCGAGGATGGTCGGCTGTGCGGCCTGCGCAGCCTTCTTCAGCACCTGCGAACCCGCCACCTTGAACGCCATTTCCGAGGAGTCGACCTCGTGGTAGGCGCCGTCGAGCAGCGTCAGCTTGAGATTCACCAACGGGTAACCGGCCAGCACGCCGTACTGCATGGCGTCCTGCGCACCGGCATCCACCGACGGGATGTACTCACGCGGGATGCGGCCACCGGTGACCTTGTTGTCAAACTCGTAGGTGGCACCGTCCTCGCCCACGAAGGGCTCGATGCTGACCAGAACCTTCGCGAACTGACCCGAGCCACCCGTCTGCTTCTTGTGGGTGAACTCGACCTTCTCCACCTTGCGGCGGATGGTCTCGCGGTAGGCCACCTGCGGCTTGCCGACATTGGCCTCGACCTTGAACTCGCGGCGCATGCGGTCCACCAGGATGTCCAGGTGCAGCTCGCCCATCCCGCCGATGACGGTCTGGCCGGTCTCCTGGTCCAGGTGCACCTTGAAGGTCGGGTCCTCTTCGGCCAGCTTCTGGATGGCCGTGCCGAGCTTTTCCTGGTCACTCTTGGTCTTGGGCTCGATGGCCACCTCGATGACCGGGTTGGGGAACGTCATCGACTCCAGCACGACCTGTTGGTTCGGATCGCACAGGGTGTCACCGGTCGTGGTGTCCTTGAGGCCGATCACGGCGTAGATGTGGCCGGCACTGGCGGATTCCACAGGGTTTTCTTTGTTGGCGTGCATCTGGAACAGCTTGCCCAGACGCTCCTTCTTGCCCTTGGTCGCGTTGATGACCTGCGCACCGGACTCCACCTTGCCCGAGTACACGCGAACGTAGGTGAGCTTGCCGAAGAAGGGGTGCACGGCGATCTTGAACGCCAGCGCGGCGAACGGCTCGTCGGTCGACGGCTTGCGCAGGATCTCTTCGTCCTCCTTGCCGGGGACGTGGCCCTTGACGGACTCGACATCCAGCGGCGAGGGAAGGTAATCGATCACGGCGTCCAGCATCGGCTGCACACCCTTGTTCTTGAACGCACTGCCACACAGCACCGGGTACAGCTCGCTGTTGACGGTCAGCTTGCGGATCGCGCCCTTGATCTCCTCGATGGTGAGGTCCTCACCGCCGAGGTACTTCTCCAGAAGCGCCTCGTCGGTCTCGGCGACGGTATCCATCAATTCGCTGCGGTATTCGGCGGCCTTGTCGGCCAGATCCGCGGGGATCTCGACGATCTCGTAGCTCTCACCGAGCTTGGTCTCGCCGCGCCACACCTTGGCATGCATCTCGACCAGGTCGACGATGCCCTCGAAGTCGTTCTCGGCACCGATCGGCAGCTGGATCACCAGCGGCTTGGCACCGAGGCGGTCCTTGATGGTCTGCACGGTGAAGTAGAAGTCCGCGCCGAGCTTGTCCATCTTGTTGACGAAGCAGATACGCGGCACGTCGTACTTGTCGGCCTGACGCCACACCTGCTCGGACTGGGGCTCAACACCCTCCTTGCCGTCGAAGACGGCAACGGCGCCATCAAGAACACGGAGCGAACGCTCCACCTCAACGGTGAAGTCGACGTGCCCCGGGGTGTCGATGATGTTGATCTGGTTGTCGTTCCAGAAGCAGGTGACGGCTGCGGAGGTGATGGTGATACCACGCTCCTGCTCCTGCTCCATCCAGTCGGTGGTGGAGGCACCGTCGTGCGTCTCACCGATCTTGTAGTTGACGCCGGTGTAATAGAGGATGCGCTCGGTCGTCGTCGTCTTGCCGGCGTCGATGTGCGCCATGATGCCGATGTTGCGGACCTTGTTCAGGTCTGTCAGCACGTCCTGTGCCACGGAAGTCTTCCCAACTCTTTCGCTTGCTTGATTAGGTGTTCGATTGCGCGCCGACCGGCACCCGACGCTGGATGCCGGGCGCGGGTATCACCAGCGGTAGTGCGCGAAAGCTCGGTTCGCTTCGGCCATCTTGTGAGTGTCCTCGCGACGCTTCACAGCGGCACCCAGGCCGTTGCTCGCATCCATGATCTCGTTGGCGAGGCGCTCGACCATGGTCTTCTCGCGACGGGCCTTGGAGAAGCTGACCAGCCAGCGCAGGGCCAGGGTGGTGGAGCGCTCGGGGCGGACCTCGACCGGAACCTGGTAGGTGGCGCCACCGACGCGGCGGCTGCGCACCTCGAGGGCGGGCTTGACGTTGTCGAGAGCGCGCTTGAGAGTGACGACCGGATCGGTGCCGGTCTTGTCGCGAGCCTGCTCCAGCGCACCGTAGACAATGCGCTCGGCCAGTGATTTCTTGCCGTCCAGCAGAACCTTGTTGACCAGCTGGGTGACCAGCTGCGACCCGTAGACCGGATCGTTGACCAACGGACGCTTCGGCGCGGGACCCTTGCGCGGCATCAGCTCTTCTCCTTCTTGGCGCCGTAGCGGCTACGGGCCTGCTTGCGGTTCTTGACGCCCTGGGTGTCCAGCGACCCGCGGATGATCTTGTAACGGACACCCGGAAGGTCCTTCACACGACCGCCACGCACCAGCACCATCGAGTGCTCCTGCAGGTTGTGACCCTCACCGGGGATGTAGGCCGTGACCTCAACCCCACTGGTCAGCTTGACGCGCGCGACCTTGCGAAGCGCCGAGTTCGGCTTCTTCGGGGTGGTTGTGTACACGCGGGTGCACACGCCACGGCGCTGCGGGCTGCCCTTGAGGGCCGCGGTCTTGACCTTCGCGACCTTGTCGCGGCGACCCTTGCGGACCAGCTGGTTGATGGTTGGCATGTACCGGCTTTCTCTGTGTTGCTCTTTGCTGTTCTAAGTCTCTGTACTGCAGTTATCCCCCGGCCGCTTACCCCGCGCCCGGGCGTGTCACATGTGCTTACACCGGTGGAATTCCGATGCGTGTTAGACATGCAGATTGGCCCGGCGTGCGGGCACGCTTGCGAAACACTCAAGCCGCATGCGCCTTCCGGCCAGGCACGATCTACCACGATACCAGGGCTGGCCGCGCCGAACCAAACCCGCTCACGACGACCTATTCCCAGGTCAGACGCTACGACCCCAGTTGCCCCATACCAGAGGCCAACCGCCGCAGCATATCGGTGAACACCGCATCGGTGTCGATGTCGTCCATCACACCAGTCATTTCCAGCAGTACAAAGCCGTGTAGGGCAGACCAGAACTGCAGGGCGGCGTAGAAGGCGTCCTCGCCCTCCAGCCCATAGGAAGTCAGCACCTGGATGACCGGTCCGGCCGCGGCCCTGGTGGCAGCCGAGTACTCCGGATCGTCTCCGCCGAACGGCATCCGGGTGAACGCGGAGTAGCGACCGGGATGGTGGTGGGCGTAGCTGCGGTAGGCACTGGCCATCACCGACACCGCATCGTCACGGGTGCGGCCGGAACCGACGGTGTTGAGCATCTCGATGATGTCGTCGATCACGCGCATGCGGACCGTCCGTCGCAGGTCGTCCAGGCTGTCCACGTGGTTGTAGAGCGACGGACCCTTCGTACCGAGCTGGTTGGCCAGTGCGTTGATGGTCAGCGCGTCCCAGCCCTCACGGTCCAGAAACGTCAATGCCGCATTGACAATGGCGTCACGGCTGAGCCTGGTGGTCCGCGCCGGCCGGGACTGGGAACGTCGTGTGCCAGCCGCCTGTGGCTCCGGCCGAGCTGACATGTACGCACTGCCTTCGAGTCGATGTGATTGACGCCGCTGTTGGGGTCGCCGTGAACTGTAGCCCCTCAGACAGAGCAGATCAGTTGACCCGGCCCTGACTGAGCCGGGCGAGTTTCTCGACGACCTGACACAGGTCAGGCAGCGTGGCCGGATTCATCGTCTGGATCGACCAGGTGATGACGTCCTCGCCCTTGGCCACGTAGATGCTGCACACATTCGCGTCGGCCGCCCGAAAGCCCTTGTTTCCGTCGATCGACAGCTCGGTGAGGGTGCGCCCGGCCCGGGTCTCCAATGTCCGTTCGGTGTCCATGTCACTGCCCCGGTACCACCACGTGGAGATACCCATCCCGGCACCGAAGGTGCCCAGTACCGAGTTCTCCTGCCAGAAGCACCCGGTGTCGCTGACCACAGCCTTGGTGAACATCGAGGATCCGACGGCATCGGCGATGTCAGCATCGGTGATGCCGTTGCAGTCCACGCCGTGGAAACCGCTGCCGGGGGACGCAGGCTCGGGGGCCGACGACGTGTCCGTCGGCCCGCACGCGGTCAGCAACGCCACCCCGGCTGCGAAGCCGGCCAGACACCTCGCGGCGAGGCAATGGTGCGCCACGGTCAGAGTTCCGATTGAAGGGTGGCCGAGAGCAGCTTCTTGGCGTCCTGGCACGGGTCACCCATGCCGGCCGGTCCGCCATTGCCCGCACCGCGGAACTGCACCCACCAGCTGATGACGCCCGACCCGGCCGAAGCGGTCGCCGAGCAGGCCGCGCCGGTGACATCGCGGCGTGCGAGGAATGCCTGGTGGCGTTCGACGACAGTGTCGGTGATCTCGGCATCACGGCTGCGGGCCACCGCCCGCTCCCGCTCCAGGGACCCCTTCTCGAACCAGGAGAAGATCACGTCGAGCATCGCGAGTGGGCCTGCCGTCGGCGCCGGTCCGGCCTTACGCGACAACACGTACTGGCAGACCGCCCCGCTGTACGGGCGCACCACGTTGTCGGCGGCCAGGATCTCCTGGATCGTGCTGTCGACGAGCAGCCCGCACCGGTCGTCGACATAGCCGAAACTGCGATCGGGATCGGCGGTATCGGCCGACGCGCGCTCGGCAGCCCCGTCGATGGTGCGCGAACACCCCGCGACGGTCACCACGGCTGTGACTGCCACGGCAGCAGCCTGAACAACACACCGACGCATTGCTGAACACGGTACCCAGCACCGACACCACACGCGACCTGTCGGCAACCGCCCGTCAAAGTGGCCAACCCTTGCCGTTACCGCAAGTGCGCCACGTACTCTTCTCGCAGCGGATCGGAAGGGGACTCACCGTGAGTTGGAAAGTTGTAGGCCGGGTAGTGGCTGCGGGCGCCCTCACGTTGCCGCTGACGCTGACCGTCGGCGCACCCGGCGCGGCGGCCAAGAACGGTGACACCACCATCACCGGCCAGAGCACCGAACAAACCGTGGACTGCAACAACGCCACGCTGTTGGTCAACGGGTCCAACAACCGGGTCAATGCGATGGGTACCTGCTGGGCGATCACGGTGCAGGGGACCTCCAATGTGATCGTCGCCGACAACGTCATCAACGACATCACGGTGTACGGCTGGGACCAGACGGTGTTCTTCAAGAACGGCGACCCGATAATCGTCGACCGCGGCCGCGAACTGGCGATGGTCAACCAGATCAGCCGCGTCCCCGCCTGACGAAGTCTGAGGAAGAAAGCAGAGATAGACCCGTGCTCATCCGTTTCCCCCACACCCAGCTGATCCTCGGAATCGGCGCCGCTGCCGCCGCGCTCGCCCTGGCGGCCTGTGGATCCGAGAGCTCGGACACCAATACCCCGAGCGCCACGGCGGGATCGTCCGGCGTCAACGTCGAGGTCGGCAACACCATCAACTACATGTCGGTCGGCACCACGACCGACATCGACTGCGCCGACGGCAAATCGCTCACAGTGGGCGGCACCAACAACACGCTGACCGTCAAGGGCACCTGCGCCAACGTGAACATCGGCGGATCCGACAACAAGATCACCTTCGAGCGGATCGACAAGGGGCTCACCATCATCGGGCTCAACAACACGGTCAGCTACGCCGCGGGCGACCCGAAGGTCACCAACACCGGCAGCAACAACAAGGTCAACAAGGGTTAGCCACTCTGTCTCAGAGTCGTTGCCTGTCAGAACTTTTCGCACGACGAATGTGTTGCGCCTGAAGGCATTCTGACGGAAACCGACCTTCTCGAGCGCCGCGGATTGTTAGCATCATCCGCTGTGGAGGATAGCGAGCAAGAGTGCTGGCAGCGCTTCCTCGATTCATCGACTCAGCTTTGCCAGAACGTGGACCAAACGCTGATGGACGAGCACGATCTCGCACTGGTCGATGTCCTGTTGCTCGAATTGCTGACCAAGTCAGAATGTGGATCCGCTCGAATGGGCGACCTTGCCCGGTCCCTGGCGCTGATTCCCAGCCGCGCCACCGCGCGGGTCCGACGTATGGAATCACGCAGGCTGATCACCCGTACGACCGATCAGCACGACCGGCGGTCGGTACACGCCACCATTACCCACGCTGGTCGCGCACACCTACAGAACGCCATGCGCACCTACGCACGAGCCGTTCGCGAGCTTTACCTGAATCAGCTGTCGCGCACTCAGATGACGTCGCTGGGTGATTGTTGCCGGCGCATCAACACCGCCCTTCGCTGATCCACTGCTACGCCGACTGAATTCATTCTTCTGGTCCATCGAAGTATGTCGGAGAGTCCACGGCACCGCCGCAACAAGGCTCGAACCTCGCATCGCCCGTGCCCAATCTGCGGCGTAGGCCAGCGCATCACGACCGAGTTGCTGTGGACCAGGACACTCGATCGCCAACTCCGACGACTGTCCTTCATAGATCGACCCCCCAATGACGAGCCGCCAACGCCCCAAAAAACCGGATATTCCACCTTTTCGATCGATCCACCGGCCCGTGGACCGGCCCGATGAACAAGTTTCAGTTTCTCTCAAACTACTTGCGTATCAAAATATTTTTACACTTCACTTAGTTTGCTATTTACGCGCGGAGCAGCCAGAGAGCACGCCCTTTACCCGAACCCTGAATTGCCGATGACCGGTGGCCGAGCATCGACCGGCGGTCAGTTTTCTTCAAAGAGCAACTATCGGCGATGCCTCCGGTACCTTCAGATGCATTCAAAATCACGTGAGAGAAATGGAATCTCAATGCACTCAGCCATGCGATCGACCCTCACCGCCGGCATCGCGTTGGCCGGCGCCGGCGCCATCGCGGTGGGTCCGATCAGCCCGGTCACTTCACCGCTGCCCGACGCCACGGTCGCGACACCTCATGTCTCATCGGCGTCGGTCCAACTCACCGCACTCGCCGACGAACTCGAGAACCCATTCGCCGTCGACCCCATCACGGCATGGATGAATGTCTTCGAGCCTGCCTTCGAGAATGTGGCGCAAATCGGCGGAGAAATGGCCGCCAACCCATTTCCGATCCTGCAGCAGGTCATCGCCAATCAAATGGCCAACGGACAGCTACTCGCGACCTCGCTCGACGCAGCTGCCATGAGCTACATCCAGTTCTTCACGTCGGCTGAGGACTACCGGCTGAAGTTCTTCGTCAACCAGGCCGTCGACTATCTCGCGGCGGGCAATGTCGCCGGCGCGGCAAGCGTTCTCAGCAATGTCGTGTTCCGTCTCTTTGCTTTTGCCAACCCACTGATCAATACGATGCAGATCCCCTTGGGTATGGGCCGCAACCTCCTGAACGCCCTCTCTGCGGTGCCTGATCTGCTGATGCCCCTGGGCCTCGGCGTACTGAATCCGGTGGAGAGCGTGATCAATGTGTTGGGAGACAGTGCCCAAAACATTCTCGACGCCGCCGAGGCCGGCGATCCGGCCGCGGCCCTCAATGCGCTCGTCAACACTCCCGCTGTGCTCACCGGCGCAGTTCTGAATGGGTACTACAACGGTATCGCGGCAGGGACATCCGGCCTGCTCACCGCGGCAGATGCGGTGTTCAACCGCGGCCTGGTCCAGAGCCTCCTGGTGACCTTGCCGCAGACGATCGCGACAGCCATCGGCTGGCAAAAGCCGAGCGTTCCGGAGGTTCCAGCGACCACCGAGGTGGACGAGCCGACTACACCAACCGATGTGACCGCTGACGTAGCCGCGGACACACCGATGGTCAACGGCAAGGCGCTGGCCGCCACCCGGGAGCTGGGCGATCCCGCTGCCGACCTCACCCGCGCCGTCGGCCGCATCGCGGACTCCACCGCCGCGGCCGTCAAGACCGTCACACTGTCCGTCACACCGCAGCGACCGGTCGTGGATACCCCCGCAGCAGGTACCCCAGCCGGTACTGAGGCCGAAGCCGAGCCGGCCGACACGTCGGCTGCATCGGATACCTCAGGCACGAAGAACACTCGGACAGAACGGAATACCAGCAGATCGGCCAAGCGGGTGGTCGGGACGGTGAAGAACGTGGCGAAGGCGCAACGCGACACGGCCAAGCACGGCACCAAAGCACGCAGCGGCGGCGCCAAGCACCGTGCCGGTGGTGATCACAGCAAGTAGCCGGCTGACCCGCGCAACGGCGCGAACGGCGCTCGGCGGGGACATCCCAGCCGAGCGCCGTGCCTGCAGTCGGTGAGGCTTACGCGCTCGCGCCGTGCCGGCCGGCGCCTCGGGCGAACCGTCCCGCTCCGTGAGCGGCTTCGTGTTTGACGCGCTCGATGCTGGCGAATTCGAATTCCATTGCCGTCTGCTCGGATTCGCCCCACTGATGCAGTGCCGAGAGGCGGTCGGCACGCATACATTGCTGAGGAAGCCGGGAAAGCTCGACGGCGAGCTCCTCGGCCGCCGCGCGGGCCTGCCCGGTCGGCACCACCCGGTTGGCCAGGCCGATCGCGTGGGCTTCGGCGGCGTCGACGGCACGCCCGGTCAGGATCAGGTCCATGGCGCGGCTCTGCCCGATCAGCCGGGGCAGCCGCACGGTGCCGCCGTCGATCAGGGGCACTCCCCACCGGCGGCAGAACACGCCCAGCACGGCGTCCTCCTCGACCACCCGCAGGTCACACCACAACGCCAGTTCCAAACCGCCGGCCACCGCGTGGCCGCTGATCGCGGCGATCACCGGCTTGGACAACACCATTCGGCTCGGTCCCATCGGCCCGGGCCCGACAGAGTCCAGCCGGTTCATCTCGGGCGTACCAAAGGCTTTGAGATCGGCGCCGGCACAGAACGTGCCGTTGGCGCCGGTCAACACCGCCACCGCGGCGTCGTCGTCCGCGTCGAACTGCTCGAACGCGGCGAACAGGGCCGCGGCGGTGGGCCCGTCGACCGCATTACGGGCGTGCGGGCGGTCGATGATGACCGTGGTCACCGCACCGTTGCGTTCAACCCGGACAGCTTTGGTCACGTTGCCTCCATGAGTTCGTTCTGATCGCGCCGATCAACGAGTTCGGCCGCGAAGTCGTTGTAGGCCTTACGCAAATCGGCACCCGGCCAACTACGCGGCTGCAGCTCGTCGGGCAGAACCGGGTCCGAAAGAAGGTGACGCACAATGCCCGCGGCCGCGACGAACCGCCCCGGAACGTCGGCCGCGTCGGCCATCTCGTCCAACAACTGCTCGCCGGTGCGCCGCCAGCCCGGAAGGTCCCACAGCGCGGCGGCCAGACCGGCCGGATCGTCGTCCCGGGTGTGCAGAACCCGCACCCGGTCGGTGATCTCCTGCGGCAAGGCCTGATCGAGATTGTCCGGGCGCATCCACACACCCTCGCGCAGTTCACCGAACCGGTACTGCTGCAGGGCATTCCGGAGCGATGCCCGGGTACGCGCATCAGTACCGACGCTGGTGATGACCAGTGTCAGCCATTGACCGTCATACTCACGCAACTGCGGATCGATCGCGTCGTCCTGGCGGCGCTGACGGGTCAACAGCCGGTCCGACAGCCGGTAGCCGTCCTCGGAGCGAACCAGGTCACCGGCACTGACCATGCGAGTCAGCGCCACCCGCAGCGTCGGTTCTTTGATGTCGAAATCCGCCGTCAGCCTGATCAGCTCGGCCGCACTCGCCCACGCCGGATGCGCGCCGAGCAGCACGCTCAACACCACCGAGCGAGCCGCCATCCGTTTGAGCACGACCATCTCAGACCCCGGAAGACCTGCGCCCGTAGTCACCCATCGGCTCGTCACGGTGGCGCACCGCTTCGCGGAAGCCGTGCTCTTGCGCGTCGGCGACGAATGCGTGCCCCTCGGGGGTGTGCCGCGCGATGCCGTCGAACACCGTGCTGACCATCCGGCTGGTCGACACACCCTGCTGCAGCAACGCGGAATTGCAGGCCAGCTTGGCCATGATGAGCTGGTTGACCGGCATGGCCGCGATACGTGCAAGCAGACGCTCGACTCGATCGTCCAAATCCTGAGGCTCAGGCGCCTCGACGGCCAGACCCCATTCGGCGGCCTGCGCGCCGGTGATGCAGTCCCCGGTGAACAGAAGGCGTTTGGCGCGCTGATCCCCCAGTCGGTGCGCCCACAGACCAGCCGCCGGAACACCCCATACCCGCATCGGCGGGTAGCCGATCTTGGCGTCGGCGGCAGTGATCACCTGATCGGCGTGCAGCGCAATATCGGTGCCACCGGCCACGCAGTAGCCATGGATCTTGACCACTGTCGGCTTGTCGGCATGCATCAGGCTGGAGAAGCCGCGAACGAACCGGCTCATCATCTGATAGTCCACCATCGGATCCCACGGTTGGTCCGGAAGATGGTTGATCGCCTGGGTTTTCCCGGACAGCACGGTGCCGTCGTAGCGGCCTCCCCCGGCCTCGCCGGTTCCGTCGGCGTAGGCCGACAGGTCGAATCCGGCGCAGAAGCCCTCGCCGCGACCGGATACCAGGATCACGTGGACATTCGGGTCCAGGTCCGCACGCTCGACCAGGGCCTGCAGTTCCAGCGGGGTGTCGGCGACGATCGAGTTGCCTTTTTCGGGACGGTTGAACGTGATTCGGGCTATCCGGTCGGTGACCTCATAGGTCATGGTCTTGAGATTGTCGAAGTCGACGGTCATGCGCTCACCCCTCCCCGGCGAATTCCCCCGCGAGCAGACGCAAACCCGTACTGAATTGCCTGAAATTGTGCGGGTTTGTGTCTGCTCGCCATGGAAAAGGTCATCCTTTGACCAGTGCCCGCTCGAGGATCGGTGCCAGGTCCAAGCCGGTCGGCAACGTGCCGAAAGCCTGGCCCCACTGCCCGCCGAGCCGGCTGGCCAGGAACGCCTCGGCCACGGCCGGGTGACCATGACGCACCAGCAGCGCGCCCTGCAGGGCCAGCGAGATGTCCTCGGCGACCTTGCGGCCCCGGTAGGTGATGGTCTCCAGGTCCTGCAGATCGTTCTGCAGGGTGGTGACGTGGCGGTCCAGCCGGGGATCCTGCCCGGCCGTCTTGGACAGTTCGTCGAAGAGAACCTCGACGCTCTCGGGCCGGGTTGCCATGGCGCGCAAGGTATCCAGCGCGCTGACATTGCCCGAGCCTTCCCAGATGCCCATCAGCGGGGCCTCGCGGTACAGCCGGGGCATGCCGGATTCCTCGACGTAACCGTTGCCGCCCAGGCATTCCATGGCCTCGGCGGCATGCGGGGTGGCCCGCTTGCACACCCAGTATTTCCCGGCGGCCAAGCCGATGCGGCGCAACAGCGACTCGCGCTCGTCGCCGCGCACGGCCTTGTCGGTGGCACCGGCCATCCGCATCGCCAGCATGGTCGCCGCCTCGGCCTCCACGGCCAGGTCAGCCAGCACATTGCGCATCAGCGGCTGATCGATCAGATAGGCGCCGAACGCCTTCCGGTGCTGAGCGTGGTGCACGGCGCGGCTCAGGCCGCTGCGCATGCTGGTCGCGCTGCCCAGCGTGCAGTCCAGCCGGGTGAGGTTGACCATCTCGATGATGGTCGGCACGCCGCGACCCTCCTCGCCGACCAGCCAGGCGGTGGCGCCGTCGTACTCGACCTCACTGGAGGCGTTGGCATGATTGCCGAGCTTGTCCTTGAGCCGCTGCAGGAACATCCGGTTACGGCTGCCGTCGGGCAGGATGCGCGGCAGGAAGAAACAGCTCAGGCCGCCAGGAGCCTGGGCGAGTACCAGGAAGATGTCACCCATCGGGGCCGAGGTGAACCACTTGTGGCCACGCAGCGAGTAGGTGCCGTCACCGTTGGGGGTGGCCTCGGTGGTGCCGGCGCGAACGTCGGAACCACCCTGCTTCTCGGTCATCGACATGCCCGCCGTGATACCGGCTTTCGTCGTCGCGACCTTGAGTTCCGGGTCATACACCCGGCTGGTCAGCAGCGGCTCGTAGATCGCGGACAGCTCCGGGTTGAATCGGAGCGCAGGCACCACGGCGTAGGTCATCGAAATCGGGCAGACATGCCCGGGTTCGACGGTCCACACCGAGGTCTTGGCGGCACGCACCACATGCGAGCCCGCACGGTCGTCAGCCCACGGGGCACCGTGCAGGCCGTGGGCGACGGCCACATTCATCAGCTCGTGATAGGCCGGGTCGTATTCGACCTCGTCGATCCGGTGACCGTAGCGATCGTGGGTGTGCAGCACCGGCTGGTTGCGGTCCGCCAGCTCGCCCCAGCGCTGAGCCTGGGCGCTGCCGTTGATCGCGCCGAGTTCGTGGACCTCGTCGATACCCCACTCCCCACCTTCGCGGATGAGCGCCTCGGCGAGCACCGGCGAGGTGGCGGGGTTGTAACCCTCCAGCACGGGGACCTGATTGGTGACGACATGCGTATCAGCCATGCATCCAGTGTTACAAATTTCCGACAACTGCACAATAGTTGTAATGGGGTCCTTGTGATGGGTGGGCTCAGGCCGGGTCGAGTTCAGCGACTGGAGTCGACAGGTCGTCGCTGTCGCGGGGCCGCTCATCGACCTCAGCGGACCGCGCCTTGCGCGCGTCATAGCGATTGAGCGCGAACAGCACCACACCCGCCAAGACCCAGCCGAGCAGGATGTCGACCACATAGTGCTCAGCGGTGTAGACCAGCGTGAAGGCCATGATGAGCGGATAGGCCACCAAGAACGGCCGCCATCCGCGGTTCACCCGGTTCCACAGGAACACCGCGACCGCAGCGGTCAGGCCGGCGTGCAGGGACGGGATGGCCGCGACGAGGTTCACGCTGGCCTGCCCCTGGTCGATCAATGCCGTCGCGGTGTGCAGATTGAGCTTGCCCCAGCCGCGCGTGACGATCCGTTCGATCCACTCGTGCGCGCCGGTCTGACTGGTGTCCATGGCGCCGAGGAGTCCTCCGTCGACGGCTTCACGCGCCGACCGGAACATGCACCCAGGGCCGGCCGGGCCGCCGTCGACGTCATCGGCATCGCACCGCGCCGCGGCCCACGGCGGCGCGGCAGGCAGCAGCGCATAGATGACCAATGCCGCGAACGAGAGTCCGACGAACAAACGCACGAACCGCTTCCACTCTTCGCGGTCGCGCAGCCACAGCACACCTGCCACCACGTAGGGAAGGATGAAGAACGACATGTACACCGTGCTGATCACCACTTCCCACCACGGCGGGTGGAGCAGTTTCAGCCGTTCCTGCAGCCACACCGTGGGCACCGTGCCGAAGAACATCCACCGATCCGCGTCGACCTGCCAGTGCCACAAGGTCGGCCGGCCGACGAGGGTGGCCGCCCCGCGGCTCAGGTCGTAAGCGGCCAGCACCACAGCGAACGGCAACCAGTCGCGGATGACGTAGAGCATCCGTCGCCCCTGCCCGATGCTGGCGGCCAGCAGACCGGTCGCGATGTAGAGCAGCAACAATTCCCGGTTGAACGCAAAGCCGTCAGTGGCGGTGCGGTAGATGACCACCGCCGCCCACACCGCGATCGCGCTGTACCGCAGAATGCGCAGTCGACGAGCACGAGTGGTAGCACCCCATTGCGCGGGAGCTTCTTCGGTTACCGAGTCATCAACCGCGGTCACAGAGGTGACGTTAGTTCACCGTTGCGTCATGATGCCGTTGAAAACGGTTCAGGTCGCCGAACGGGTGTCAGCCGGCGTGCTCGCGAAGGAATGCGATGTCGTCTTTGCGTCCCGCTTCGGACGTCTCACAGATCACCGGCGCATCGGCCGCCTTGACCACCGCCGCCAGCAACTGCGGATCGATCTGCCCGGCACCGAAATTGGCGTGTCGGTCGGCGCCCGAGCCGGCCGCGTCGCGCGAATCGTTGCAGTGCACCAGGTCTATCCGCCCGGTGATGGCCTTGATGCGCTCGACCGCATCGATCAGCGCCTCCCCCGCCGCCCAGGCATGGCACGTGTCGAGGCAGAAGCCAATTCCTTTGTCCCCGATGTGATCCCACAACCGGCTGATCGTGTCGAAATGCCGTGCCATGGCGTGATCGCCGCCGGCGGTGTTCTCCAGGTACACCGACACATCGGTGTTCAGTGCATCGAGGGCCTTGACCCAGCGCTCGAACCCGGCCTCCATGTCGTTGTCATCGGCATGCCCGCCGTGCACGATCACCGCGGTGGCACCGATCTCGGCTGCGGCGTCGCACGTGTCCTGCAGGATCTTGCGTGACGGGATCCGGACGCGGTTGTTCGCCGAGGCCACGTTGATCAGGTACGGCGCGTGGACGTACAACGGCACCGTCGACGCCTTGAGGATGTCGGCGTCCTCGCGGGGCTTGGGCTTCTTCCAACTCTGCGGGTTTCCGAGGAAGAACTGCACCACGTCGGCGCCGTCCGCAGCGGCCGCTGCCAATGGGTCGGTGTTGTCTACATGCGAACCGATGAGCACGCCGCCAAGTTTAGGCGGGCTCGGTGACACCTTCTTGTCACGCCAGCGTGACAAACCGGGCTCGCTCACATGGGCCACCAAATCCAGCGCACGGAAAAGCCCCCGCCGAAGCGGGGGCTTTTCCGTGACTAACTAGCGGTAGTCCGAGTATCCGTAATCGTCCAGCGGCACCGCAGCACCGGTGGCCGCACCGAAGTCCGGGCTGTAGTACTGATCCTCGTAGGACGGGATCGTGTACGCCGCAGCGCGGGCCTCTTCGGTCGGCTGAACCTGGATGTCGCGGTAACGGGCGATGCCGGTACCGGCCGGGATCAGCTTGCCGATGATCACGTTCTCCTTCAGACCCTGCAGCTTGTCGCTGCGGCAGTTGATCGCCGCATCGGTCAGCACGCGAGTGGTCTCCTGGAACGATGCCGCCGACAGCCACGAATCGGTGGCCAGCGATGCCTTGGTGATACCCATCAGCACCGGACGTCCGGCCGCAGGCTCGCCGCCCTCGGCCACGACGCGACGGTTCGCGGTCTCGAACTCGGCACGCTCGGTCAGCGAACCGGGCAGGAACTCCGTCGCACCCGAATCGATGATCGTGACGCGACGCAGCATCTGGCGGACGATGACCTCGATGTGCTTGTCGTGGATCGACACGCCCTGGGCCCGGTAGACCTCCTGGACCTCCTTGACGAGGTGGATCTGCACCTCGCGGGGGCCCTGGACACGCAGCACCTCGTGCGGATCGGCGGAGCCTTCCATCAGTTGGTCGCCGACCTCGACGTGGTCACCGTCGGACAGCACGCCTTCGGAGCCGTCCTCGTGGGTGAGCACGCGCAGCCGCTGACGCTTGGAGAGCTTCTCGTAGACAACTTCCTCGCCACCATCGTCAGGAACGATGGTGATCTTGAAGAACTTGTCGCTCTCCTCCAGCCGGACCCGGCCCGCGACGTCGGCGATGGGCGCCTTGTTCCGCGGAATACGGGCCTCGAACAGCTCCTGCACACGAGGCAGACCACCGACGATGTCGGCGCCACCGGTAACACCACCCTGGTGGAAGGTACGCATGGTCAGCTGGGTACCGGGCTCACCGATGGACTGGGCGGCGACGATGCCGACGGCCTCGCCGATGTCGACCAGCTTGCCGGTGGCCATCGAACGGCCGTAGCACTTGGCACACACACCGGAGGCCGAGGCGCAGGTCAGCACGGAGCGGACCTTCACCTGGGCGACGCCGGCAGCCAGCAGTGCGTCGATGGCCGGGTCACCCAGGTCATGGCCGCGCTCGATGACGACATTGCCCTTCTCGTCCACCGCGTCGGTGGCCAGGGTGCGGGCGAACGCCGAGGTCTCGACGTGCGCATCGCGGATCAGCGAACCGTCGGGTCCGCGCTCGGCCAGCGTGACGACGATGCCGCGCTCGGTCTCGCAGTCGGTCTCGCGGACGATGACGTCCTGCGACACGTCCACCAGACGACGGGTCAGGTAACCCGAGTCGGCGGTACGCAGAGCGGTGTCGGCCAGACCCTTACGAGCACCGTGGGTGTTGATGAAGTACTCCAACACCGTCAGGCCCTCACGGAACGAGGACTTGATCGGGCGCGGGATGAACTCGCCCTTCGGGTTGGTCACCAGACCCTTCATGCCGGCCAGGGTGCGGGTCTGGGTGAGGTTACCCGTGGCGCCGGACTTCACGATCGTGATGATCGGGTTGTCGGCCGGGTAGTACTCCTCCATCGCCTTACCCACCTCTTCGGTGGCGTCCTGCCAGATCTTGACCAACGACTCGTTGCGCTCGTTGTGGTTCAGCGCACCGCGCTGGTACTTGCGCTCGATCGCCTCGGCCTCGGCCTCGTGCCGCTCCAGGATCTCCTGCTTCTGCGGCGGCACCAGAACGTCGGCCATCGCGACCGTGACACCCGAACGGGTGGCCCAGTGGAAGCCGGCGTCCTTGAGCTTGTCGACGGTCTGCGCCACCACGATCATCGGGAAACGCTCGGCCAGGTCGTTGATGATCCGGGCCTGGACCTTCTTGTGCATCTGCTCGTTGACGAAGGGGTAGGCCTTCGGCAGCAACTCGTTGAACAGCACCCGGCCCAGCGTGGTCTCCGCGATCCAGGCGTCGCCGGGCTTCCAGCCGTTCTCGAACAGCTCGGCCTCGAGCTCGGCCGGCGGACGGGCGTCCGTCAGCCGCACCTTGATCTTGGCGCGCACCGACAGGGCACCGCGGTCGAGCGCCATGATGGCCTCGGCCGGGCTGCTGTACACGCCGTGCTCCGGACGGTCCTTGGCGGCGGCCACGTACTCGCCGGTGTCGCCGGCGACCTCGGTGGTCAGGAAGTACAGACCGGTCACCATGTCCAGACGCGGCATGGCCAGCGGCTTGCCCGACGCCGGGGACAGGATGTTGTTCGAGGACAGCATCAGGATGCGAGCCTCGGCCTGAGCCTCTGCCGACAGCGGCAGGTGCACGGCCATCTGGTCACCGTCGAAGTCGGCGTTGAACGCCTCACACACCAGCGGGTGCAGCTGGATGGCCTTGCCTTCCACCAGCTGCGGCTCGAAGGCCTGGATACCCAGGCGGTGCAGCGTAGGTGCACGGTTCAGCAGCACCGGATGCTCGGCGATGACCTCTTCGAGGACATCCCACACCTGGGGACGCTGACGCTCCACCATGCGCTTGGCGCTCTTGATGTTCTGCGCGTGGTTCAGGTCGACCAGACGCTTCATCACGAACGGCTTGAACAGCTCGAGAGCCATCAGCTTGGGCAGACCGCACTGGTGCAGCTTGAGCTGCGGGCCGACCACGATGACCGAACGACCCGAGTAGTCGACGCGCTTACCCAGCAGGTTCTGGCGGAAGCGGCCCTGCTTGCCCTTGAGCAGATCGGACAGCGACTTGAGCGGACGGTTGCCCGGCCCGGTGACGGGCCGGCCACGACGGCCGTTGTCGAACAGCGCGTCCACCGACTCCTGAAGCATGCGCTTCTCGTTGTTGACGATGATCTCGGGCGCGCCGAGGTCGATCAGTCGCTTGAGCCGGTTGTTGCGGTTGATCACGCGGCGGTACAGGTCGTTCAGGTCGGAGGTGGCGAAACGGCCACCGTCGAGCTGAACCATCGGACGAAGCTCCGGCGGGATCACCGGGACGGCGTCGAGCACCATGCCCAGCGGGGAGTTGCCGGACATCTGGAAGGCCGCGACGACCTTCAGGCGCTTGAGCGCACGCAGCTTCTTCTGACCCTTGCCGCTGCGGATGGTCTCGCGCAGGTTCTCGGCCTCGGCCTCGATGTCGAAGGTCTCGATGAGCTTCTTGATCGACTCCGCGCCCATGGCACCGTTGAAGTACTCGCCGTAGCGGTCCTGCAGCTCGCGGTACAGCACCTCGTCCACGATGAGCTGCTTGGGGGCCAGCTTGGTGAAGGTGGTCCAGATCTCGTCGAGCCGGTCCAGCTCACGCTGGGTCCGGTCACGGAGCTGACGCATCTCACGCTCGCCGCCGTCACGCACCTTGCGGCGCACGTCGGACTTGGCACCCTCGGCTTCGAGCTCGGCCAGGTCGGCTTCGAGCTTCTGGGCCCGGGCCTCCAGGTCGGAATCACGCTGATCCTCGACGGCCTTGCGCTCGACGGCCATTTCGGCCTCGAGCGTGGACAGCTCGTTGTGGCGCATCTCGTCGTCGACCGCGGTGATCACGTAGGCCGCGAAGTAGATGATCTTTTCCAGATCCTTCGGGGCCAGGTCGAGCAGGTAGCCCAACCGGGACGGAACACCCTTGAAGTACCAGATGTGCGTGACGGGCGCGGCCAGCTCGATGTGGCCCATCCGCTCACGGCGCACCTTGGCGCGGGTCACCTCGACGCCGCAGCGCTCACAGATGATGCCCTTGAAGCGGACGCGCTTGTACTTGCCGCAGTAGCACTCCCAGTCGCGAGTCGGTCCGAAGATCTTCTCGCAGAACAGGCCGTCCTTCTCAGGCTTGAGCGTGCGGTAGTTGATGGTCTCCGGCTTCTTGACCTCACCGAAGGACCAGTTGCGGATGTCGTCCGCGGTCGCGAGACCGATGCGGAGTTCATCGAAGAAGTTGACGTCTAGCACGTAACTCCCTTTCCCCTTTCGGGACTAGAAAACAACTCAGGCGAGATCTTCGACAGAGGCGGACTCGTTGCGTGACAGGTTGATACCGAGGTTTGCAGCAGCACGCTCCAAGTCCTCGTCATCGCCGTCACGCATCTCGATCGCCGCGCCGTCGCTGGAGAGCACCTCAACGTTGAGGCACAGCGACTGCAGCTCCTTGAGAAGCACCTTGAACGACTCCGGAATACCGGGTTCGGGGATGTTCTCGCCCTTCACGATGGCCTCGTACACCTTGACCCGGCCGACGGTGTCGTCGGACTTGATCGTCAGCAGCTCCTGCAGGGTGTAGGCGGCACCGTAGGCCTGCATGGCCCAACATTCCATTTCACCGAATCGCTGGCCACCGAACTGGGCCTTACCACCGAGCGGCTGCTGGGTGATCATCGAGTACGGGCCGGTGGAGCGGGCGTGGATCTTGTCGTCCACCAGGTGGTGCAGCTTGAGGATGTACATGTAGCCGACCGTCACCGGGTACGGGAACGGTTCGCCACTGCGGCCGTCGAACAGCTCGGACTTGCCCTGCGCGTTGACCATGACGTCACCGTCGCGGTTGGGCAGCGTCGAGCCGAGCAGGCCCTCCAGCTCCTTCTCCTGAGCACCATCGAACACCGGGGTGGAAACGATGCTGTCGGACGGAGCCGACAGCATGCCCTCGGGCAGATTGCCTGCCCAGTCGGGTGCACCCTCGATGTTCCAGCCGGCCTTGGCCACCCACCCGAGGTGGGTTTCCAAGATCTGGCCGATGTTCATACGACGCGGCACACCGTGGGTGTTCAGGATGATGTCCACCGGGGTGCCATCGGGCATGAACGGCATGTCCTCAACGGGCAGGATCTTGCCGATGACGCCCTTGTTGCCGTGGCGTCCGGCGAGCTTGTCGCCGTCGGAGATCTTGCGCTTCTGGGCCACGTAGACGCGGACCAGCTCGTTGACACCGGCGGGCAGCTCGTCGTCGTCCTCACGCGAGAACACACGGATGCCGATGACCTTGCCGGACTCGCCGTGCGGCACCTTCAGCGAGGTGTCGCGGACCTCACGGGCCTTCTCACCGAAGATGGCACGCAGCAGACGCTCCTCCGGGGTCAGCTCGGTCTCGCCCTTCGGGGTGACCTTGCCGACCAGGATGTCGCCGTCGCGGACCTCGGCACCGATGCGGATGATGCCGCGCTCGTCGAGATCGGCCAGCACCTCATCGGAGACGTTCGGGATGTCCCGGGTGATCTCCTCGGCGCCCAGCTTGGTGTCGCGGGCATCGATCTCGTGCTCTTCGATGTGAATCGAGGTGAGCACGTCCTCTTCGACCAGGCGGTTGGAGAGGATGATCGCGTCTTCGTAGTTGTGGCCCTCCCACGGCATGATCGCCACGAGCAGGTTCTTACCCAGGGCCATCTCACCGTTCTCGGTGCACGGTCCGTCGGCGAGAACCTGGCCGGACTCGACACGCTGCCCGGCGTCCACGATCGGGCGCTGGTTGGCGCACGTGCCGTGGTTGGAGCGGGCGAACTTGCGCATCCGGTAGGTGTGCCGGGTGCCGTCGTCGGCCATCACGGTGATGTAGTCGGCCGAGACCTCCTCGACGACGCCCGCCTTCTCCGTGACGATGACATCGCCGGCGTCGATCGCGGCGCGCAGCTCCATGCCGGTGCCGACCAGCGGGGCCTCGCTACGCACCAGCGGAACCGCCTGGCGCTGCATGTTGGCACCCATCAGGGCACGGTTGGCGTCGTCGTGCTCGAGGAACGGGATCATCGCGGTCGCGACAGACACCATCTGGCGCGGCGAGACGTCCATGTAGTCGACGTCGGACGGGGCCACGTTCTCGACCTCGCCACCCTTACGACGCACCATCACGCGCTCTTCGGTGAAACGACCATCCGCGTCGATCGGCGAGTTGGCCTGCGCCACGACGTGGCGGTCCTCCTCGTCGGCGGTCAGATAGTCGATCTGGTCGGAAACGACCCCGTCGACAACCTTGCGGTAGGGCGTCTCGATGAAGCCGAACGGATTGACCCGGGCGTACACCGACAGCGAGCCGATCAGACCGATGTTCGGACCCTCAGGGGTCTCGATCGGGCACATCCGGCCGTAGTGGCTGGGGTGCACGTCGCGGACCTCAAGGCCGGCACGCTCACGGGACAGACCGCCGGGGCCCAGCGCCGAGAGACGACGCTTGTGGGTCAGACCCGACAGCGGGTTGTTCTGGTCCATGAACTGCGACAGCTGGCTGGTGCCGAAGAACTCCTTGATCGCCGCCACGACGGGACGGATGTTGATCAGGGTCTGCGGCGTGATCGCCTCGACGTCCTGGGTGGTCATGCGCTCACGCACGACGCGCTCCATACGCGACAGGCCGACCCGGATCTGGTTCTGGATCAGCTCACCCACGGTGCGCAGACGACGGTTGCCGAAGTGGTCGATGTCGTCCACCTCGACCGGAACCTCGACGCCGCCGGGGACGGTCATCGTGGTCTGGCCCTCGTGCAGGCGCACCAGGTACTCGATGGTGGCGACGACGTCTTCCTCGGTCAGAGTCGACGACGTGATCGGCTGGCCGGCGTTCAGGCCCAGCTTCTTGTTGACCTTGTAGCGACCCACGCGGGCCAGGTCGTAGCGCTTCTCCTTGAAGAACAGGTTCTCCAGCAGGGTCTGCGCAGACTCCTTGGTCGGCGGCTCGCCCGGACGCAGCTTGCGGTAGATGTCCAGCAGCGCCTCGTCGGGACCGGCGGTGCTGTCCTTCTCGAGGGTGCCCATCATGATCTCGGAGAAGCCGAAGCGCTCCACGATCTGCTCGTTCGTCCAGCCCAGTGCCTTCAGGAGGACGGTGACGGGCTGACGACGCTTGCGGTCGATGCGGACACCGACGGTGTCGCGCTTGTCGACATCGAACTCCAGCCACGCACCGCGGCCGGGGATCACCTTGACGCTGTGCAGCGTCTTCTCGGTGGACTTGTCGATGCTGTCGTCGAAGTACACACCGGGAGAACGCACGAGCTGGGACACCACGACACGCTCGGTGCCGTTGATGATGAAGGTGCCCTTCTCGGTCATCATCGGGAAGTCACCCATGAAGACCGTCTGGCTCTTGATCTCACCGGTGTTGTTGTTGATGAACTCGGCCGTGACGAACAGCGGAGCCGCGTACGTCATGTCCTTGTCTTTGCACTCGTCCACCGGCGCCTTGACCTCGTCAAAGCGCGGATCAGAGAAGCTCAGCGACATCGAGCCCGAGAAATCCTCGATCGGCGAGAGCTCTTCGAGCACCTCCTCGAGGCCGCCCTTAGGGGCGGTCTCACCGCGATCGACAGCCTTCTGCCGCCATCCGTCCGCTCCGACGAGCCAGTCGAAGGAGTCGGTCTGAACGTCGAGTAGCCCCGGAACCTCAAGTGGTTCACGGAGCTTGGCAAATGAAACTCGGTTCGGTGCTCCTGGGACGGAGTTATTGGTGTTAGCGTTCGCTGTGCTCTGGCTAGAGACTGCCAAGATGCATCCTTCCAGCACCTCATGCGACTTTTGAAAAGGCCAGCAAGAGCCAGTCCTTCTGGGCCGCGATTCTGCGTCGGTTCGGCTGGCTTTGGCCTGTCCAGAACCCCATACGCACGGCACAGGACTAGATGCTGAGCAACGCTCAGGCTAGAACATTATGTGCAGATCAGGTGAGGGTGGGCAGGGTGCAGCCAGCGCAACGTCCAACGATAGCGCAAGACGGCGCATTCCTCAACCACCACACATCCACTGCATGAATTGGGTCACCCGGCGCTGGCTGGCGTCCACTAAACCCTTCACACATGCTGCCCAACAGATTGGCTTGTCCATGGCCTTCCGTCAAGAGGTGACGCGCGGTTTGATGCGCCCAACTCTGCCCCGGGTCCGCAGCTCGCGCAACGGTTGAACGGGCGTTATCTTGGCCGCGGGTCACGCCGCGCCGAATTGAGCGAACAGCCCTGATGCGACATCCGCCGGAACCAACCGCTCCGGGATGACCAGGCCTGTTCCCAAACCCCGCGCCGAGACGTGAAATACGTGGTCAGCGTGCCAGATGCGCTCGATACCGGCCAGCTTCAGGATCTGCAGATGGCCTCCGAGACGCACCCCGATCTGCTGCGGACCGAACTCGGCGGCGATCGGCGCTCCGGGCGGCACCAACTGACGGAATTTCGCCGGCGTCGCGAAGTACACCACGTACGTGAGTGCACCGACGGCCGCGACCAACAGCACAGCGGCGCGGAGCACCGAAGACGCGGTCAGCTCCCCGTCCTCGACGTACGAATAGCCGAGCACCACCAGCGGTACGAGGATCGCGAGTGCGAGCGCCAACCGCGTCACGACACTGCGCTTGACCGCGGCGCCCAGTTGGTCGGCCAAACCGGCGTCGGCAATGTCCCTGGTGCGGGTCACCCGGTCGGGACCCGTCCGCTGCCTGGCACCGGGCGTCGCCTCCGGATACGACGGAACCACCCGACGAGGCCCTTTGAAGGTGGACAGCAATGTGGCGGCGATGTCCGGCGGTACGAGTTCGTCGGGGATCAGCAGTTCGATGTCACCGACGCCCTGCACCACGAGGACCGAGTCAACACGCCGGATCTGAAGCACCTGGTCGAGGTAGAGCGCATTGAAGTGCTCCGACCAGCCGATACCGATGGCCTCTGGCCTGAACTCGGCCCACATGGCGGTGCCGGCAGGCAGCTTGAGCGCCCAACTCCGGGGTCCTGCGAGAACGAGCAGGCCGAACCCGAACACGGTGAAGATCCCGACACCCATGGCGACGGCGAACACCAGGCCGTACAGGAGATAAGGGAGATTCTCGCCCGAGAACGGTATGTGGGCGGACAGAACGACGAGGACGGGGACGACCACGACCACCAGGGCCAAAACGACCCACAGCCAGTGTTTGGAGAGGTATTCGGCGCGCGCCAGTTGGTTGGTCATGTGCCGGTGCGCGACGCCGTGCGCCCGGGTGACGCTACCGCCCAATTCCTCGAATCGGGTGGGCTGACCGCGCTGCGCGTGCATTCGGCTCCTGTTCTCTCACGACACAAGTCAGGCCGGACCCTGGGGCCCGGCCTGACTTGTTGGAAAAACTCAGCTCTGGTGAGGAACCTCGATGACTCCGGTCGGGGCGTCGTCCTCGACCGGGCGCTGGTGGCGCGCGGTGGGCTCGTCGCCGAACTCGTGCGCCGCGTACTTGTGGGTGCCCTCCAGGTCGTCCAGGATCGCGGCCTGCGCGGCGGGCGGCAGGGTGTGCAGGATCTCCCGCACACGGGCCTGGCGCCGGCCCACAGCCTTGCGTTCGGGCATACCAGGAGTCGCCATCAGCTGCGGCGGCACACCCTCGATCTCCTCGACACCACCGTCGTGCTGGCCGGCCTCCATCATGGCCTGCTCAGCGGCCGCAGTGGCCTCGTCCTTCTCCTCCGACATACCGATCGGCCCGATCCGGCGACCGTTGAGGAACTGCTTGACCACCGGCTCCTCACTGGTCAGCAGCACCTCGCGGGGGCCGAACATGACCAGCTGCTTGCGGAACAGCATGCCGATGTTGTCGGGGACGGTCCGGGCGATGTTGATGTTGTGCGTCACGATCAGCACTGTGGCGTCGATCTGCGCGTTGATGTCGATCAGCAGCTGCGACAGGTACGCGGTACGGACCGGGTCCAGACCGGAGTCCGGCTCGTCGCAGAGGATGATCTTCGGGTCGAGCACCAGGGCGCGGGCCAGGCCGGCACGCTTGCGCATACCGCCGGAGATCTCACCGGGGAACTTGTGCCCGTCATTGGGCATACCCACCAGGTCGAGCTTCTCCATGACGATGTTGCGGATTTCGCTCTCGCTCTTCTTGGTGTGCTCGCGCAGCGGGAAGGCGGTGTTGTCATAGATGTTCATCGAGCCGAACAGGGCGCCGTCCTGGAACAGCACACCGAACAGGGTGCGGATCTCGTAGAGCTCCTTGGCCGAGCACTCCAGGATGTTGGTGCCGTCGATGACGATCGAGCCACGCTCCGGGCGCAGCAGGCCGATCAGGGACTTCAGGAACACCGATTTACCGGTACCCGACGGGCCCAGCAACACGCTGACCTCGCCCTCGGGAACCGTCAACGTGACGTCTTCCCAAATCTTTGACGATCCGAAAGATTTGCTCAGCCCCGTCACATCGATCTGGACGCCCATAAAGATCCTTCCGCCTACGGCTCACCCCACCACCTGCTGCGGCCTGTGGCTTGAGTCACCATAGCGCACGGGGCATGGCCCACACATGCGTGTCTCCCAATATTCGGGAGTACCCGGGCTCCAACCGAACCAATCGTGCTCATCCAAGCAAAGAACCCCCGAATCCGTTGGGATTCGGGGGTTCCTGCGGTCCAGGTGTGGACTACTTGACGGTGACGCTGGCGCCGGCGGCCTCGAGCTTGGCCTTGGCGTCCTCGGCGGCCTCCTTGGCGACCTTCTCCAGCAGCGGCTTGGGAGCGCCGTCGACCAGATCCTTGGCTTCCTTCAGGCCCAGGCCGGAGACGATCTCGCGGACGACCTTGATGACGCCGATCTTCTTCTCGCCGGCACCCTCGAGGATGACGTCGAACTCCGACTGCTCCTCGGCGGCCTCGGCGGCGGCCGGGGCGGCACCGGCGGCGGCAACGGCGACCGGAGCGGCGGCGGTGACCTCGAAGACCTCTTCGAACTGCTTCACGAACTCAGAGAGCTCCAGCAGGGTCATTTCCTTGAAAGCGTCGAGCAGTTCGTCGGTGGACAGCTTGGCCATGTTTATGGTCCTTCCTGATTTTTCTTACAGATGTTGGGTGGTTTGTGCGGTTGCGGTTGAGCGACAGTTCAAGCGACGCAGCTGCTAGGCAGCTTCGCTGGCGGCTTTCTTCTCCTGCAGCGCCGCGGCGAGGCGGGCCACCTGAGAAGCAGGCGCGTTGAACAGGCCTGCGGCCTTGGACAGGTTGCCCTTCATGGCACCTGCCAGCTTGGCGAGCAGCACCTCGCGCGACTCGAGGTCGGCGATCTTCTCGACCTCGGACACGGACAGCGCCTTGCCGTCCATGTAGCCGCCCTTGATGACGAGCGCCTTGTTGTCCTTGGCGAACTTCTTGATCGCCTTGGCGGCGTCAACGGGCTCACCATTGACGAACGCGATCGCCGTGGGACCGGCGAACAGCTCGTCGAGACCTTCAATGCCGGCTTCAGACGCGGCGCGCTTCACCAGAGTGTTCTTGGCGACGGTGTACGTGGCGGAGTCGCCGAGAGAACGGCGCAGCTCAGCCAGGTTCGCCACAGTCAGCCCGCGGTACTCGGTGACGACGGTGGCCGTCGACGCCTTGAACTGCTCAGCAATGTCGGCAACCGCCGTGGCCTTATCAGCCTTGGCCATGCATGCCTCCTTGTGGTGGGTATCGGGCGTCCCGCCTCGAACCGCCATCCGGTCAACGAGCAGGTCCGGAAATGACGAACGCCCCGACGCATAAAGGTCGGGGCGCAGATATACCCAGCACGAAAACTGGTCCAGCCTCGTCCTCCTGCGTGGGCCGCCCGGGGTACTCCCGGAACCTTCAACCGATTGCTCGGTGACCGACGGTCTTCGGTGGAACTCGACCAGAGTAGCCGAGCACCCACCGATCAGCCAAAACGTGCCGCAACCTTGCACCGCGAGCCGCGTCAGTGTGCGCCGGCGACCACCAGCAGCACGAACGCCGCCGCCAGTAACGCCACCCGCAGCCAGTGCAGCCGGTCCCAGCGTCGGGCCAGCTCATGGAACTGATCAGGGTCCTCGTCATCGCCGAATCCCGCCGCGACGCGGTTGTTGATCGGCACCAGTGTGGTGAGAGACAAGAGCATGACCAGCCCCATCAGCACCACGGCCGTGATGAGCAACGGTCCTGGGCTCCACACTGTGGCGGCGATCAGCAGCGCCACCGCACCGCAGTACCAGAACGGCATCGCCGTGCCGAGAATCCGGCTGCCGGTGCCGCGGGCCTGCCGGTAGGCGGCGTCGGGCAGTCGCTGCAGGATCGGGTTGGTGAACGCGGCGACCCCGAACTCGACGCCGAGAAGCGGGCCGATGACGATCACGGCGAGAATCTGCACGATTTCTTCCATGCCATCCAGGCTGGTCAGTATGCTGACAAAAAACAAGGTACTGACAAATTAGTCAGCATCGGCGGAGGGTTCAGGCATGGCGGTTTCCAAGAAAGAGGTCGGCGAGTGCCCGATCGACGCGACCTTGTCGGTCATCGACGGGCGCTGGAAGGGCACCATCCTGTGGCGGTTGTCCGACGGGCCGATGCGCACCGCCGATCTGCGCCGCAGCATTCCCGACATCACCGAGCGGATGCTCATCCGGCATCTGCACGATCTGGTCGGCGCCGGGATCATCGATCGCCATGACGCGGGCACGGTGCCGCCGTGCGTGCACTATTCGATCTCCGAGTACGGCATGACGCTGGCGCCGGTGCTGGGCGCGTTGTGCGAATGGGGTCGCACCCACATGGAGATCCAGAAGCAGAAGCGTCAGCCGCGCGCCAGGGCCGCCGCACCCACCAGGCCGGCATCCCCACCGAGTTCGGCCGGGACCACCCGCAGTCCCCGCAGGAACTCCAGCCCGGCATAGTCGGCAAGCGCCGCGCGCAGGGGGTCGAACAACAACGCCCCGGACTTGGCGACTCCCCCGCCGACCACCACCAGGTCCAGGTCGCAGACCGCGCCCACCGAGGCGATCGTCGCCGCCACCGCCCGTGCGCCTCGCTGAAATGCCTTGATGGCCAACTCATCTCCCTGAGTCGCCGCCTCCCCGAGCGCCTTGGCGTCGGTACCGTCCCACCCCTGCCGCCGCGCCCACCGCACCATGCTGGGTCCCGACGCGATGGTCTCGACGCAGCCGTGCCCGCCGCACGTACAGAGCTCACCGCCGTCGGGGGCGACGACGACATGGCCGACATGCCCGGCGTTGCCGGTGCGGCCGTCATAGGGCGCGCCGTCGAGCACCAAGCCACCACCGACCCCGGTCGACACCACCATGCCGAGCAGGAACTGCGCGCTCCGGCCCGCACCGCACCACTGCTCGCCGAGCGCCATGCACAGCCCGTCGCCGCCGAGCCGGACCGGCAACCGGGTGGCGTCGGCAACCCGATCGACGATCGGAAAGTGTTGCCACTCGGTGATATTGATCGGGCTGACCGTGCCGTTGGGCAGGTCGATCGGTCCGGCCGAGGCGACGCCGACAGCGGTCGCGGCGCCGTCCGCGGTCTGCAGGGTCTCGCCGAGCAGTTTTTCGACGACGGCCCATACCGTCTCGGCGTCACCGTCGGGGGTCGGCAGTTGGGCCCGATGCACCAGCCGGCCCTCGGGATCGACGAGGCCGACGGCAATCTTGGTGCCGCCGATATCGACCGCCATCGTCAGTGTTGTCCGCGCCATGCAAGGTCCTACCTCTAATGCTTGTGCGTGTTGTCCGGTTGACGGGGGTCCCCGGGATGCTCGTACCCGGGTGCAAGTTCCACCAGGGCGGCGCACCGCGCGTCGAGCCACCGCCGGAACGCCTGCCTGCGCGCGGCCGCCCGCAGGTGCGCGGCTATCCGGTAGCGCACCTGATCCAGCGACGGGGCGACCGGGCGGCCATGCCAGCCGTGCGAGCCTCCCGGTGTCAGCGCGAACCGCAGTGGATTCCGTGCGTGGTAGGCAGACACCTCCGCCTCTGAAACATCAACCGCAGCAGTCACCTCCGCGAACACCGCACGGGCCAGCGGGGTACCCAACGTGGCGGCGGCGACGCTGCCGATCTCCAGCCTGGCCGCGGTGTCGGGCAGCACCTCGTCCTGACCGGGTGCGCCGAGTCCCGACAATCCTCGCGCGGCGGCCTCGCCCTCCACCACCCGTTCGGCGACCACCAACTGGGTGAGCCAGCGGCGCAATTGACGCCCCTCGCTGGTTCCGGGGCGTGGCAGCGCCGAGGCCCGGTTCCCCGCCCGCAGCGCGGCCTCCCGCTCGTCGATCTCCTTGATCGACACCGGTTTTCCGGCCACCCGTGCCGCATATGTCACCGGGTTCATCGGACCGTCACCTTCACCGCCGGCGAATAGACCAGCCGCCCGGCGCAACCCACCCGGATCAACGCCCACCACTGCCCCGGTTCGACCCACGATGGCGGCGAGACGTCGAACCAGATCTCGGCGGTACCCGCCGCGGGCACCTCGACGCCGAGTGCGGCCGGTCCCATCCACTCCCAGGTTCCCCATGGGCTGATCAGGTGTGCCTCGGCACTCAGGCCGGCGAGCGCGTCGGTGCCGACCTCCACCGACAGTCGAGCGGTCTCACCGGCCTTGACATCGACGGCCGCCGGCTCGGACACCAGCTTGAGCACCTGGGCTCCGGTGTCACCGCCGGGTTCACCGATCGTGACGATGCAGACGTCCTCGACCACCTGACGCCATGACGGCGGCAGCGCATCCGATCCGCTGCCCGTCACCGCAAGCTCGGCGCGCAACGGGTACAGCCCGGGTGCGGCCCCGGCCGGGATGCCCAACACCACATCGGTTTCCAGATGCTCGCCAGGTGGAAGGACAAAGGGCAGCTCTGCGGGCCGCACGTCCCAGCCCGGCGGGCCATACAGTCGGACCCGGCCGTGCAGTGCGGCGTCGGTGCAGTCACTGGCCGCGGTCAGCCGCACCCCCACCTCGTCATCAGGTTGCCCGGCAATGCTTTCCGGATGCAGGTACGCGACGGCAGGCAGGCCGCCCAGCGGTGCCGGACCGCGATTGTGCAGCCAGTACCGGGCGTAGAGCGGCTGTGCTGCCTCAGCTTCGGGCGCCAACCGCTGGTGCTCGCCACGCAACACTTTCGGCAGGTTGAGCTGAGTGGATACGGTGGCGATCTGGTAGCCGTGCAAGCTCAGATGCGAGGGCTGCTCCGGCGCCGGCTCTTCCAGCAGATTCAGGTTCACGGCAGTGGAGACCGCGCGCAGCCCGGAGCGGATGGTGACCTCGGCAGCGCCGCCGGTGATCTCGACCAGGCGCGCGGTGACCCCGTCGGCCGGATCGGCACTGCGGACGCTGCCCGAGGCGAGCGGATTCCCGGTGGCCTTGAGCGCGCCCAGTTGCACGGTGCCCGCCGGCTCGATCTCCAGTAGCGATCCCCACGGCGGCAGTCCGCCGCCGGCGGCCGAATCGACCACCACCGATTGCAGCGGCCGGTTGAACTCCGCGGCGCTGGGTGCGACACCCGCGGCCCGCCAATCACCGGTACCGGTGACCAGTGCATAGTCGAATGTGTGTGTCCAGTGCTGCAATTGGAAGTTGGACCCGTCCGGTGCAGTACGGCGCGGCGGGTCGATCCAGGTGCCCGACGGCCAGCCGGTGCAGGACCGCATCAGTGACGTGTGCAAGGTGCCGTCGGGCTCGATGGCGAAGCTCGGCACACCACGATTCAGCAATGCGACGGTGCGGGCATCGAACGGCTCGACCACCGCGGGGGCGTGCTGGGTGACGACGATCTCGGCGTCACCCAGGTCATCGACCACCGTGTCGAGGTCGCCGGCCAGAATCAGGACCGGCAAGGTTCGCACCCCACGCAGATCGGCACCTGGCACCCACTGTTCGGTCAACGGGGCGGCGGCGGGCACCCAGACGCGGGCCGTTCCCGTTGCGTCGATCTGGCGTTTGAACTCGTCGGTGTAGGCGATGTCAGCCTCGGCGAGAACGGCTGCAGTGAAGGGGTTTTCATCGGGCCCGCCGAGCGCAAACCGGGTGTCGGGCAGGTTGGAGTCCACGGTGAGGTCGCCGTAGCGGGGTTTGTCGGCGGCGCTGCAGGTGGCTGTTACCCCGGCGCGCACCAGTGCCACCATCAGATCGCGCGGGTCGGTGCCGTCGTCGGGAGCGACCACCTCGGCCACTGAAACGGCTCGCACCGCATCGGCTCCGATACGCACGCGTACGGCCGACGACAGCCCGAACCAGCCGTAGGCCGGGTTGTCCAGCGTCCACGGGTGTTGTGCCGCGTCCACCGCGTGGTGGGCCGAATGCTCGTGCAGCAGACCGAATCCGCGGCCGATCACCGCGTCGCCGACCTCGCTCACCGGCAGCGCTCCGGGCACCGGGCAGGGCCAACGCAGCCGCACCAGGCGGTCCGCCCCGACGAATTCATCGATGACGGTGCGGCAATCGACCCGGTCCACACCGGACCACAGCGTGATGATCTGGGTGTAGCGCAACAGATCTGCGATGCGTCCTCGCACGATCACCCGCTGACCGAGCGCGCTCCGGTAACACTGCACGTCGTCGGCCGGGCCGGCCGACGAGCACACCACCGGCCCCGTGGGCAGCAGGTGCCAGGGCCCTTCCCCGGCCTCGGGGTGGGCCGAATACTCCTCGTAGACCGCCAGTTCGTTGCCGACGCCGCCGTCGGCGATGAGCTCGCGCCCGTCGTCCACGAGCGAGCACACCCCGCCGCCGCGGGCCGCGTCGACGCGCAGCCGGTACCGGTCGTTGGCGATCTCGGCACCGGCCAGCGGTTCCCAGCCGCGTGCTGCGCCGGCGACGAATCGGTAGGACTGCCAGCCCAGCGACGGCACGTCACGGGCCAGCCAGCTCACCGTCGCCCCATCGTGCTCGATCAGCACGGGAACCTCGTTGCCGTCGCTGTCGAACACCGCGCCGGAGAACGGTGCGTCCAGGTGCACGGTGACGATGTCGGTCCGATTGTGCGCCACGGCGTTCCACACCACCACTGATCCGTCGACGGCCTGGGACAACAGGTGCAAGGCGTTGTCGCGGGCGCCGACGCCCAGCTCCCAGGCGTCGCGCCAGCCGGTCAGCAGATCGAGGTAGACCTGATCGGATTCCGAGCCGGTGATGGCGTCGTGATGTGCGCCGTAGGCCAGCTGCACCCAGGCCTTGGCCATCGCAGCCTGCGGGTAGTCCGCGCCGCCGAGCAGTCCGGCGAACACCGCGAACCGCTCGGCGTCGAGCACCGCGTCCTCGGCGGCCCGGTTTGCCTGCTTGGTGTCGATGTAGGAGACGTCCTTGCCGGTGTAGATCGGGTTCATGTCGCGGGTCTGCGGGGACGGTGTGATGCCGCGTTCGTCGGCTTCGGCCCGCACCGCGGTGAAGAATTCGGACGGCAACGCGCACACGAACTTCGGCCAGACGTACCGCGAGTTCCAGTCCCGGTGGATCTGGGTGACCCATTTGTTGGGTGGGGTGTAGTCGGTGCCGACCGGTAGGAGCACGTTGCGGGTCAACGCAACTCGCTTGAGTTTGGTGAACAGCGTGTAGGTGGATTCCTCGGCCTCGGACAGTGAGGCCGAGGAGTCCATCCACCATCCCGCCGAATAATGCGCAGGCATGTAGTGGGTGAGCAACCCGCGGCCCGACGGCGCGATCCACTCGAACTCGCTGGCGAACTGCATGCGCTCGGGGTCGCCGTCGTTCTGCATCGGCCCCCATTGGTGGTGCGGTCCGCGGGCCCACGAGCTGGAGGTCAGGCCAACGTCGGCCGCCATCCCGGGAAACTGCGGGTCGTGGCCGAACACGTCGAGCTGCCACGCGGTGGCCGGATCAGCACCCAGCACGTCGCGTTGAAAACCCATGCCCGACACAAAGTTCCGGATCGCGGTCTCCGGGCTGGTGAGGTTGGTGTTGGGCTCGTTGTAGGTGCCGCCCATGATCTCGACCCGGCCTTCGGCGATGAACCGGCGTAGGTCGGCCCGGTCTTCCGGCCGAGCGTCCCAGTAGGGCTTGAGGTAGTCGACCTCGGCCAGGACAAACTTGTATTCCGGTTCGCGGCGGGCCATTTCCAGGTGTGCGTGCACCAGGTCGAATCCATTGGTCTGTCGGCACTGGCCGGGTGGATCCTCGGTCCAGACGCTGGTGTAGGCGGCCTGGGTGTTCCACCAGACCGGGTCGTAGTGGAAGTGGCTGATCATGTACATGGTCCAGCCCGGTTCGGCCACGGTGAACTCGAAGTCGGTCGAACCCACCCGGGCGCGCCGGACCTCGCCGGGTACGCCTCGCTCGACGTCCACCGGAACCTCGACGGCGCCGGCTCCAGGCGCGGCGATCGCCTCACCGGTCAGCCCGTCCCCGTTGACCCGCACCGGCGTCGGCGCCGCGCAGGCCTCGTACCGCACCCGCACCAGCTGCCGAGGGGCATCCTCCGGCCCGGCAAACAGCTCCGTCGTCTCCACTGACAGGACGCGCATCTGAAAAACCCTACGACTTCAACCCGCCGAAATGTCGACGACCAACGCCCGATGATCCGAAATCGGTAGGTGCGGCGCCACGCAGGCAGTGGCGAACAGTGTCGAGTCGTCGGTGAGGATGTGGTCGAGTTGCGTCGTGGGCGTATCGGCGGGAAACGTGGGCGTGGCCCCGAGTTGACGCCAGTGCGCCGGCGCGCCCGAGTTCAGATCTCCCATCAGGAGCCTCGGCGCCGGGAAACCGCTCAGGTCCCGCACCAGATGCCGCAGTTGCACCCGGTTCCACCCCGGCACGAACGACAGGTGGGTGTTGGCCACGGTGAGCGCGCCGAGTGGGGTGTCGATGCGGGCGACCATCGCGGCCCGGGGTTCTTCGTGGACGATCCGAACCCGGCGGATCCCCGAGACGTACATCGGGAACCGGACCGGGATCCGGGGAAGCCGCAACACCTGCCAGTTCTCGACCGGGTACCGGGTGAGCAGGGCGATGCCGTAGGCGGCGGTGCCGGGTTGTTCGCGGCCGGTCGCAGCCATCCAGGTGGCGCCGGGGGTTCCGGAGATCGCGGCGACGAACCGGTGGTGCACCGCGTTCATCGCCCGGGCGGCCACGGCGGTCAGATCAGCCTTGCCCGAGCGCGGCTGATCCAGGTCGACCTCCTGCAGCGCCAGGATGTCGGCGTCGAGTTCGGCCACCGCGGCGGCCAGTCTGCCCAGGTCCACGTCGCCGTCGTGGACACTGCGTCCGTGCAGGATGTTGAAAGTGGCCAGCCGCATGGGTACTCAGTACCCACTCTGCATCGGCTCCACCATGGCGATGCCCGACCGATCCGGGATGGCACATGCTCGACCGCAACGACGACCTGCGTGACGCGCTGAAGCGTGCCGCGGCGGCGCTCAAGGCGCATGGCCCGCACTTCGCGCTCGGCGGCAGCTATGCGCTGTGGGTGTACGGCGCGCCCGAACCGGTGCACGACGTCGATTTCGTGGTGGCCGAGGCCGACGCCGAGGCGGCCGAGGTGACGTTGCGCAAGGCCGGGTTTCAGATCGTGCATGTGCCCGAGGACTGGTTGTTCAAGGCCTATCCCGACGACGAGGTGCTGGTCGACGTGCTCTACCAACTCAACGGCGTATCGGTGGACGCGGCCACGCTGGCCTCCGCCGAGGTGTTCGACGTGCTCGCGATCCGGATGCCGGTGTTGCCGCCGACACTGGTGGTGTCGGAGAAGCTGCGGTCGCTCAACGAACACCATTGCGACTTCGCGGCGTTGCTGCCGGCCACCCGTGCAGTACGCGAGCAGGTCGACTGGGACGTGGTGCGCGCCGCGACCGTCGACAACGACTTCGCTGCCGCGTTCCTGATGCTGCTCGACCGCCTCGGGATCACCTGACCTTTCTGCTGCCTGACCATTTCCCCTGGCGAGCAGACGCTCCGGTTACCCCAAATGTGGCAATTGGGGGTGCATTCACGTCTGCTTGTCTGGGATGGCGCGCCGCAAACGGGCCGAAACCGTGCGCACGGCACCAGCCACCTCGGGCGGCTCGAGCACCTCGAAGTCGTGACCCACGGTGGCGAAGTAGAGCACCATGCGCTCGGGGTCGTCGGCGCCGGTGGTGACGATGCAGGCGTCGGGCCCGTCCGCCTCGACGGTGGCCGACGCTGGTGGAAACTTCTGCGCCACAATCTCTTGCGGGGCGTGATAGCGCACCCGGGCGACGTAGCGGTAGGGCGAGGAGCTGATCGAGCGACGCACGTAGTCGGCCGCGTCCGGCGCCTCGCGCGGCGCGAAGGTGGTGCCGCGGGCCGCCACCGCGGACATCCGGTCCAAGCGCAGACTGCGCCAGTCCTCGCGGTCGCGGTCGTAGGCCATCAGGTACCAGCGCCGGCCGGTGGTCACCAGCTGATAGGGCTCCAGCCGCCGCTGGGTGTGGTTGCCTCTGATGTCGGTGTAGTCGGTGTTCACCTGCTCACGGTCGCGGCAGGCGCGGGCCAGGGTCATCAGCACCTCGGGTTCCACCGGCGAGTCCGAGGAGTTCGGGGCCAGGGTGATGGTGGCGTCGTGCACCGCCGAGACCTGGGAACGCAACCGGGTGGGCATGACCTGGTCGAGTTTCGACAGCGCCCGTAAGGCGGATTCGCCGACGCCGGCGACGCTTCCGCCGGCGGCCAGCCGCAGGCAGACGGCCATCGCGACGGCTTCGTCGGGGTCGAGCAGCAGCGGGGGCAGTGCCGCGCCCGCGCCGAGTTGGTAGCCCCCGCCCTGCCCCTTGCTGGCGTGGACGGGATACCCGAGTTCGCGCAACCTCTCGATGTCACGACGGACGCTGCGGGTGGTGACACCGAGCCGTTCGGCCAACTCTTCACCCGTCCAGGCCCGGCGCGACTGCAACAGCCCGAGGAGTTGCAACACGCGGCCGGTGGTTTCGCTACTTACGGCCATGCATGAAGTCTGCCGCACTTTTAGGACCGAAACTGTCCTATATGCGTGAGACGGTGGTCCTATGTGGACAAACCTTCTGGCCGATCAACTGGACTTCCACTGGACCAATCAACTGAGGCCGCGATTGGACGGCCTCACTGACGACGAATACAACTGGCAACCCGTCCCCGCCTGCTGGAGTGTTCACCCCGACGGCGCCATCGACTTCAGTTATCCACCGCCACAACCGGAACCGTTCACCACGATCGCCTGGCGGCTGGCACACGTCATCGTCGGCGTGTTCGCGATGCGCAACCACTCGCACTACGGCGGCCCGCCGGCGGACTACCAGTCGTGGCCGTACGCCACCGATGCGGCCACCGCGCTGAGCCAGCTCGACGACGCATACCGAATTTGGATCGACGGCGTCAGGTCACTGAGTGAGGATGATCTGAAGCGCCCGTGCGGGCCGGCCGAGGGGCCGTACGGTAATGAGCCGATGGCCGTGCTGGTCCTGCACATCCATCGGGAAGCGATCCACCACGGCGCCGAAATCGCCTGTATCCGAGATCTTTACGCCCACTCATCCCACAAGAAGGAGAACTGAACATGCCAGGAATGCCGCCTCCCGCCGCCGACGAGCGCCAGAACCTCATCGGGTTCCTCGCCTTTCAGCAAAACGCCTTCCTCGCGGTGGCGCACGGCCTGTCCGATGAGCAGGCCCGGTCCACCCCGTCAGTGAGCGCGTTGTCGGTCGGCGGTCTGATCAAGCACATCACCTCCGTGCAGAAAAGCTGGACCGCCCGAGCCGAGTACGGACCGGAGTTTCCACCGGCAGATCCTCGCCCGTTCGAGGAACAGGCGGCCGAGTACGCCGATATGTACGTGATGCGGGAGGACGAGACCCTGGCCGGTCTACTCGAGGCACTCAAGGCCCAGAACACCGAGACGTTGCGGGTGTTCTCCGAGCGGGACCTCGACACCGCCGTGCCCGTACCCCACGATGTGCCGTGGTTCCCGCAGGACGTCGACAACTGGTCGGTGCGGTGGACGGCCATGCATCTGATCGAGGAACTCAGCCGCCACGCGGGCCATGCCGACATCATTCGCGAATCGATCGACCGCGCAACGATGTACGAGTTGCTCGCGGCCGAGGAGCAGTGGCCCGAGACCGAGTGGATCAAGCGCTGGCGGCCCGCCGGGGTCTAACTGGCGGCACCGAGGACCAACCGGAGGGCACAGTCCACCACCACCTCGAGGTCGTCGCCCAGGTTGCCGCTCAGCCACTGCTGGGCGAGTTCGGCCATCGCTCCGGTGTACATGGCCGCACCGACCTGGGCAGCCACCGGGTCCGACCCCGGATGCAGCCGGCCGCCCTCGGACAGCACGGCGGCGCGCAACAGGTCCTGGGTCGCCGTGCGTCGGGCGGCCAATACCGGGTTCGCCCTGGCGTCGGTGAAAAGCACCCGTCCCCGCCGCGGGTCGGCCGAGCTGAAGCCCAGCACCGCGGCGATTCCGGCGCGGGTCCTGGCCCGCAGGGAGTCTGCGGCCCCGGCCGTCGCGGCGTCGACGTCGACGGCCAGGGCCGCGCTGACCTCGTCGTACACGGCCCCGAGCAGGTTGTCGGTGTCGGCGAAGCTCTCGTAGAAGTAGCGGGTGTTCAGGCCACATTCGCGGCAGACCGAGCGCACTGAGACCGCTGCCTCACCGCCGTCCCCGAACAACCGGAACGCCGCGTCCACCAGCAGGGCGCGGCGTTCGGCCCGGCGGTCCGTCAGCGGCACGCCGGCCCATCGGGTCGGGCTCGACATTCCTACAGACTAAGTCTGGTCACACCCGTACCCAAAATGTATTCTGGCTACAGACGTAACCAGAAGGGGGTCCCCCGGTGGACATGCCACACCAAATGCTCGAGCAGATGCTGCAACGGAAGTTCGACACGGACATTCGTCAGCACTACTTCCGTGGCATGGAATTCGCCGGGCCGACCGGCGATCCGGGGTGGTTCGGCCCGGGCAGCGCCGTCTGGCACGTGCACTCCCACACCGAGGCACTCATCTTCGGCCTGCAGTGCGCGGCCTACATCGAGCGCCTCGATCCTTCGATCTACTGGATGGGCATGCACCATTCACGTCTGGTCAAGCGCGAGGAAGACGGCACCGCCATCCCCGTCATCGATCCCCAGGGCGCCGCGGTGCGCCTGGGACATTCGATCGCGTTCTTCATCGGCACCGCCTACGGCAACACCGAAACCGCCGAACGGGTGGCCAAGACCGTCCGCGCCATGCACCACACCATCAAGGGGACCCGCCCCGACGGTGCGGTCTATGACGCCGACGATCCCGACTGGCTGCGCTGGAACTACGCGACCGTGGTGTGGGGGCTGGCCACCGCCCACGAGATCTACCATCCGAACCCGTTGCGCGGTAAGAAACTTGACCGTTACTACGGCGAGTTCATCCGGGTCGGGCACGCCCTGGGCGGCACCGACCTGCCCGAAACCAAGGCCGAGACACTGGAGTGCCTGCACTCCTACCTGCCCAAGCTTGCGCTCACCCACGGTGCAGCCATGGCCACCGGCCCCAACCTGCCCATGCCGCAGAGCGCGGTGGACTGGGCGATCCGCGACACCATGCCGAAGTGGGCCAAGCAGCTGATCGGGCACACTGATCCCAATCCGATCGAGCGGGCGGCCCGGCGTGCGATGGTGTGGTCGATCATCAACGGGCTGCACACCGCGGCCGGCGACACACGCGAGTTCCGGGCAGCACAAAAACGCGTCGCCGCCGGAACCACCGTGTCGCACACCGAGCCCACTTACGTGCCCGGAACCGACCCGGCGCTGAGCCGCGAAGAGGTCGAAGAAAGTTTCGCGTCGGTGTGACGCACAGCACAGATGTTTTTGGCCCGACCGTGGCCTTTGAGACACTGCAGCTATGAGCACTACGCCGCCGAAAACCAAGCACCGCGAGGTCGCCAGGTTGAGCCGGGTGCCGCTGCCCGTGGAAGCCGCCCGTATCGGGGCCACCGGATGGCAGATCACCCGGACCGGAGCCCGCGTCGCCGCCAGCATGTTCGGCAGCGGTTCCCTGCAGCAGAAGATCATCCGGCAGGTCCCGCAGACCTTCTCCGATCTGGGACCCACCTACGTCAAGTTCGGCCAGATCATCGCGTCGAGCCCAGGCGCCTTCGGTGAGCCGCTGAGCCGCGAGTTCCGCAGCCTGCTCGACCGGGTGCCGCCGGCAGATGCCGAAGCCATCCACCAGCTGTTCAAAGAGGAGCTCGGCGACGAGCCCACGAAACTGTTCAAGAGTTTCGACGAGAAGCCCTTCGCCTCGGCCTCGATCGCCCAGGTGCACTACGCCACACTGCACAGCGGCGAGGAGGTGGTGGTCAAGATCCAGCGCCCGGGGATCCGCCGCCGCGTCGCCGCCGACCTGCAGATCCTCAAGCGCGGAGCGCAGCTGGTGGAGCTGGCCAAACTGGGCCGCCGGCTGTCGGCCCAGGACGTAGTCGCCGACTTCGCCGAGAACCTGGCCGAAGAGCTCGACTTCCGGCTGGAAGCCCAGTCGATGGACGCCTGGGTGTCGCACATGCACGCCTCCCCGCTCGGCGAGAACATCCGGGTGCCCCAGGTCTACTGGGACCTGACCAGCCAGCGGGTGCTCACGATGGAACGAATCACCGGGGTACGCATCGACGACGTGGCGGCCATCCGCAAGAAGGGCTTCGACGGCACCGCGCTGGTCAAGGCCCTGCTGTTCAGCGTGTTCGAGGGCGGCCTCAAACACGGCCTGTTCCATGGCGACCTGCACGCGGGCAACCTCTACGTCGATGACAACAGCAAGATCGTGTTCTTCGACTTCGGCATCATGGGCCGCATCGACCCGCGCACCCGTTGGCTCCTGCGCGAGCTCGTGTACGCCCTGCTGGTCAAGAAGGACCACGCGGCCGCGGGCAAGATCGTCGTGCTGATGGGCGCGGTCGGCACCGTGAAGCCCGAGGCGCAGGCAGCCAAGGACCTGGAAAAGTTCGCTACCCCCCTCACCATGAAGTCGCTCGGCGATATGTCCTACGCCGAAATCGGCAAGCAGCTCTCGACGCTGGCCGATGCCTACGACGTCAAGCTGCCCCGCGAGCTGGTGTTGATCGGCAAGCAGTTCCTCTACGTCGAGCGGTACATGAAGCTGCTGGCCCCGAAGTGGCAGATGATGAACGATCCCCAGCTCACCGGGTACTTCGCCAACTTCATGGTGGACATCAGCCGCGAGCACAAAGAGAGTGATTCCGACGGGGACGAGGCCTGAGTGGCCGGGATGAGCGTGCGAACGGGATTCGCCAAGTCGTCCGCAGAACCCGGCGATGTCGACCTGTATTACGAGGACATGGGCGACCCGAATGATCCGGCCGTGCTGCTCATCATGGGCCTGGGCGCGCAGATGCTGTTGTGGCGCACCGGGTTCTGCGAAAAGCTGGTGAGCCAGGGTTTGCGCGTCATCCGGTACGACAACCGCGACGTGGGCCTGTCCACCAAGTTGTCGGGTAAGCGGGTGGACTCTCCCCTGGCGCTGCGGATGGCCCGGTCGTTTGTGGGCCTGCGCAGCCCGTCGGTCTACACACTCGAAGATGTCGCCGATGACGCTGCCGCCCTGCTGGATCACCTCGACATCGACAACGCCCACATCGTCGGCGGCTCGATGGGCGGGATGATCGCCCAGGTGTTCGCGTCCCGGTACGCGCAGCGCACCAGGTCGCTGGCGGTCATCTTCTCCAGCAACAACCAGCCCCTGTTGCCGCCGCCGGGCATCAAGCAGCTGCTGTCGGTGATCACCGGCCCGCCCGCCAACTCGTCGCGAGATGCCGTCATCGACAACGCAGTTCGGATCAGCCGGATCAACGGCAGCCCCGGCTACCCCACTCCCGAGACGGAGATCAGGGCCCAGGCCGCCGAACTGTACGACCGCGCCTACTACCCGGCCGGGATCGCCCGCCATTTCGATGCCATTCTCGGCAGCGGCAGCCTGCGCCATCACGACAAGCGGATCAAGGTGCCCACCGTGGTGATCCATGGACGCTCCGACCGGTTGATGCGCCCGTTCGGGGGCCGGGCGGTGGCCCGCGCGATCGTGGGCGCCCGACTGGTGCTGATCGACGGGATGGGCCACGAGCTACCAGAGCCGGTGTGGGATGAGGTCGTCGGCGAGCTCAAGACAAACTTTGCCTGCACCGGATAGTCTCTGCATCTGCAACGTTAATTATCGAAACCTGGGTTTGCCAGCGTTTAAAAGCTCGGTAGCTGGGGAAACACGTTCTACAGTTTTCTTCCAGCAGTCTGGGGGGACGGCTCGGTCAAGAAGCGGCCTGGCGCAGCTCCCGCCCGGTGGTCCCCTTCCGATAGGTGACGCATGCCAGATCAGCCTGAGCAACTCGAACCCCATTTCGACGACGTACAGGCCCATTACGACCTGTCCGACGATTTCTTCGCCCTGTTCCTGGATCCGACCAGGACCTACAGCTGCGCGTACTTCGAACGTGACGACATGACGTTGGAACAAGCTCAAATCGCCAAGATCGACCTGGCGTTGGGCAAGCTCGGCCTGCAACCCGGAATGACCCTGCTCGACGTCGGATGTGGTTGGGGTGCAACGGCTATGCGTGCGATCGACCGCCACGACGTCAACGTCGTCGGCCTCACGCTCAGCCGCAACCAGGCCGCTCACGTGCAGCGGCGGTTCGACGAATCCGACAGCCCACGTACCAAGCGGGTGTTACTGGCGGGCTGGGAACAGTTCGACGAACCGGTGGATCGCATCGTGTCGATCGGTGCATTCGAACATTTCGGACACGACCGTTATGACGACTTTTTCCGCTTCGCCCACAATGCCTTACCCGCCGACGGTGTGATGCTTCTGCACACCATCACCGGGCTGTTACCGCAGCAGATCATCGACCGCGGGATGCCGTTGTCGTTCGCGGTCGCCCGGTTCATCAAGTTCATGGTTACCGAGATCTTCCCCGGTTCGCGGTTGCCGTCGATCGAGATGGTCGAGGAGCACTCCGCGGGGGCCGCGTTCACGTTGACCCGGCGGCAGTCACTGCAGCCGCACTATGCGCGCACCCTCGACATCTGGGCAGCCAACCTGGAGGCCAATCGTGACCTGGCCCTCGACATCCAGTCTCAAGAGGTCTACGACCGGTACATGCATTATCTGACCGGATGCGCGGACTGCTTCCGGACCGGTTATATCGACGTCAATCAGTTCACGCTGCAGAAGTAGCGTGTCGATAGCCCTTCGCTCTGATGCACGGGCGCAAGGATTTCCGCAGGCAACACCGACTCTTCGACCCACCGATGAGATAGAGATGTTTGCTGGAAATACTCGTCGGCAACGGTGCCACCCGCCCGGCAGTTACGCGCGGTACTCTACGAAATGCAGGACGACCTCTGAGGTTTGGAGCGATTCGACGATGTCGAAATTGACACCTAAATACGAAGAACTGCAATCGATCTACGACATTTCAAATGAATTCTATGAACTGTTTCTGGGGCCCACAATGGGTTATACCTGCGGTTATTTCGAGCGCGAGGACATGACCGGCGACGAAGCCCAGATCGCCAAATTCGATCTGGCGCTGGGCAAGCTGGGGCTTGAACCGGGGATGACGCTGCTCGACATCGGCTGTGGCTGGGGCGCCGGCATGGCGCGCGCGATCGAGAAGTACGACGTCAATGTCATCGGGCTGACGCTGAGTGGCGAGCAGCGTGAATACGCCATCGCAAACCTCGCCAAGGTTCCCACTGAGCGCAACGTCGAGGTTCGGCTCCAGGGCTGGGAAGAGTTCAACGACAAGGTCGACCGCATCGTGTCCATCGGGGCATTCGAACATTTCGGATTCGAGCGGTATCCGGCGTTTTTCGAGACGGCCTACAACGCGCTGCCCGATGACGGCACCATGTTGCTGCACAACATCACGGGATTCGACCTTCGTCAGGGCCAGAAGCTCGGCCTGCACATGACGTTCGACGACGCGCGGTTCGCCCGGTTCATCATGACCGAGATCTTTCCCGGCGGTCGGCTGCCTTCGGTGTCGATGGAGCAGGAAAAGGCGACCGAAGCCGGGTTCAAGGTCACCCAGCTGCAGGAGATCGGCCCGCACTATGTGCGGACGCTCAAGATCTGGGCCGACGCGCTCGAGGCCCACAAGGACGAGGCCATCGCGATCCAGGGCCAAGAGGTCTACGACCGCTACGACAAGTACCTCAACGGCTGCCAGAAGTACTTCGCCTCGGGTCACATCAGCGTGCATCAGTTCACCCTCCAGAAGTAGCCGCCGAAAATATCTTCCGCAGAGTGTCGGATCCCGGCAGCCTCGTTCGTCGGATGGGTAGAGAGTGGAACAAAGGGTTTCGCTCGCTGACGCCGGAGATGACGATGCATTACTTCGCCTTACTGATCAGCCAGGAGGTGGAGCTGGCACCCGAGCAGCGGGCCGAGGGCATGGCTGCCTTCCAGGCTTTTCACGCCAAGGCCAAGTCGGCGATCCGGGCGGGCGACGCGCTGGACCGGGCCGGCACGGCCGCCCGCATCGACGGTGGGCCGGACAACCCGACGGTCACCGACGGCCCGTATGCGGAGGGCGCCGAGGTGGCCAACGGCTTCTACGTGTTGCGTGCCTCCGATCGGGAGGAGGCAGTCAAGCTGGCGTCGATGATTCCGGCGTCGGCCATCGAGGTCCGCCAGTTGTCGGACGTCTCGGGCCTGTAGTCCTCGGTGACCCAGCTGGACGGCATCTTTCGGCGCGAGTGGGGCCCGGTGGTGGCGTGAATCTTCGCGTCCTGGAAAGGAACTCGCAGCGGTGTACGAACAGGTCAGTGCGTCCGGCGGCGGGGATGCCGAGCTGCAGCCGGTGCGCGATGACGGGCTGCGGATGATGTTCACCTGTGCCCACCCCGCGCTGGACCGCAGCTCGCAGCTGGCTCTGACGCTGCGACTGATCTCCGGTCTCACCGTCACCGAGATCGCCCGTGCCCTGCTGCAGACCGAGACCGCGGTGGGTCAACGAATCACCAGGGCCAGAACAAGATTCGCCAGGCCAACATCCCGTTGCGGGTGCCGCCAGGCTGAGTGAGGCCCAGCGCTGGTACCGCATCGCGCTCAAGGGCGAAGGCACTGGGTCTGAACCGGCGCGGGCCTTCCGGCGTCGCCGCCTCGCCGCCTCGCCGCCTCGCCGCCTCGCCGCCTCGCCGCCTCGCCGCCTCGCCGAGTGCAGCATCCCCTGATGCCGAGCAGTCCCCCGCAAGCGGGAGGGGCCCCCAGCAAAACTGCCCCAAATCCGAAGATTTGGGGCAGTTTTGCGTCTGCTCGCGGAGGAGAAATTACGCCGCAGTGCCGATGGTCGGCTCCGCTGCGCTACGCCTCCGTGAAGTTCCGGGTCACCGACGGGTCAACCGGGATACCCGGGCCCGTGGTGGTGGAGACGGTCACCTTCTTGAGGTAACGGCCCTTCGAGGACGACGGCTTGGCACGCAGCACCTCGTCGAGGGCGGCGCCGTAGTTCTCGGCCAGCTTGGCCTCGTCGAAGGACGCCTTGCCGATCACGAAGTGCAGGTTGGCCTGCTTGTCGACGCGGAAGTTGATCTTGCCGCCCTTGATGTCGGCCACAGCCTTGGTGACATCGGGGGTGACGGTGCCGGTCTTGGGGTTCGGCATCAGACCACGCGGGCCCAGCACGCGGGCGATCCGACCGACCTTGGCCATCTGATCCGGGGTGGCGATGGCGGCGTCGAAGTCCAGGAAACCGCCCTGGATCTTCTCGATCAGGTCGTCGCTGCCGACCACGTCGGCGCCGGCGGCCAGCGCCTGCTCGGCCTTCTCGCCGACGGCGAACACGGCGACACGGGCGGTCTTACCGGTGCCGTGCGGCAGGTTGACGGTGCCGCGCACCATCTGGTCAGCCTTGCGGGGGTCCACACCGAGGCGGATGGCGACCTCGACGGTGGCGTCCTGTTTCTTGGAGGAGGTCTCCTTGGCGAGCTTCGCGGCTTCAAGCGGCGAGTAGAGCTTGTCCCGGTCGATCTTCTCCGCGGCTTCGCGGTATGCCTTGCTGTTCTTGCTCATTGGAAATCCAATCGTGTTGCTGGAGTCGTGGTGCGGGCCGATGCCAGCCCTTCCACTCGGGTTGTGCAGCTAACCCGGTATTTACTCGACCGTGATGCCCATGGAGCGGGCGGTGCCGGCGATGATCTTCGACGCGGCGTCGATGTCGTTGGCGTTGAGATCGGCCTTCTTGGTCTCAGCGATCTCGCGCACCTGGTCCCAGGTCACCTTGGCGACCTTGGTCTTGTGCGGCTCGCCCGAACCCTTGGGCACACCGGCGGCCTTGAGCAGCAGCCTGGCGGCGGGCGGGGTCTTCAGTGCGAAAGTGAAGCTGCGGTCCTCGTAGACAGTGATCTCCACGGGGATGACGTTGCCGCGCTGCGACTCGGTCGCGGCGTTGTACGCCTTGCAGAACTCCATGATGTTGACGCCGTGCTGGCCAAGTGCAGGACCGACCGGCGGGGCGGGGTTGGCCTGCCCGGCCTGGATCTGCAGCTTGATGAGCCCGGCGACCTTTTTCTTCGGGGCCATGCTTCTGGTGTTCCTTTACTTGCTCATCCAAGGGCGTAAACGCCCGTTGTTTCTAGCCGCTGTGGCGACTAAATCTTGGAGACCTGGTTGAAGGTCAGTTCGACGGGTGTCTCGCGGCCGAAGATGGAGACCAGCACCTTGAGCTTCTGCTGCTCGGCGTTGACCTCGCTGATCGAGGCGGGCAGCGTCGCGAACGGGCCGTCCATGACGGTGACGGACTCGCCGACCTCGAAATCGACCAGGATCTCGGGGCGTTCCAACGTGGCCTCGGTGCTGGCACCGGCCGCGGCGGCGGCACTGGACTTGGCGGGCTTCTTGGCCGCGCCCTGCGGCAGCAGGAACTTCACCACGTCGTTCAGCGACAGCGGGGACGGACGCGAGGTGGCGCCGACGAAGCCGGTGACGCCGGGCGTGTTGCGCACCGCGCCCCACGACTCGTCGTTGAGCTCCATGCGCACCAGGATGTATCCCGGCAGCACCTTGCGGTTGACCTGCTTACGCTGGCCGTTCTTGATCTCGGTGACCTCTTCGGTGGGCACCTCGACCTGGAAGATGTAGTCGCCGACGTCCAGGTTCTGCACGCGGGTCTCGAGGTTGGCCTTCACCTTGTTCTCGTAGCCGGCGTAGGAGTGGATGACGTACCAGTCGCCCGGCTTGAGGCGCAGCTCTTTCTTGAGCGCGACTGCCGGATCCTCTTCTTCGTCGACAGCCTCTTCGTCGGCAGCAGGTGCCTCCTCAGAGGCCTCGGCCACGGACTCGGCAGAATCGGTCTCGTTGACCGTGTCGGCCGTGTCGGCCGCTACAGCCTCTTGGCCCTCGGCCGATTCATCGGTCTGCGACTCGACGCCGTCGACGTTAACGGTCTCGTCGGCAACGGTCTCGTCGCCGTCGAACGTAGTCACGTTGTCAGTCCTCTCTCAAATTCCAGATCAGGTGCCGAACACCAGCGACACCAGTCGCGCCAGGCCGAGATCGGCGCCGGAGATCAGCGCGACCATGAACACCAGGAAGACCAGCACCACCGTGGTGTAGCTGACCATCTGCTTGCGGTTCGGCCAGATCACCTTGCGGAGCTCGGCAACGACCTGCTTCAGGTAGTTGACGACGAACATGATCGGGTTACGCGACGGCCCGTTCTTCTTGGCCTTCGCGTTCTTCTTGGCCTTCTTCGACTTACCGGAGTCGGCCTTGGCATCATCACTCGACGCGTCGCCCTCGGCGGCCTCGTCACCGTCGGCCTCATCAGCCACGCCACGACGAGTCCGCTTGCCGGTCGGACGCAACGGCCGGGTCACCACCGCGGTCTGGCCTTGGGCGGTGTCCGTTGCCCCGGTGTCGGTGCCGGCGTCGGTTCCAGTGTCGTCTGCGGAGCCGGCACCTTCACGCTCGTCGCTCACCGCATGCTCCGTTCATCTCTAGCGGACTGGTTTGTTGCGGTCACTTTCCAGTGTCCACACTTGTCGAGTATTCACTTTGAGCAGGGGCGACAGGACTTGAACCTGCAACCTGCGGTTTTGGAGACCGCTGCTCTGCCAGTTGAGCTACGCCCCTCTGTCGGTGGCTTACTGGCGCTTTCGCCACCGTACTGCGTCGGGGCTTACACAATTCGCGCGCGGCCCGTTCATGGTCAAGCCGACGGACAGCGCGCTGAAATGGGAAAAACCCCGGATTCCGAGTGTACCCGGCGTGGGCGCGAGAAACTAATCGCGCCCACTGATGACAACTACTCTCCGGCGGCCTTGCGGATGACCTGACCGGATTCCGGATCCCACTTGACGGAGACCGAATTGTCGCCTTCGTGGCCCATCAGCGTGGTGTATCCATCCAGCACCACCTCACCGTTGTCGTCGGTGCACACGTTGTGGGTGACGACGATGTCGGCGCCGAAGCGTTTGTCCACCGAGGCGATCACCATCTTGGCGTGCAGGCGGTCGCCGACCTTGACCGGCCGGTGGTAGACGAACTTCTGATCGACCTGCAGGATCTGCATGGTTTCCATGCCGAGGTCGACATTTCGGAAGAAATCGGCTTGCACCAGCAGCGCGAAGATGGAGGAGAACGTCGGGCCTGCGACGAGCGCATCGTGGCCCAGGGCGGCCGCGGCCTCCTCGTCCAAGCTGGCCGGATCGTTGGCCTTCACAGCCCGCGCGAACTGCCGCACCTGCTCGCGACCAACCTCGAAAACCTCGGGGTATTCGTAGACCATTCCCAGGATGTTTGCCTTGAGTGCCATGGTCGGAGAACTCCTTACGCCAGTTTCGCGGTCGCGATGGCGCGCCCGAAGATCTTCTTTCCGCCTGCGGTCGCCGAGATGGCGATGGTGACCAGTTTCTCCTCGGGATCAACGGACTTGATACGACCGTTGAAGGCGATCTCGGCTCCGACACCGTCATTGGGGACGGGCACGACGGCCGTGAACCGGACGTTGTACTCGGTCACCGCTGCCGGGTCACCGACCCATGCGGTGACGTAGCCGCCGCCGAGGCCCATGGTCAGCATGCCGTGGGCGATTGCGGTGTCGAGTCCGACCTGCTTGGCAATCTCGTCGTCCCAGTGGATCGGGTTGAGGTCACCGGACACGCCGGCGTAGTTGACCAGATCTCCACGGGTCAGCGGGATCACCCGCTCCGGAAGCGTGTCACCGACCTTCACCGAACTGAACTCGCGCAGCGCCATCAGTTAAAACCCTCTTCTCCGTCGCCCGCACGCCCGGCCAGGGTCGTGTAAGCCTCCTGGACCACGTCACCTTTGTCGTCGGTGATGATGTTCTTGGTCACGATGATGTCGGTACCGTGCGCCTTGCGTACGGAATGCACGTACACGTCACAGTAAAGCTTGTCTCCGGCCCTGACCGGCTTGAGGAACTTCAGCTCCTGGTCGACCTGGACGATCTGAGCGTCCTGGATACCGATGTCGGCCCACTCGAAAAAGGCCCACTGTGCCTGGTAACCGAAGATGCTGATAAAGGTCAGCGGCGCCGGCAGTGCGTCGTGGCCGAGCTCAGCCGCGGCAGCCTCGTCGTGGAAGAACGCATCGTCGTTCTTTACCGCGATCGCATGCTCGCGAATCTTTTCGCGTCCGACCTCGTAATGCTCGGGATGCCGGTAGTGCATCCCGACGATGTTTGACGATAGAGCCACGAGCGTTTGGCTATCGCGACTCTTTGTGCGGCTGGTGGGTGCCGCAGTTGGGGCAGAACTTCTTGATCTCGAGCCGGTCGGGATCGTTGCGGCGGTTCTTCTTGGTGATGTAGTTGCGGTGCTTGCACACCTCGCACGCCAAAGTGATCTTCGGCCGTACGTCGGTACTCGACGCCACGTCAGTTCTCCCTGCTTAAAATCACGCTCTGCTGTTGATGTTCCAGTAGCGGTGGGGGGACTCGATCCCCCGACCTCACGATTATGAGTCGTGCGCTCTAACCAGCTGAGCTACACCGCCCCGATGATGCGAGTCGGCGCACCGCCTGCTCGTCCACCGAGCCCCCTAACGGAATCGAACCGTTGACCTTTTCCTTACCATGGAAACGCTCTACCGACTGAGCTAAGGGGGCGTGTCCCGTTGCCGTAGCTGCGGGGCCTTAAAGAGGGTACAGCTTCCCCGGCAGCCAAACCAAACCGCAGGTCAACGCGGCCGCCGGGGAGCTGTTTTACCTGGTCGGCTAGTCCAGGAGCCAGTCGTTGGGTGCGAAGAGCTCGCAGTGCACCCGCTCGTGGGCGATTCCGCGGCCATTCAGCTGTGCGCGGACCGCCTCGACGAATCCGGCCCCGCCGCACACGTAGTACGCGGCGTCGGCGGACAGTTCGATCCCGTCGAGCTTGAGCAGTCCGGCGTGCACGCCGGGGGCACCGCCGGTGACGCCGTCCTCGTACCAGAGGTCGAGGCTCGCGTTGGGCAGCGCGTCGATCAGCTCGTGTTGACGCTCGCGCAGCGGCTGGCCGCTGTCGCTGCGGTCGGCATGCAGGACCCGCACGTGGCTGTCGGGCGCCTCGGCGGTCAGGAATTCCAGGATGCCGACCATCGGCGTGATCCCGATGCCCGCCGACACCAGCACCAGGGGGCCGTCGGGCCGAGCGCCGGTGTACAGGTCACCGAACGGCAGCGTCACGTCGAGCAGGTCGCCGATGCAGAGGTTGGCCCGGATCCAGGACGAGACTTCGCCGGCGGGCTGGTCCGCGACGGCGTCGACGGGCTTGACCGCAAACGTCAGGTCGGTGGACCCGGGTGCGCCGACCAGGCTGTACTGACGTAGCTGGCGGGCTCCGTCGGGCAGCGTGACGCCGACCGAGACATATTGTCCGGCAACGAAGTTGACGGGCTCTCCGGCGCGCACCGTGACCAGGACGGCACCGGACGGGTCGTCGACGCGGGAGACGACGCGCAGCCGCCGGAAGACGTCACCGGGTTCCACGCCGGCGCCGGCGTACAAGTCGCGCTCCAGCGCGATCAGGGTGTCGGCCATGATCCAGTAGACCCGGTCCCAGGCCTCGGCAACCTCGGGCGTCACGGTGTCGGCGCCCAGTACCTCGACGATCGCCGCGAACAGGTTGTCGTGCACGATCGGGTACTGGTCGGCGGTGATGCCCAGCGAGGCGTGCTTGTGACCGATGCGTGCCAGCAGCGCCGAGGGGTGCGGCAGGTCGGGGTTGACCAGGTGGGTGGCGAACGTGGCGATCGACGCCGCCAGCGCGCGCTGCTGGGCTCCCTGCGCCTGGTTGCCGCGGTTGAACAGATTGCGCAGCAGTTCGGGGTGGTTGGCGAACAGCCGGCGGTAGAACTCCGAGGTGATCTCGTCGATGTGCGCGCCGATGAGGGGCAATGTCGCGGAGACGATTTCGGCGTGCTGCGGCTCCAGTTCGTCGCGTACCGCAGACGGCTCGGGGCTGGTGACGGTCATCGGGGATTCCTTTCAGGGGTGGTGAGTTGCAGAACGATCGGTAGGCGGTTGTCCGCCGTCAGGTCTGTGACGGTGTAGCGGTCGAGTTCGCGATAGAACGCCTCCTTCGCGTCGGCCAGCAACCGGCGTAGCCGGCAGGCTGCGATCAGCGGGCAGGGGGAATCCCCGCCGCATTCGATGACCTCGCGGTCCCCTTCGAGTTCGCGCACCAGCCAGCCGATCGAGGCGTTGCGCCCGGCATCGGTGAGCACCAGTCCCCCGACCCGGCCGCGCCGGGCGTGGACCATGCCGAGTTCGGACAGCTTGGAGACGGCCTTGGCGACGTGATGCTCGGACGCGTTGGCGCCTGAGGCGATGGTGCGAGTGGTGATGCGCTGCTCCTGCGACTCACCGGCGGACAGCAGCATCAGCGTGCGCAGTCCTAGGTCGGTGAACCGGGTGAGGTGCATGGCCATGACGCTAGTAATTGCGCATTTTTGATGCGAGTTTTATCGGTGTGGGGTCAAACACTCCATGACGTGCGGTTTTTGGACCTGCAGGGATGCCCGTACGGAGCCGCAATAGGCTTGGCACATGTCCGAGCCCCAGGTTGCAGACCGCTTGTACTTCCGGCAGTTGTTGTCGGGCCGCGACTATGCGGCCGGCGACCCGATTGCCCAGCAGATGCGCAACTTCTCCTATCTGATCGGCGACCGCGAGACTGGCGACGCCGTGGTGGTCGACCCGGCATACGCAGCCAACGACCTCGTCGACGTGCTCGAGTCCGACGACATGCACCTCTCCGGGGTGCTGGTCACCCATCACCACCCCGACCACGTCGGCGGCACGATGGCGGGCTTCTCCCTGAAGGGTCTCGCCGAACTGCTGGAGCGCCAGAGCGTGCCGGTCCACGTCAACACCCACGAGGCCGACTGGGTCTCGAAGGTCACCGGGATCGCGCCCAGTGAGTTGACCTCACATGTCCACGGCGACAAGGTCGCGATTGGCGCGGTGGAGATCGAGCTACTGCACACCCCTGGCCACACCCCGGGGAGTCAGTGCTTCCTGCTGGAGGGCCGACTGGTCGCCGGGGACACGTTGTTCCTCGATGGTTGCGGGCGCACCGACTTTCCCGGCGGCAATGTCGACGACATGTTCCGCAGCCTGCAGGCGCTGGCCCAGCTGCCCGGGGACCCGACCGTGTTCCCCGGGCACTGGTACTCGGAGGAACCGAGCGCTCCGCTCGACGAAGTCAGACGCAGCAACTACGTGTATCGGGCGTCGAACCTCGAGCAATGGCGCATGTTGATGGGCGGCTGATGAATCGTTTCAGTTCCGCCAAGTGCGGAATCCACTGAATTCATGATCAATCAACGGGGCAGTTGCGCCTTATAACGGTCCTCCTGCCACGGATTTCGTAGCTCAAGCGGTTGCAAGGGGAACTACGTACCGTTTTGCGCGATTCGAGTAGTGCAATACTCAGGACACCAGCCCGCAGACCCGGCAAAGTATTGGTCAGCATCAGTTGAGCAGTAGTTGACAGTCCCGCCGGGGGTCGCCGTGAAGAACATCGTGCTGTGCTTCGACCACACAGATGAATATCCCGGGCTCCGTGACGCGTCGAATACCGAGATGCTGTTTCGGTTGCTGGACGACACCGATCAGTTGACCTGGTATCACAGCGGCACGGCCACGCTGCACGGTAGACGCATCACGCCGAGCCGCCGCGGCGACTCGGCCGGCGAAGCCCGGGCGGCCATCGCCGAGGCCTACCGCTTCCTCGGCGATGCGTGGGATCCCGGGGATCGCATCTTCGTGTTCGGCGGCGGGGAGGGCGGCCATCGCGCCGGTGAACTGGCCACGTTGCTCGGTACGGTCGGCTTGTTGCCGGCTCATTCCGATGACGTACTGGACTACGCGCTTGCCACCTATGTACTGCCCCGCACGGCGCGCACGCCCCAGGACTGGCGACAGATCAGGGTGTTGGCGGCCCAGTTGTTCGGTGACCGCGATCCGGCCGTGCCGGTGCAGTTCCTCGGGTTGTGGAATGCCACGGCCATCCCGGGCGCCAAGCACCACGTGGGTCCGCTGCCGACGGTGGAGTCCGGTCGGCACGCGGTGGCGGTCGACGGCGGTCGCCGGACCATGCGGTACAGCGAGAGAGTTGACGAAGTCTGGTTCCGGGGAACCCGCGGCGATGTCATCGGCGGCACCGGCGCGTGCTGGCCGCTGGCCGACATTGCTCTGGACTGGATGCTCGACGGGGCCATTTCCTCAGGGCTACGGGTTCACGATCACAGCGCCTGCCCCACCGATCTCGATGCCCTGGCCGGGACCGCGCCGGCGATCGGGCGGTGCCGGGCGCCGCTGGACGCCAAGGTGCACGCCAGTGTCGAGGTGTACCTGCGTTCGCACCCGCACTATTGGCGGCGACTGCCCGCGCGTATCGAATGGACCGACGCCGAATGGCTGGCCCGCGGTGAGCGGCTGGTCCACACCCCCGTGACCGTGCCGGTGCAGCGCGACATTCTCACCGCCGTCGCCTCGTAAGAACGCTCGTTTGACCGAAGTTTGCTGAGCCGGACCGCTGCCCGCGGTGAATGTCCGTGATATACCCACTTGGTGGGGATCATCGATTCAGTCACGGAGCGGGGGCGTGAGTTGGCTAGTTTCGAACCGGGTGCATGGACTGCGCTCGCGGCATGGGTGGCGATTGCCGTCATCGTCATCGCGTTGATCTATGCGTGGCGACAGTATCTGAAGGCCAGGGACCGACGCGCCGAGCTGACCCAGCCGAACGTGTCGATGTTCATGGAGCCGAGCAGTGCCGATTGGCACCTGGTGGAGCTCGTCGTCCGCAATTACGGTCAACGCCCGGCGTACGGGTTGCGGTTCGAGTTCGCGAATCCACCCACCGTCGGCAAGTACGAGAGCTCGTATGACGACAACTTCGTCGACATCGTGCCGTTGAACCTGCCCGCCGAGATCCCGTACCTGGCGCCGTCGCAGGAGTGGCGCATCGTGTGGGATTCGGCGCTGGACCGCAAGCAACTCGGTGAAGCGATCGCGTCTCGTTTCGACGGCGCGGTCACCTATTACGACGAGCCGGGCTCACCCGGCAAGCCCAGTGGACGCAAGCTGCGCAACACCGCGGTGCTCGATTGGGCGACGCTGCCGCCGGTGGACCGCATGGAACTGCTGACCACTCATGACCAGGCCCGCCGGGAGAAGCAGAAGCTGGAGTTGTTGCGCGGCGTGCTGACCTATTTCCAGTACGCGGCCAAGGAGACCGACGAGCAGAAGCTGCGCACGGAGATCAACCGCATCAACGCGCTGGGCGCCGAGCTGCGGTCCCGCTGGCGCGACCGCTACGAGGCCGGTGATGACGATGACGACGACGATTACGACGATGACGATCCCGAGACCGATCTGATCAAGCCGACGACAAGCTCCGGCAGGCGTCATCGGGCCTGAGCCCACTCGCTAGCACCCACTCGCTAGCATCAGTGCGATGAGCAGCCTGGTGAGCTACGAGCTCAACGATGCCGTGGCCACGATCACGATGGACGACGGCAAGGTCAACGCTTTGTCGCCGGCGATGCAGGCCGAGATCAACGCGGCGCTGGATCAGGCGGCGGCCAGTGCGGCTGCCGGCGAGGTGAAAGCCGTGGTGCTGGCCGGCAATTCGAAGGTGTTCAGCGGCGGGTTCGACCTGAGCGTGTTTTCGTCCGGCGACGTCGCGGCAACCCTGGGCATGCTCGCCGGCGGTTTCGAACTGTCGGTGCGGTGCCTGAGCTTCCCGGTGCCGGTGATCATGGCCGCTACCGGACATGCCATCGCGATGGGCTCGTTCCTGATGTTGTCCGGTGATCACCGGGTCGGTGCGGTGACGTCGCGGTGCCAGGCCAACGAGGTGAAGATCGGGATGACGCTGCCGAACGCCGCCATCGAGATCATGCGGATGCGCTTGACCCGCGCCGCTTTTCAGCGCGGAATCGCCATGGCGGCGGTTTTCACCGGTGACGCGGCGATTGCGGGCGGCTGGCTCGATGAGGTCGTCGAGGCGGGCGCGGTGCTGTCCCGCGCCCAGGAGGTGGCCGCCGAGGCCGCGGCGACCTTGAACACCGGCGCACACGTGGCCAGCAAGCTCAAGGCCCGCGCCGAGGCCCTGGCCGCGATTCGTGCCGGAATCGACGGCCTGGCAAAGGAATTCGCAGGCTAGGCGCTCTCGCGCGTCGCACCTGTCACTTTCGCCCCACTGCCGGGGCCATCCGCTCGCGTGTGAAGCGCTAGGGCGATTTCGCGACCGTTTTTCCGCCACAGCGCTACGCACGCGAGGCCCACGCTTTGGCGATCCGGCCCAGAACCCCTGCGGCTCCCTCGCGGGACGTGACCCGAATGACGATCCACCCCATTTCGACCATCGCGTCGACCCGCATGATGTCTTTACGGATCTGCTCGGGATCGGTGTGATGAACGCCCTCGTATTCCAGGGCGATTTTCACCTCCGGCCACGCCAGATCAACCTCACCGATCAGCGCGCCGTACTCGTTGCAGATCGGGTATTGCGATTGCGGCCGCGGATAGCCCGCGCGAACAACCAAGAGTCGCAACCAGGTTTCCTGCGGCGACTCCGCCCCCGGGTCTACCAGCCCGATAGTGGCGCGGGCCTGCTTGATGCCCTTTCGGCCCGAGTGACGTTCGGCCGCCAGTTCGATGTCAGAAACCTTGAGGCGGGTGGCCCTCGCCAACGCATCGATCGCAGCGACAGCCGTGTCTTCGGGGAACTTGCAGGCCAGATCGAGGGCGGTGCGGACAGGCGTGGTGAGGCGGATATCCCCGAGCGAACAGATCTCGTCGTCATCGATCGCGTCTGCCCAGGTGACGATTCCTCGGGCCGGCCTGCGATTGTTGTTGTCGATGACGTAGGCGGGCAGGCTCGCGTCGATCCACCGCGCCCCATGAAAGGCCGACGCGGAGTATCCGGCCAGGACTCCGTGGCCCCGTGACCGCAACCAGCAGGCCCTTGCCCGCAGTAGCGCGGTCGGCCTGGTGCCTCTGGCGACGTAAATGTCGCGATGGATGGCCCTGAATCGGGTTCTCAGTTCATGCCGCGTCAGGGCACCCGAGGCCACCGCTTCGCTTCCGACGAATGGATCCCCCATGGGCGGAGTCTGCCGAGGGCTACCGACAGCTTCACGCATGCAGCGCTATGGCGATTTCTGGGCCGTTCGTCCGTCACAGCGCTACGCGCGCGGTCAACGCCGCGCACACGCGCCTCCGCCGGAAATATATGTATGTGCTATGCACATATAGTGCCTCGCTACAACCAACTCGATGAGCTTCTGGTGCGCATCCACATCGTCCGGCAGCGCCCCGGGTGGCGGCGCCGGCTGATCGACGGGTCGGGCAGCGTCCCGTCGCTGTCGACGCTGCGGGTGCTCCGCGCCGTCGAGCAGCGGGAGAGGGCCGGGCAGAGCGCCTCGGTCGGCGAGGTGGCCGAGTACATGGCAGTCGAGCACTCCACCGCCAGCCGCACCGTCGCCAACGTCGTCGCCGCCGGGCTGCTCACCAAAACCCAAGACGTCGAGGATCAACGCCGGTGCGTCCTCACCCTCACCGCTGAAGGCCGCGAGGCCCTGGCCGACGTGACCGAACGGCGCCGCGAGATGGTCGCCGAGACCGTCGCCGAATGGTCCGAGTCCGACGTCGACAAACTCGTCGACCTGTTGGAGCAGCTGGTCACCGATTTCGAGCGGGGGATCAGCTCGTGACAGCCCAGACCACTGCCCGCCCGCAGCCGCGCGGTGCCCTGCGGTTGATGTTCGACCCGGTGTTCGGCGCCCTGTTCTGGGGCAAGATGTTCTCGGTCGTCGCGGTGTGGACGCACGGCATCGTCGCGGCCATCGTGATCTTCGACGCCACCGGTTCGGCGGTGATGGTGGGCATGGTCGGCGTCGCACAGTTCCTGCCGCAACTCATCCTGAGCCCGACCAGCGGCAAGTGGGCCGACATCGGCGACCCGGCCCGCCAGATCCTGTGGGGCCGGGTGTTGTGCATCATCGGCTCGGGCTCGACCGCTCTCTGGCTGGCCCTGGACCCCGACCTGCAGGGCACCGCGGCGGCGGTACCCGTGCTCGTCGGCTCCACCCTGGTCGGCTTCGGATTCGTCATCGGCGGACCGGCCATGCAGTCGGTGGTACCGAGCCTGATCCGCGACGGCGAGCTCGCGACGGCCATGGCGCTCAACAGCATTCCGATGACCATCGGCCGGATCCTCGGTCCGGCCATCGGCGCTTTCCTGGCCGCGCGGCTCGGTGCGGCGCCCGGCTTCGCGATCAGCGCGGGCCTGCACATGGTGTTCGCGATCTTCCTGCTGCTGGTCACCTTCCCGACCCGGCCGGAGCGCAGCCCGCACGGGGATTACCGCGTGCGGGCGGCGCTGACGTACGTCTGGCGGGACCGCCCGCTGCTGCTGGCCCTGCTGGCCGTGGCGACCGTCGGGTTCGCCTCCGATCCGTCGATCACGCTCACCCCGTCGATGGCCGAGGACCTCGGTGGCGGCGCCCACCTGGTCGGTGCGCTCTCGGCGGCGTTCGGCATCGGCGCGGCGGTCGGCATGGTGGTGCTGGCGTCGATGCGTGGCCGGCTGGCGGCCGCCCGGGTTTCGGCAATCGGGTTGTGGCTGCTCGTGGCCGGCTGTGGACTGCTCGCGGTAGGTACCGTCACGGCCTTGGCGCTGGCCGGTTTCGCGGTCGCGGGGCTGGGCTTCGGTTGGGCGATGACGGGCCTGAGCACTGTCGTGCAGGAGCGGGCACCCGAAGAACTGCGGGGCCGCATCATGGCGCTGTGGCTGGTCGGCTTCCTCGGGTCGCGCCCGTTCGCCGCGGCGTTGTTGGGCGGCGCGGCCGACATGTTCAGCGTGCGGGTGGCGTTCGTCATCGCCGGCGCGCTGACCCTCGCGGTCGCACTCGCCACTCGACCCGCCGCACTGTCGGCGCCAAACGCAGCAACACTCTGATCGGGTCTCCTATCGTGTCTCTCGATGGCATTGCACCTGCACCGGGCCGAGCGCACCGATCTGCTCGCCGACGGGCTGGCAGATCTGCTGTCGCACCCGCCGGCTGATCCGTTCGCCCAGGAGCTGGTGCTGGTGCCGGCCAAGGGCGTGGAGCGCTGGCTGAGTCAGCGGCTGTCGAACCGGCTGGGCGTGTGCGCGGCGGTCGAGTTCCGTAATCCGCGTTCGCTGATCGCCGAGCTGACCGGGACCGCCGACGACGATCCCTGGTCGGCCGACGCGATGACCTGGCCACTGCTGGCGGTCATCGACGACAACCTGGATCGGCCGTGGTGTGCGCCGGTGGCCACCCACCTCGGTCACTTCGAGACCGGTGACGAGTACGAGCTGCGCCAGGGCCGGCGCTATGCGGTCGCTCGACGGCTGGCGGGACTGTTCGCCTCGTATGCGCGGCAGCGCCCGCAACTGCTGGTCGATTGGGCGGAGCTGCCCGACGATCTGTCCTGGCAGGCGCCGCTGTGGCAGGCGCTCCTCGAGCGGATCGACGCCGAGCCACCGCACGTCCGGCACGCGAAAACCCTTGCCCGGCTGACCGAATCGCCCAGCGATCTGCCCGAGCGGTTGTCGTTGTTCGGGCACACGCGGTTACCGGTCACCGAGATCGAGTTGCTCACCGCGCTGGCGACCCATCACGATCTGCACCTGTGGTTGCCGCACCCCAGCGATGACCTGTGGCAGTCGCTGGCCGCGCACACCGGCCCGCTCCCCCGCCGCGAGGACAACAGTCACCGCGATGTGCGCCACCCGCTACTGGCCACCCTCGGCCGGGATCTGCGGGAGTTGCAGCGCAGCCTGCCGATCCCTGATACCGACGAATATCTCAGCAGCACAGGCTATCCCGACACTGTGCTGGGCTGGCTGCAGGCCGATATCGCGGCCAACGCGGTCCGCCCGGCCGGGCGGGTGCCACGGCGTGAGGACCGCTCGGTGCAGGTGCACAGCTGTCACGGCCCCGCCCGTCAGATCGAGGTGCTGCGCGAGGTGCTGCTGGGCCTGCTCGCCGACGATCCGACCCTGGAGCCCCGCGACATCCTGGTGATGTGCCCCGACATCGAGACCTATGCACCGTTGATCACGGCCGGGTTCGGGCTGGGCGATGTGGTGCGCGGCGCGCATCCGGCGCACAAGCTGCGGGTGCGGTTGGCCGATCGCGCTCTGGTGCAGACGAATCCGCTGCTGTCGGTGGCCTCGTCGGTGCTGACGCTGGCCGGTGGGCGGGCCACCGCGAGCGAGGTGCTCAACCTGGCTGAGTCAGACCCGGTGCGGGCCCGGTTCGGGTTCACCGATGATGATCTGGAGGCCGTCACCGCCTGGGTGCGCGAGGCCAACATCCGGTGGGGTTTCGATCAGGAGCACCGCAGCCCCTACGGCGTCGAATTCGTGCACAACACCTGGCGTTTCGGCATCGACCGGGTGCTCGCCGGAGTGGCCATGTCCGATGACTCGCATGCCTGGCTGGGCACCACGCTGCCACTCGACGACGTCAGCAGCAACCGGGTCGAGCTGGCCGGCCGGTTCGCCGACTTCGTGGAGAAACTCAGCCACACGGTCCGTCAGCTCAGCGGCGTCCGCCACCTCGACGAGTGGTTGTCGGCGCTGGGCACGGGGATCGAGGCGCTGGCGTACTCCGACGAGGAGTGGCCGGCGGCCCAGGTGCAGCGCGAGTTCGCCGAGATCGGCGAGGCCGCGGGTGCGGCAGCAACACCACTGCGGCTCAGTGATGTTCGCGCGCTGCTGGATCGGCATCTGGCCGGCCGTCCGACGCGGGCCAACTTCCGCACCGGAACCCTGACGGTGTGCACCATGGTGCCGATGCGCTCGGTGCCGCACCGCGTGGTGTGCCTGGTCGGGCTGGACGACGGCGTGTTTCCGCGGCTGGGTGCCGTCGACGGCGACGACGTCCTGGCCCGCGACCCGCGCACGGGTGAGCGCGACATCCGCTCCGAGGACCGCCAGTTGCTGCTCGACGCGATCGGCGCGGCCACACAGACCCTCGTGGTCACCTATACCGGCGCCAACGAATACTCCGGGCAGGCCCGACCGCCGGCGGTGCCATTGTCCGAGCTGATCGACACGCTGAAGATCACCGCCGAGCAGCCGGTGGATGTCGTCACCACACACCCGTTGCAGCCCTTCGATATTCGTAATGTCACCCCCGGCGCGCTACTTCCCGACGGACCGTTCACGTTCGATCCCACGGTGCTGACCGCGGCGCAGGCCAGCGCCGGGCAGCGGGCGGAACGGCCGCCGTTCTTCGCCCGTCAACTTCCGTCGCCGCCCACCGGGGACGTCGCGTTGGAGGATCTCGCCACGTTCTTCAGGGATCCGGTGAAGGGCTTCTTCCGGGCACTGGACTACACGCTGCCCTGGGATGTGGACGGGGTGTCGGATGTGATGCCCGTCGATATCGATGCGCTGGAGGAGTGGACCGTCGGCGATCGCATGCTCGGCGACATCATGGGGGGCATGACCCCGGCCGACGCCCAGCAGGCCGAGTGGCGGCGCGGCACCCTGCCGCCGGGCCAGTTGGGCTGGCGCCGCGCGGTCGCGCTGCGTGATCGGTGTGCGCTGCTGGCCGCCGAGGCGCTGCGGTACCGGGATGCCGACGCGCAGGCCTATGACGTCGACATCGACCTGGGCACCGGGCGGCGGCTCACCGGCACGGTCTCGCCGGTTTTCGGCGACCGGCTGGTGTCGGTGACCTACTCCAAGCTCGACGGCAAGCATCTGCTGCAGTCCTGGATTCCGTTGCTGGCGTTGGCTGCCGGGCATCCCGACCGCGACTGGTCGGCGGTGTGCATCGGGCGGCCCCGCCGCGGCGACACCCCGCGCATCGAAGGGCTGGGTCGTCCGGACGATCCGGTGGCGCTGCTGGCCGATCTGGTCGCCATCTACGACGCGGGCCGGCGGGAGCCATTGCCGCTGCCCATCAAGACCTCCTATGCGTGGGCGGCAGCACGCCACGCCGGTGACGACCCGGAACGCGAGGCCGGATTCCGGTGGCGCAGCGGCAAATACCCTGGGGAGGACGAGGCGCCGGCCCATGTGCGGGCGTGGGGCCGCGGCGCGCCGTTGAGCCGGCTGGTCGGACTTGGTCTCGGCGAATATTCCGAGCGGTTGTGGCTGCCAGTCCTACGGGCCGAGATGCAGGCCGAAAGGTCGGTCCGGTGAACGTCTTCGACCTGATCGGCCCACTGCCGCTGACCAACACCACCACGGTGTTGGAGGCCAGCGCGGGCACCGGCAAGACCTTCGCGCTGGCCGGGCTGGTGACCCGCCTGGTGGCCGAGGGCGCGGCGACGCTGGATCAGATGCTGCTCATCACCTTCGGGCGGGCCGCCAGTCAGGAGCTGCGTGAGCGGGTGCGCGCCCAGATCGTCAGCGCTCTGGCGGCGTTGGAGGACCCCTCACGCGCCGACAACGATCTGTTGCAGTATCTGATCGCCGAGGACCAGGCGGCCCGCGGGCAGCGGCTGCGCGACGCTCTGGCCGGTTTCGATGCGGCGACGATCGCCACCACGCATCAGTTCTGCCAGATCGTACTGAAATCCCTCGGTGTGGCCGGGGACAGCGATTCGGGTGTGACGCTGGTCGAAAGTCTCGACGAGTTGGTCTGCGAGATCACCGACGATCTGTATCTCGCCCACTTCGGTGCTCAGCGGGATACCCCGGAGCTGGGGTATGCCGAGGCGCTGCGGCTGGCCCGGGTGGTGGTGGCCAATCCGGCGACCGAGCTGCGCCCGCTGGACCCCGAACCGGAGTCCCCGGCGGGGATTCGGGTGGCGTTCGCGCGGGCGGTGCTGGCGGAGTTGGAGATTCGCAAACGGCGCCGCGGCGTGCTGGGTTACGACGATCTGTTGACCCGGCTGGCCGGCGCCTTGGCCGCCGAGAATTCCGCAGCCCGGGTCCGGATGGCGCAGCGCTGGCCGATCGTGATGGTCGACGAGTTCCAGGACACCGACCCGGTGCAGTGGCAGGTGATCGAGCGCGCGTTCTCCGGACGGTCCACCCTGATCTTGATCGGTGACCCCAAGCAGGCGATCTACGCGTTCCGCGGCGGGGACATCGACACCTACCTGCGGGCCGCGGCGACCGCCGGGGACAAGCAGACGCTGGGCACCAACTGGCGCAGTGACAGTGTGCTGGTCGACCGTCTGCAGGCGGTGCTGCGCGGCGCCGAACTCGGCGGCCCCGACATCGTGGTGCACGACGTGCAGGCACACCATCAGGGGCATCGGCTGGCCGGAGCGCCGCGCAATGACCCGTTCCGGCTGCGGGTGGTGACGCGGAATCGCACCGGTACCAGGGTGATTCCGATCGCCGATCTGCGCCACCACATCGGCAGGGACCTGGCCGCCGACATCGGGGCGTTGCTGGCCAGCGGCGCCACCTACGCCGGCCAGAAACTGGAGGCGGGCGACATCGCGGTGATCGTCGAGACCCACAAGGACGCCCGGGCCTGCCACACCGCGCTGCTCGACGCCGGCATCCCCGCGGTCTACACCGGGGATTCGGACGTGTTCAATTCCGAGGCGGCCGAGGACTGGCTGTATCTGCTGGAGGCCTTCGACCAGCCGCACCGTCCCGGGCTGGTGCGCGCCGCGGCCGCCACGATGTTCTTCGGGGAGACCGCGGAAACCCTTGCCGCGGGGGGTGATGCGTTGACCGACCGGGTCGCCGACACGCTGCGCACCTGGGCCGGCCATGCCCGCGAGCGCGGTGTGGCGGCGATCTTCGAGGCCGCGCAGCTGGCCGGTATGGGCAGGCGGGTGCTGTCCTGGCAGGGCGGAGAGCGGTTGATGACCGACCTGGCCCACATGACTCAGCTGCTCGGCGACACCGCCCACCGGGAGGGCTTCGGACTGGCCGCACTGCGGGACTGGCTGCGCACCCAGCGCGCCGAGGGCGGCGGCGCGTCCGAGCGCAACCGGCGCCTGGACAGCGATGCCGCCGCGGTGCAGATCATGACGGTGTGGGTGAGCAAGGGACTGCAGTTCCCCATCGTGTACCTGCCGTTCGCGTTCAATCGGTATGTGCCGGAGCCGGATCTGGTGTTGTTCCACGATGAGGGGGTGCGCTGTCTGCAGATCGGCGGCCCCGATCCGGCGGTGACCCGCGCCGGCCGCACCGAGGCGGCCGCCGACGACAGCCGCCTGACCTATGTGGCGATGACGCGGGCCCAGTCACAGGTGGTGGCGTGGTGGGCACCGTCCAACGACGAGCCGAACGGCGGTCTGTCGCGCCTGCTGCGGGGGCGCGCTCCCGGGCAGTCCGCGGTGCCCGATCGCTGCGCACCGGCCAGGGTCTCCGATGACGATGCGCTGGCCCGGCTGCGGGCGTGGGCGGACGCGGGTGGCCCGGTGTTGGAGGAGTCGGTGATCGGCGCGGTCATGCCGGTGCCGACCCACCCGATACCGGATGATCTGGCGGCGCGGCATTTTCACCGCTCCATCGACACGACATGGCGCCGCACGTCCTATTCGGGACTACTGCGGGCCGCCGAAGATGCCGGAAACTCCGGGGTGTCCAGCGAACCCGAGGTCGCCGAGCTCGACGACGAGTCGACCGACATTGCCGTCGTCGCCCCCACCCAGGGCGCCGACGTCCCCTCCCCCATGGCGTCGCTTCCGACCGGGGCCGCGTTCGGGTCGCTCGTGCACGCGGTGCTGGAGACCACCGACCCGCTGGCCGCGGATCTGACGGCCGAGCTGCAGACCGAGGTGCGCCGCCACGCCGCCCACTGGCCCGTCGAAATCGAGGCCGACGAGCTGGCCGCCGCCCTGCTGCCGATGCACGACACCCCACTGGGCCCATTGGCGCCCGGTGTGACGCTCCGCCGGATCGGGTTGGCAGACCGGCTGTGCGAGTTGGACTTCGAGTTCCCGATGGCCGGTGGCGATCTGCGCGGCGGCGAGTTCGCGCGGCTGGCTGAGATCGGGGCCCTGCTCGACGCGCATCTGCCTGCCGGCGATCCGATGGCCGTCTACGCCGAGCGGTTGTCGACCGGGCTGCTGGGCCGCCAGCCGCTGCGCGGTTACCTGTCCGGCTCGGTGGATGTGGTGCTGCGGATCGGGCAACGCTTCGTGGTCGTGGACTACAAGACCAACTGGCTGGGGACCGGCGACGCGCCGCTCACCGCGGCCGATTACGGGCGGGACCGGATGGCAGAGGCCATGCTGCACTCGGACTATCCGCTCCAGGCATTGCTGTACAGCGTTGTGTTGCACCGGTTCCTGAGCTGGCGGTTGCCGGATTACGACCCGGGCACGCATCTGGGCGGGGTGATGTATTTGTTCGTGCGCGGGATGTGCGGGGCGCAGACGCCCGTCGTCGACGGGCACCCGGCCGGCGTGTTCAGCTGGGAGCCGCCCACCGCGTTGGTCATCGCGATGTCGGAGCTACTGGATCAGGGGGCTCCATGATGTTGGACGCGTTCGCCGAGATCCTGGAACCTGCCGATGTGCAAGTCGCTCAACGGTTGAGCACGCTGGCCTACGGCGAGGACAGCGCGGCCGATCAGTTTGTCACCCTGGCCCTGGCCCTGGCGGTACGCGCCTTGCGCGGCGGCTCGGTGTGTGTGGATCTGCGCGCGGTGGCCGAGCAGGCCCAGCTGCCCGAGCTGCCGTGGCCGCCGGTCGACGAGTGGCTGGCGGCCGTGGCGGCCAGCCCGCTGCTGGGCACTCCCCCGGTGCTGCGATTGTTCGGGGATCTGCTGTACCTCGACCGGTACTGGTTGGAGGAGCAGCAGGTGTGCGACGACGTGCTGGCCCTGGTGGGCGCCCAGCCGGGCGGCATGGTTCCCGATGTGGCGCGGTTGTTCCCACCGGGTTTCGAGGAGCAGCGGGCCGCGGCGAAGGTGGCGTTGTCGCAGGGGCTCACCGTGCTCACGGGTGGGCCGGGCACCGGAAAGACGACCACGGTGGCGCGGTTGTTGGCGCTTTTGGCCGAGCAGTCGGCGCTGGCCGGCCGGCCGTCACTGCGGATCGCGCTGGCCGCGCCGACGGGTAAGGCCGCGGCCCGGCTGCAGGAGGCTGTGCAGCTCGAGGTGAACCGGCTCGATGCCGTGGACCGTGAACGGATCTCGGGGCTGCAGGCCACCACGTTGCACCGGTTGTTGGGGTCGCGTCCGGACACGTCGTCACGGTTCCGTCATCACCGGGCGAATCGGTTGCCGCACGACGTGATCGTCGTCGACGAGACGTCGATGGTGTCGCTGACCATGATGGCCCGGTTGTTGGAGGCGGTGCGTCCGCAGACCCGGCTACTGCTGGTGGGTGATCCCGATCAGCTGGCGTCGGTGGAGGCCGGGGCCGTGTTGGCCGACCTGGTCGACGGGCTGGGGTCGCGCGGGGTGGCGGCGCTGCAAACCTCGCACCGGTTCGGTGAATCGATCGGTGCGCTGGCGTCAGCTATCCGGGCCGGGGACGCTTCGGGTGCGGTGGAGGTGTTGGCGGCCGGCGGTGAGCATGTCGAGTGGGTGTCTGCCGACGCAGGCGAGCGGCTGCGGGAAGTGCTTGTGCCACACGCCCTTGCACTGCGGCAGGCAGCGATTCTCGGGGACGCCGGTGCGGCCCTGGATATCCTCGACGAGCATCGGTTGTTGTGCGCGCACCGGCACGGTCCGTTCGGTGTCGGGCAGTGGAACCGTCAGGTGCAGCGGTGGCTGGCTGAGGCGACCGGGGATCCCACCTGGGCGCAGTGGTACGTCGGGCGGCCAATCCTGGTGACGGCCAACGATTATGGGCTCAAGCTCTACAACGGCGACACCGGCGTCACCGTGGCCACCCCGGACGGGCTACGTGCCGTCGTGGGTGGGACAGTGGGCGGGTCCGCGTCATTCGCGACCGGCCGGCTCACCGAGGTGGAGACCATGCACGCCATGACAATCCACAAGTCTCAGGGCAGCCAGGCCGACGAGGTGACCGTGCTGTTGCCCCCGGAGGACTCCCGGTTGTTGACGAGGGAGTTGTTCTACACCGCGGTCACCCGGGCCAAGACGCGGGTACGCGTCGTGGGTTCCGAAGCGGAAATCCGCGCGGCTATCGCCCGGCAGGCAGTCCGAGCGACCGGCCTGCGAAAGCGGCTGAAGCTCTAAACGGCACGTCCGGCGAAAAATGCGCCGGAAATGAGACCGATCACGAGTGCCAGGGTGGGAAGACCCATTGCCACTGCCACTACGACACCGGCGATCGCACCGATGCCGAGCACCAGCAGGAGTGCCCCAACAATTGCTCCAAACATGGACCGCCCTTTCGTATGACAGCGATCACAATGTACATCGTCCGTGGGCTGAATCACATACAGATGGGGCACCAATTCGGTTAACAATTTTGCGGCAACATGTATAGCTGAGCTTGGTATATGCCTTGTTCAGCACACCTCAGCGAACTCGGAGGCGGCGCTACCCGGCGCCCGACACGTTCAACGCCACGAGCACCAGTGCGGTGACACCCGCGAAGCTCAGCAACGAGATCGCGAACGCGCGGCCCCACCGGCGCCTGGGCGCGGCGAACGGCAGCAGCAGGGCCCAGAAGAGGCCGAGCGGGAGGTAGAAAAGAATGCCGAAGATGATGCCGTAGCCGTGCGGATCGCTGGCGGGGTCGGTCGAGAACGCCGAACTCAGCATCACGAAGACGACCATGGCCCACAGCGCCAGGGCGCCGGCGCCGATCAGCGCGGCGAGGCACCGGAGCGTCAGCACGAGTTGGTAGTGCCGATCTGTCGGCGGTGGCTGGAGATAGGCCTGGGGCGCGTAGGGCTGGGGCCCGTAACGGTCAACCCACTCGTGCGGGTAGTCCTCTGGTGGTATCTCCTCCACAAGCACCCCCGGTTCGGCGTCCTCACCAGGATAGAGGCGGAACCGTGCGGCTGCGGGCACCGATTTCGGCCGTCAGACGGCCACCGGCACGGACTTTCCGGCCAACGGTTCGTATACCGCGTACGGGAACAGAGCATCCAGGATCGGACCCACCAACCCGTCCCACGGCGTCGCCTGCACCGGCTCGGTCGACGTGAACGGCAGCACCACCGCCGTGGCAGTGCCCGACGAGGTGGGGATCTCGATGCTCTCCTGCGGTGCGCCGTACACACCGCTGGCTGTGCCGTGGTACATGTCGTTGATCCAGCCGGCCGAAATCGTCTTGACCGCACCGACGTTCTGCGGCTGCGAGAAACCGGCGACGAGGTACTCGGCGAACTGCAGGATCGGGTTGGCGCCCTGCAATCCGTCGATGTGCCGCCCGCCGACCAGCATCACGCCGTTGAACTCTCCGGGGCGGGCAGCCTGCAGTTCTTGGCCCACCGTCCCGTTGCGATTCCACACGTAGGGTTCGGACGAAATGAGCAGCACCGGACGGTAATTGGCACTCTTCAGCTGGTCGAGCGCCTCGGGCATGTCCTCGTGAGTGTCCACCGCATCGAGCAGCACCACCCCGGCGAGGTTGTCGACGGCGCCGTTGTCGACCATGCGTCCGGCGGCGCCGGTGACCAGCATCCCGCCCAGGGAATGGCCGACCAGGACGAACGTGGACGGCAGGGTGACGGGGTGGCCGGCTGCCGCGCTGGCGCTCGCGGTCAATTCTGGTCTGCCGTCGGCGAACAGATCGGCCACGGACTGCTGCATCGGTTCTCCGCCGATCCATTCCCCGCTGGGGTCGAACAGGTTTGACGAGATGGTGGGGACCACGACGACGCTGTTGGTCTGTTCGGCCAGGTAGGCCGCGGTGTAGCTGTACATCGGGCCGGTGGCCATGAATCCGTGCTGCAGGTAGATGACGCCGGTGGCGGAGTCCGGGTCTTCGGGGAAGTACCAGTCGGCGCGCACGGTCTGGTTGGTGCCCGGCATCTCCAGCGTCGAGGTGCGGACGGTGACGTTGCTGCCCGGCGGGAGCACCGGCGGGCCCGAAAACACCTGCAGCGCAGCGCCGACCACGTCGAACACCAGCGAGCCGACGATGTTGACCAACGGAACCGACCGCGGTGTGCTGTACGGGGCGGTCATGGCGGCGATCGGCGTCACAGTCTGACGCGCCTGGGCCGCAACCGGGTTCGTGATCCGGTCGCCGATATCGGTGAGCAGGGTGCGGCCCTGGGCGGCGACGCGGTCGACGACCGTGCTGACGTCGGAGAGCGGCGCCTTCGCATCGCCCGGGCGGGTGATGGCATCGATCGCGTCGGCAATATCTGGTGCCTTGTCGGCCACGGCGGCGGCAGCGACCTCGGGGCGCTCCGCTGAGTCACGCTCCACTGCGTCACGCTTCGTCGTGGCCTTGGGGCGTGGAAGTGATTGTGCAGAACCAAGGTTCGGCGCGCGGTCGGCAAGGTCGCTCACCGCGGTGCGCGCGCGAGCCGTGAAATCGTCGACCAGGTCACGCACGTCGGTATGTGTCGACGGGGGCTTCGGCAGGGACTTCGACAGGGACAACCGTGGGCGCTGGCGCAGCGTCGCCCTATCGGTCCGGCGCGGCTTCTCCTTGCGCGGGCCGAGCCGGGACACCGGGTCACGTTGCGTCCTCGATGCGCCAGAGTCGTTGGCGGACTGAGTGGTTGATTTATCGCGACCGGGATCGGCATGGGCCGTCGAAGCCGTCCCCACGACCAAGCCCATCCAGAGGGCCACCACCAGTACGCCCCATCCGATCGCCGCAACTGCGTGAATTGCCCGCCCCCGTGTGGTCACGCAGGCACGCTAACCGCCTCCATCGGGAGCCCGCAGGCAAATGAACAAATCGACATAGATGTTTCTTTAATGGCGTTGCGGATCGTCCGGCATACTGAAATCCCACACGCCGCCGACCAGGACAGTCGATTGTCAGCACCAGAACGCCGCCCCCGGGGCCGACCCGTCGGTGGCGGCAATACCGCCGAACAGGCGCGCGGGGTGTTGATGGACGCCGCCGAGCACCTGTTCGTCACCCGCGGGTACCGGGCGTCGACGATGGAGGTCATCGCCCACGAGGCCGGTTATTCACGTACGGCGATCTACCGCCAGTTCACCAACCGCGACGAGCTGATCGCAGCCATGGTGCAGCGCACCACCCAGCGGCACATGGTGTCGATCCTGCCGCGGATACCCGAGGACGCCGGGCCCATCCATCTGCTGGTCGAGAGTCTGGTGATCGTCGCGACCGAACTGGTGTCGGACCCGCTGCTCAACACGATCGCCGACCAGACCCCCGATGGCACGATCGCCTCATTGATCGCCACCGATTCCGAACTGACCGATCTGGTGACGACCACCATCAAGGCCATGATCGCCGAGGACGCCGGCCAGTTCCGTCCCGGTCTCGACCCACACGACCTGGCGCAGTTCATCATTGCGACCGCGTTGAGCTTCCTGGTGAAGACCGTCCCAGACATCACCGATCCCGACGCGGCGCGGCGCTACATCGAGACGTTCGTCCTGCCGGCCATCGTGAAGAAGCCGCCGCCGGTGCGTCGGGTGTTCCCGCACTGATCGCGACACACCGGCGCTGCAACGCTCATTCGAAGTAGTGCCCGCCGTCGAGATCCTCGAGCAGTCCCACTCCGGACGGCTGCCAGCCGAACCGTTGCCGGGTCAACGCGCTGGACGTCGGGACATCGAGAGCGAACATGCCGCCGATCCACCCGAAGTGTTCGAAGGCCTGCTCGACGGGAACCGAGGTCACCGGCAGTCCGAGGTGGCGGCCGATCGCGGTGGCGATGTCGCGGCCCGCGACACCCTCCTCGGCGACGGCGTGCAGGACCGTCCCGGAGGGCGCCTTCTCCGCGGCCAGCCGGAACAGCGGCGCGGCGTCGAGGCGATGCACCGCCGGCCAGCGGTTGGCGCCGTCACCGATGTAGGCCGACACACCTTTGTCCCGGGCGATCTGGATCAGCCGCGGCACGAAGCCGTGATCGCCTTCTCCGTGCGTCGTCGGCGACAGCCGCACGATCGAGGCGCGCACCCCCTTCTCGGCGAAGGCCAACACCGCGGGTTCGGAGTGCCGCGGCAGCCCGGGTTGAAACGCATCGTTCTCGGTCAGCAGGCGGCCGGCACTGTGACCGGCCACGCCGGAGGTGACGACCAGCGGGCGGCCCGACCCCGCGAGGGTGGTGCCGAGGACCTCGATGGCACGGCGGTCGAGTTCCCCGGCGTCGGCGAAGTTGTCGAAGTCGTGATGGAAGGCCAGGTGGATGACGCCATCGCTGGCGTCGGCGGCGGCGCGCAGGCCGTTGTGATCGTTCAAATCCCCGCGGTGGACGCGGGCGCCGGCCGCGCTGATCGCGTCGGCCGAGGCGTCGGAGCGAGCCAGGCCGACGACGTCGTGACCGTGGGCAACGAGGTCACGAACCACCGCGGTGCCCACAAAACCAGATGCACCCGTGACGAAAACTTTCATGGAGATCCTCCTGATGTCAGTAACTGTCATCACTGGAACGCGACGACAGTCACTGACATTCCCTAGGATCGAATTCCATGAATCGCTGGGAGCCCAACGCGCGCGACCGCCTGCAGGAGGCGGCCCTGCAGCTGTACCTCGAGCACGGGTTCGAGCAGACCACCGTCGCCGAAATCGCGGAGCGGGCCGGGCTGACCGAGCGCACCTACTTCCGGTATTTCGCGGACAAGCGCGAGGCGCTGTTCGGCGGACAGGCCGTGCTCACCGAGGTCTTGGTCGCCGCCATCGACGGCGCCCCGGCCGACGCAGGACCACTGGACGTGGTCGGTGCCGCGATGACCGCACTCGGACCGGTATTCGACGGCCGGCGCGAGCATGCCCTGCGCCGGCAGTCCGTCATCGACGCCAACCCCGCGCTGCAGGAGCGCGAACTGATCAAACTCGCCACGCTGTCCGCCGAGATGGCCGAGGCGCTACGGCGCCGCGGTATCGACGATGCAGCCGCACGCTTGGGCGCCGAAGCGGGGATGGCGGTGTTCAAGGTCGCGTTCGGCCGGTGGGTGCACGGGCGCACCAAGGCCGGGCTGGGCGAGATCGTCACGTCGACAATGGACGAATTGAAAGCCCTCACTGGCTAGCCCCGTTCGCGCCTGGCTTTCACCGCGGCGGCGGACCACTCAGCGCAGCGCGCTGCCCTTGACCCATTCGGCCCAGGGCACGGACCAGTCGCCGTTGTTGGTCGGCTTGAGCGGGTCACCGCCGGTGTTGCGGATCTCGACGATGTCGCCGGGCACCGAGAAGTTGTAGAACCATTCGGCGTTCTCGCCGTTCAGGTTGAGGCAGCCGTGGCTGGTGTTGGTTTTCCCCTGCGCCCACACCGTCGCGTTGAGCTGATGCAGATAGATGCCGTCGATGCTGATGCGCGTCGCCCACGGGATGGTGGTCTTGTACCCGAGCCGTGAGTTGACGGGCAGGCCATAGGTCGAGGAGTCCATGATCACCGGGTTGGCCTTGTCCATCACGGTGTAAATGCCGCGCGGGGTCCAGAAACTCATCGTGGTGCCGCCGATGGTCTCGGTGCCACCCATGCCCATCGAGGTCGGCATGGTGCGCACCAGTTTGCCGTTGTCGTAGACCTTGACCTGCTTGTCGGTGTCGTCGGCGATGGTGACGTGCGAGGCGCCGATGGTGAACGCGACCTTCTCGTCCTGGGCGCCGTAGAGGTCGTCGCCGAGTTTGGCGCCGTAGATGCCGGCGTCGACGGTGACCTTGGTGCCCGGCGCGTAGTACTTCTCGGGCCGCCAGTGCGCGGTCTGATCGTCGATCCAGTTCCACGAGCCGACGGCCTTGGGCTCGGTGATGACCTTCATCCGGTTCTCGGCGGTGGCCTTGTCGGTGACCGGTTCATCGAATCGCGCGACGATCACCATGCCGACGCCATAGGTGGCACCGTCCTGCAGCGGGGCGTAGTTCGTACCGTTGAGGTAGACGCGGGCCTGGTAGCCGGGGGTCACGGTGGAGAAGTTGGTGGTTTTGCGGGTCGGCATGCCGCCGGGGCCGCGCGCGTCGACCTTCAGTGTGTAGGTGCGGCCGTAGCCGAGCGTGGTGGTCGGCTTCCAGGTCCTGGCATCGGGAGTGAGGACGCCGGGGATCTCCTTGCCGGCGTCGTTGAGCATCGTCACGCGCGCCACGGTGCCGGTGTCAGCGGTGACCATGACCCGGGCCAGCGGGTCAACCTCGGCGTCGGGCTTGGGAACGATGGTCAGCTTGGCCGGCTCGGTGGGCGAGGCCTGCGGGGCGCCCTGGGGTGCGGCAGCCAACGTCTGGCAATGCTCGGCGCAGTCCGGCAGGGCCGAAACAACGACACCACCCGACACGGCCAGCACGGCAAGTGCGACCGCCAGGTAGGCACGACGAACAGACGTCAACATCACTCCAATGTGGTTCGGCGAGGGCCTGATTGATCAGGGCGTGATCAGTGTCTCAATGGTAGCCGGGCCGGTTCGGCCACGGCGCAACGGCTCAGCGATGTGGGCGAGTCGTGACGGTGTCGTTGCCCTCAGTTGGCGGCGCGATCCAGGTACGCCATCGCCGCGGCGGGTTCGTCGGCGACGAACACCAGGTCATCGAGCGGCACGGGCAGGAACCCGTCCTGCTCCATCCGTCGCAGCTGGATCACCAGGCCGTCGTAGAAGCCCGCGGTGTTCAGCAGCACGACGGGCTTGTCGTGGCGCCGGTGCTTGCGCAGTTCCAGGATCTCGGTGGCCTCATCGAGGGTGCCGAGCCCACCGGCCATCACCACCAGCGCGTCGGAACGCTCCAGTAGCAGCGCCTTGCGCTCGGAGAGATCGGCGGTGATCACCATCTCGTCGGCTCCCGCCCGGGCGTGCTGACGCAGAAACTCGACCGAGATCCCGACCAACCGGCCGCCGCCGGCCTGCACCCCGTCGGCCACGACCTTCATCAAGCCGTTGTCGGACCCGCCCCAGACCAGCGTGTGGCCGCCTTTGCCGAGGAGTTCGGCGAATTCACGCGCCGGCTCGGTGTAGCGCTCATCGAGGTCGGCGGCGGACAGGAAGACACAGATGTTCATCACGAACGATCATGCCTTCCGGCGTCCTCAATTATTGGTTTGCCCCTCGACCCCAATACCATCGCTAGTCGAGATGACCGACAACGCCCTCGACGCCCCAGCCACCAACACCGCCCAAGCTGCCAAGATCGCCGCCGAGGCGGCCCGTCGCCGCACCTTCGCCGTCATCAGCCACCCCGACGCAGGTAAGTCCACGCTGACCGAGGCGCTGGCGCTGCACGCCCGGGTGATCACCGAGGCCGGCGCGATCCACGGCAAGGCCGGCCGGCGCTCCACCGTGTCGGACTGGATGGACATGGAGAAGGCCCGCGGCATCTCGATCACCTCGACCGCACTGCAGTTCCCGTACCGCGACTGCGTGATCAACCTGCTCGACACCCCCGGGCACGCCGACTTCTCCGAGGACACCTACCGGGTGCTGACGGCCGTGGACTGCGCGGTGATGCTCATCGACGCCGCGAAGGGCCTTGAGCCACAAACCCTGAAGCTGTTCCAGGTGTGTAAGCACCGGGGCATCCCGATCATCACCGTGATCAACAAGTGGGACCGCCCGGGCCGGCACGCGCTGGAGTTGATGGACGAGATCCACGAGCGGATCGGGCTGCGCACCACTCCCCTGACCTGGCCGGTCGGCATCGCGGGTGATTTCAAGGGCGTGATGGACCGCCGGGCCGAGAAGTTCATCCGGTTCACCCGCACCGCGGGTGGGGCCACCGCCGCCCCCGAGGAGCACATCGCTGCCGCCGACGCCCACGCCGCCGCCGGCGATGACTGGGATACCGCGGTCGAGGAATCCGAGCTGCTGTCGATCGACGGGTCCGACTACGACCGGGAGACCTTCCTGGGCGGCGAGTCCTCCCCGGTGCTGTTCACCTCGGCGGCGTTGAACTTCGGCGTCAACCAGCTGCTCGACGTGCTGGTCGAGTTGGCCCCGGCGCCCAGCGGGTCGCTCGGTGTCGACGGGACTCACCGGGCGGTGGAGTCGCCGTTCAGCGCGTTCGTGTTCAAGGTGCAGGCCGGCATGGACAGCTCGCACCGCGACCGCATCGCCTACGCGCGCGTCGTCTCGGGCACGTTCGAGCGCGGCGACGTGCTCACCCACGCGGCCACCGGCAAGCCGTTCGTCACCAAGTACGCGCAGTCGGTGTTCGGCCAGCAGCGCTCGACGCTCGACGACGCCTGGCCCGGCGACGTGATCGGGTTGGCCAACGCTGCGGCGCTGCGCCCCGGCGAGACGTTGTACCGGGACATCCCGGTGGTGTACCCGCCGATTCCGAGCTTCTCCCCCGAGCACTTCGCGGTGGCCCGCGGTACCGACCCGAGCAAGCACAAGCAGTTCCGCAAGGGGATCGAGCAGCTCGAGCAGGAAGGCGTCGTGCAGGTGCTGCGCTCGGACAAGCGCGGCGAGCAGGCGCCGGTGTTCGCCGCCGTCGGGCCGATGCAGTTCGAGGTGGCCGCCCACCGGATGGCCACCGAACTCAGCGCGCCGATCGCACTGGAGAACCTGCCGTATCAGGTCGCGCGGGTGGTCTCCCCGGAGGACGCGGACTTCGTGAACCGTCAGGTGTCGGCCGAGGTGTTGACCCGTTCCGATGGCGTCATGCTCGTGCTGTTCTCGACGCCGTGGCGGCTGGAGGGTTTCCAGCGCGACAACCCCGACATCAAGCTGGGGTCGCTGGTGGCGGCAGAGGGGTAGTTCACGACGTCACGGCGCACCGAGTTCAGGTGGCAGCACCTGGAATCCATCCAGGAGAGCTTTGGCGTCGTGCTGATAGGTCGGACTGTCCGGGTCAGTTGTCTGCACGGTCGCTGTAACCAAGTACTGGTGGCCGCCGACGATGGTAGGCACCGACAACACGGTCAACACACGACTGTGTGCCCCGGGGCCAGTCGGATCAGCCGTGAACTTGATGGTCTCGGCGGGCAGCCCGCAGACCGTCGCCGGCTCGGATGTGAGGTCCTTCGCCCCCGCTAACTTCACCAGATTCGCGTGTTGCTGCGAGAAAATGGTCTGAACATCAGCCTTGGGGGCGTCCTCCAGCGTGACCACGATATTGGGTGCGAACTGATTAGCCGCGAGATCGGTGTTTACCAGGACGAATCGGACAATTTCGCTGTCGAGTTTTGTGCTGCGGTTCCAGCCCGTCGCTTTGGGAACCCGCAGTTTCGGCTCCGCGGAGCCACGTGACGGTATATCGAGCAACGGCCCGTCGAAGTGCGCGCAGGCGTTCGGATCTCCGATGGCATCACCCACTGGAGCGGACGGTGTCATCGCCGGGCTCGGCACGTGGTCTTTGATGATGTCCTCGATCGACACGGGCTTCTCGCTGCTGCACGCCGACAGCGACACGACGGCAACGAGCAACGCAGCGGCGCCGCGCGCAGATCGATGTGCCAGCTGCATGACCAATTTTTCCCCCTCGACCGGTCCCCCCTGAAACTCTAACGGCCAGCTACTCGTGTCCATGACGGGAATAGCCGTCTAGAACGGTCAGCCCCACCAGAACGACGCGGCGATGATGCAGTACAACGCGATCAGCGCCGCACCTTCCAACCACGTTGATTCCCCGTCGAAAGCGATGATCGCCGCGAGGACGACGGCAACCAACAGCGCGACGATCAGCATCGGCCCGAACACCAGGGTCAGTGAGGCGAGCCCGAAGATCTGGCTCACCAACACCAGCACCGGGGCCAACACCAGGGCGATCTGGATCGGACTGTTGAGGATGATCGAGAAGGCGTACTCCGACTGGTTTTTGGCTGCCAGTTGCACACCGACGACGTTTTCCACCGCGTTGCCGGCGATGGCCACGATCACCAGACCGGCGAAGGCCTGCGAGATGTGCAGCGAGTCCATCGCCGGTTCCAGTGCGGCGACAAACCAATCCGAGACGAACGCCGCTGAGCCGCCCGCGAGGGCGAGCATGCCGATCGCCAAGCCGACCGGCCATCGCGGCTGTTCTTTGTGCGGCTGCGGCACCGGGTCACTGGTCTTTTCGGGAGTCTTGTCCCGACGCAGCGAGTACGGCAGCGAGAGCCCGAACAGCACCAGCAGGACGACCGCGACGATCATCGAGAAGGACACTTCGTGTTCGGAGGCCGGGGCGTGCACCTCGTGCGCGATCGACGGAATCGCCATGGCCGTCACCGACAGCACCATCAGCACCAGGATGGTCCGGACCTGCGCGGAGCCGAGCTTCTGCGGGCCGTGCTTCAGGCCGCCGACGACGAAAGCCAGTCCCAACACCAGCAGCAGGTTGGCCAGGATAGAACCGACGAGCGCGGCCCGCACCACGTCGACCAATCCGGCCTTGAGCGCGAAGATGCAGATGAACAGCTCCGGCAGATTGCCGAGGGCGGACTGCAGCACACCAGTTGCGCCGGGGCCGAACCGATCTCCGAGTTGTTCGACGGCCAAGCCGACGACCGACGCCAATACGGTGACCGCCAGCGCACTGACGACAAAGCCGACCAGGTGCGGCCAGCCACCGTAATGGGACAGCCCAGCGACCACGCAGATGGCCAGGCCACCGAAGATCAACAGCTTGTCGGATCGGATGAGCGCCGCCCCCATACGCGCCATAATGACACGTCGGCCGGTCTCCGGGGCTGAACCGGCGCGCTACCCCTTCAACGCCTCGGCAGCCGGGCCCAGACCGAGGAACACCGTTTCACCGCTGGCGTCGTCGAGCCCGTCGTTGTCGGTGACCACGTAGAGGTTCTGGTTGCCGGCGATCGCGAAGCCTTCGACCTTCTCCTGCACATAACCGTTGGTGGCCTGTAGATCCGGTACCAGATTGCGGGCCAACGTCTTCGGCAGCACCTTTGGCTTGTCGGCCGCGGACTCCACTCCTTGGCCGTCGGGAATCGCCACCCGGTACAGCGCTTTGAGCCGTGCGTCGGGCCCGTTGAGTTTGTCGCGTTCGAGGACCAGCAATTCGCCGTTGTGGACCGCGATTTCGGAGACACCGATCCAGTTGTCCTTGGTGTCGGTGGATTCCAGCTGGTAGCCGAACCATTCCCACTTGTCCCCGGCCGGCGTGTAGCGTCCGATGCGGACCACACCAGTCGGGTCAGACTTGAGCTCACGCTGCAGCACCACCCAGACCGAGTCGCCGGCGCTGCTCGATTGGAAGGCGACACCTTCGAGACCCTGGCCACCCAGCTGGGCTGCAATGTCTTTGGGCACCGGCACGCGCTTCTCGATGCGGCCGTCGGCGTCGACGTAGACGAGCTGGTTGCCGGGGCCGTCCTTCCCTTCGACCGCCAGCACAAATCCTCCGTCGGGCCGGGCGGATACGCCCTCGGTGTCGAGCGTGACCGGCTTGCCGTTCTCGGTGAGCGGCAACTCGGTGTCGATCAGGGCGGGCTTCTGGTTGACGTCGATGCCGAGGATGCGGGCCGGACCGTAAGCGATGTCGGTCGCGGTGTACAGCCGATCCTGGTTTTGTGGGTCCGCCGACAGCGCGCCGAGCGCGCCCCACCCGATCGGGGCGCCGTCGATATCGCCGGAGACGATGGACGGGAAGTCCGGTTTTCCTGCGGCGGCGAATGATTCGCCGAAGCCGTAGAAGTTGACCGAGGCACGCACGTGGGCTTCGGCGTCGTCGGCCTCCGAAGAGATGGCCAGCAGATTGCGCGACGGGATCGGCAGGACACCTTCCGGACCCGGGGTGGTCGGCAGGATCTGCCGGAAGGTCGGCGCTTTGGGATCGCTGACGTCGTAGACCGCGACGAAGTTGCTGCGCTCCGAGGCGATCAGCGCGGTGGGCCGGCCCCCGATGTTGGTGATCGCCAGGCCTTCCGGCTCGGGCCCCTTGGCCTCGGCCCGGCCTTCGCTATGCAGGCCGGTGCGCACCGCGAGCTGTTCGAGGGTGTTGCCGGCATCCCAGACCACGTCACCGGTATGGGCGTCGAAGATCGTCCAGCCGCGGGTGCCGCCCTTCCAGTCTCCCTCGTTGGCGGTGGCCAGGTGGTCGTCGCCGATCCAGCCGATGGCGTCCGGTTCGCGCGGCGCGTCTTTGATCGACCCGGTCTGGTCGATCGTGCCGTCCTTCTTGGTGTCGATACCTTCGACGGATTCGCTTCCGGCACTGAAGATCTTTTGCACCGTGCCGGCGTGGCCGTCGATGACGGCGATGCCGTTGTTTTCCTGCAGGGTCACCGCAACCTGGCCGCGGGAGTTGATGCTGACGTACTCGGGTTCGAGATCCTCGGGGGTGTCCAGGCCGGCTTGCCGTGCGGCTTCGACGTCGAAGTCGAAGTCGACCTTGCGTGGTTTCCAGGTGTTCGGTGCGCCGTTGAGGTCGATCAGTTGCACGAATCCGGTTGGCGGCTGTGGAAGATCGCCTTCCTCCTTGCCGGGCGGGGTGAACTCCTCGTTGCGCTGGTTCTCCATGGCGATCGCGGCGAAGGAGCCGTCGGGGCTGATGGCGATCGAGTCGGGTTGGCCGCCCAGATCGATGCTGTGCACGCGGGTGCGGTCGGTGGCGCGGACGACGTCGACCCGCCCGGACGGATGGGCGAAGTCACCGCCGGTGGTGTCGACGACGACGAGGACGTGGTCTGCCACCGCCGCTACCGAGGTGGGCTGGTCGTCTTTATGGCCCAGCTCTGCGAGGGAAAGCGTGCCTTTCCCAACAGGTTTGGCGGGATCGTGGATGTCGAGGAAGCCGATGCGTTTGGCGGCGGCGTCGGTGTAGATGACGGTGTTGCCGTCCGGGGTGACAGTGGAGATCTCGGCGACGGTCTCCCCCTCGACCGGATCCTCGGCAGGTTTGTTGAGATACACCGGATACGTGGCCGTGCGGTGATACCGGTCCGCGTCGGGCAGGTTCCAGTCGACCGGCGAGGTCGCTTTCGGGGTGTCGGGCGCTTCTGGCGTCCGGTCCTCGGTGGTGCAGCCCGCCAGGATCAACGCTGCGGCCGTGGTCACCGCTGCGGCCCGTCTCGCCGTGTTCATTCGCCACCCTCTTCAGTTGTGCCGGTGCGTCGCACGAGCTTGCCCCGCACAGGTAACTGGCGGGGAGTCCACAGGTGAACGGAAAGCGACGCGTAGCTACAGCGGCGCCGAGAGCGGGCCGAGCACCTGACACTGCGGGGCGATCTCGGCGATGCCCATCCAACCGCCGCATCCTCGACCGGTGGACACGTACGTCGCTCCCGGTTTGAAGGGCGCCAGCACCTCGGCGGGGTCGGCTCCCCTGCCCTGATTGCATTGGATGGGCGAGGCGTTGTCCTGACGCTGCACGCAGGCCACGCTGAAGCGGGGGTCTGCCGGGGCTCCACAGGCGGTCGCGGTGACGGTCGCGCCGACCATATCGGCACCGTCAACGTGAACGACGGCGGGCGGCGACAGTGTGAAATCGCATGGCGGCGCTGGTTCGGCATGGGCCACCGGCGTGATCACGCCGGCGAACCCCGCGATCACGACCCCTGACAACAGCACCAAACAGGCCCGAGCCATGTGCCGATCATAAGTCCGCGGCCTCGCCAATCAGAAGGGCTCGGCTCAGAAGGACTCGGTGGGAATCAGCGAGGCGACCACCCCGCACAGGTGCTCGACCTCCGCGACCGACGGCTGCATCTCGAAGGCGTGCACATGGCAGGCGACGCTGAGTCGGTTCCAGGCCAGCGCCGCGCGGTCGGCGGCCTCCGCGGTGTCCAAGGACTTGAGCACGACAAGCTTGCTGCGCGAATTCGCCCAGGGAGCGTCGGCATTGAGGGCAGTGCACCGCTGATTGATGATCTCCTCCAGGGCCTGTCGGGCCAGAAACGCCGCGACCCGCGACGACAACCCCTCGGCCGCTCCCGGATCCTGCAGGACGCGTTGCGCCTGACCGAGCAGGTTCATCGCATTCATCGTGCTCATCGCAAGGCCAGCACTTCGAGCACGGTCTTCTCCAGATCCCGGGCGTCGTGGATCGAGACCGGTTTCGCGTCGCCGTGGGCGCCCGCATTGCAGATTCGCAGCGCCCGTTTGCGTTCGGGCTTGAGCCATGGCGTCAGATCTGTCGTCGGATCCCCGTGGATCGCCAGGGCCAGCCGGCTCGATGTCTTCTTGGCCGACGACCATCTGTCTTCGGATTCGGTGAGTGCCCGCCCGGCCAGCGCCTCCTTGGCGTAGAAGGTCTGCTTGGCGGCGGATTCCAGTGCCATCCGGAACAACGCCGGCGCCGCCCGGCCTTTGATGTCCTCGGGCATCTTGGCGTCTTTGATCAACGCGAAGATGTCGCCCACCTGTCGCAGCGCCGGATTTATGTTGTCGCGCACGGTGACTCGCGAGCCCGCCTCGCGGACCACCTCGATGAGCCTGGCGTCGACCCCCGTGTCGCGGATGACCGAGGCCAGCCGGTCGTCGTGGGAGAAGACGATCACCTGATGGGTCTTGGCGATCTCGCACAGCACCTGGACGAATCCGTCGATCTTCGACGGGTCCATCGCCTGGATCGGGTCATCGAGGACGACGAAGCGGAAGGGACTCTTCGCCGAGGTCGCGCGCGGCAGGAACAACGCCAGCGCCAGCGCGTGCAGTTCACCCTGGCTCATCACCGACAGCGCCTTGGTGGGTTTGCCGTCGACCGAGCCTTCCAGCACCACCTTGCGCCGGGTGGATGTACCTTCCAGCGAGATCTCGACGAGGTCGACGTTGCTTTCCTGGCGGAGTCGATGCCAGATGTCGCGGGCTTGGGCGGCAATGGGTTTGAGCCGCAGATTGCGGAAGGCGGCAGCGTGCTCGTTGACCCATTTCTTGGCGGCGGCCACGGCGGTGAGCTCGTCGTCCACCGCCCGGGCCTGTTCTTCCAGGCCGACCCAGCCGCCCAGCTGGGCCGCCAGCGGAGCCCAGGCGGTTTCGCGACGCGCGAGTTCGTCGGCCGCGTCGGCACGAAGCGATTCAGCGGCGACGATCGCCTCGGTCAGCGTCGACTCGGCGTGCGCCGCCAGGGCATCGTCGCCGACCGGGATCTTCCGGGCGGCGGCCACCGCGTCGTTGTAGGCGTCGAGCGCCGGGAGTGCGACGCCGGGCACCGCGGCCGCTGCGGTGAGCCCTTGGATCAGCGTGGTGAGGCTTGACCGCGTGGTCTTGAGTTGTTGTGCCGTGGACCGGTATTCGTCGAGCAACTCTTCGCTTTGCGCGATGCTGTTCTGGGCCGCAGTCGCCCAATCCTCGTCGAGGCGTCCCTGCGCGCAGACCGGGCAGTCGGCGTCACCGCCCGTGTCATGGAATCGCAGCGCGGTGCGCAACAGCTCGACCCGTTGACTGGTGAGGTCGATCGCGGCGGACGCGGAGTCGGCCGCGGCGGTGATAGCTGCGCGCAGTTGCCCGACGGCCTCGTCGACGCTGTCGAGGGTCGGCGGCTCCAACAGGGTCAGGGCCCGCAAGGCCGGCGCCACGTCCGATTGAGCCCCCCCCGCCCCGGTCGCCAACGCGCGGACATCATCAAGGGGCACAGGGCGTTTGCGCAGGAGTTTGTCGGCCCGTCCGGCGCGTTCATCGGTGTGCTCGGCCAGCGAGGCCAGGACGCGTCGGCGTTCGGTGTCGGCGGTGTCGCTGGCGGTCTTGATCGCCTTGAGTCGTGCGGCGAGGAGCTTCTCGGTGTCGGCGAGCGCGTCGAGCCCCAGCAGTTTGGCCAGCGCGTCGTACAGCGCGGACGGTCCGCCGTCGAACAGCCGTCCCAGCTCCTCGTAGGACAGCAGCGGGCGGTGCAGTTCCAGGGCCCGCGACCAGCCCAGGGCCGCGGTGCCGTCGACCCGCTTGCCGCCGCCGGTCTGTGTCCAGGTGGTGCAGTTCTCCAGCTTTTCGCCCTGGTCCCATTCCACCGCAACGGTGAACGGGCCGAGCGCCTCGCGGGTGAACCCGACCTGGATCTCGCATGGGTCGGGGTGGTGGAGGTTCTGCCAGGCCTCGGCCCACAGGCTCTCCTTCTTGTTCCAGCGGTAGCTCGTTCCGGTGAGCGTGAGCTCCAGCGCCTCGGCGAAGCTGGATTTCCCCGAGCCGTTGCGGCCGCTGACCACCATCAGACCCGGCGCCGGGTAGAGGTCCAACCGCGCCGACGGGCCGACGCCCCGGAATCCGGAGACCGTGATCGAGCTGAGAAATGTTGGCGCCGGGCTGGTTTCTGTTTTCTCGCCAGTCCCACCCGACACTTCGGCCAGGGCATTGAGGACAATGTCCTTGGCTCCGTCGGACAACGCGTCGTCTGTCCCGAGCAGTTCCAAGATGACGTCGTGCACGGACTGTTCGGCACCTGCGGCGGCCTGACCCTCTTGCGGCATGCAACGATTTAACAACCTGCGCCCGACAAATTTGTCGGGATCGTCAGCCGGGTAGGTTTCGGACCTCAGCCGTCACAGGAGCACCGCGAGACCCACCGCCCCTACGCGCTGAAACCCATCAGCGAAGTCGCGATATGGCCCAGTTCGCACTCCTGGGTCGCGACCTCGTTCATCAGATCTTCGGCTCGATCGACATCAAAGTCGGCCGCTAGCTCAACTCCGTTGATGTATAGGAACACCCACGCTGCGGCCCATGCGGTGCGCTTGTTGCCATCGACGAGCGCACGATTGCGCGCCAGCGATTGCAACAGTGCCGCTGCCTTGTCCCAGAGCTCCGGATACGCATCGACGCCAAATATGGTCGCTTGCGGCCTGGCCACTGCGGCGTCAAGCAAGCCGTAGTCGCGCACCTTCAGCTCAGCGCCAAACGCGATGGACCCCGCCGTGAGCACATCGTCGCGATCCAGATACTCGGTCACGCCAGCCGGCGGTTGAGCTCGGCGGACCGCTCGGCGACGATGCGCGCCGCCTCGGCAACTCTGCGCTTGTGCATGCTGGCGCGCTCCATGACGGCCCCGTGCGCGAACTTCTTCAGCGACAGGTCATCAGCCCGGGCAGCGGCCCGGATCTGCTCCATCTCGGCGTCGTCGAAGTCAATGTTCAGCGAAGGCATAGGTGCAGAATACCTTCTTTAGTACCAAAATTGGTACCTCGTGGCGAGGCCGGCCGTCACTCAGCGTCGCGGCCACCGACGACCGCGTGAATACGGCCCTGCGGGTAGGGCAGATCAATGCCGTTTTCGTCGTAGGCGCGCAGGATCTCCCGCCGGAGCTTGCGCTGCACTGACCACTGCGCGTTCGGCCGGGTCTTCAGCGTCATCCGCAAGGTGAGCTGGTCGGCCGACAGCGACTGCACACCGAGCATCTCGGGTTCGCCGATGACCTTGCCGGCCATCGACGGATCGGCGACCACTTCGTGGGCGGCTTCGACGGCAACCTGCTCGGCGCGGTCCACGTCAGCGGTCAGCGCGACGGGCACCTCGACGCGGGCCACGGCGTAGTCCTGGCTCATGTTCCCGACACGGGCGATCTCACCGTTGCGGACGTACCAGAGGGTGCCGTCGATGTCGCGGACCGTGGTGATCCGCAGCCCGACACTCTGCACCTCCCCGGACACGTCGCCCAGGTCGACGTTGTCGCCGACGCCGTATTGGTCCTCCAGCAGCATGAACACGCCGCTGACGAAGTCGCGGACCAGGTTCTGGGCACCGAAGCCGATCGCGAGGCCGACCACCCCGGCCGACGCGATGAACGGAGCAATGTTCACCCCGAGCACGCTGAGGAGCGCCAAGACGACCCAGACCAGCAGCACAATCGACACGGTGGATTTGAGTACCGACCCGATGGTCTGTGCGCGCTGCTGACGGCGTTCGGCCGCGCGAATAGCGGTGGTCGTCGCCGAGGCCCGGTCCCGCAAATACCGCAGCAACGGAGGTTTTTTCGCTTGCCCTTCGAGTTCGCCGCTAACGGATTTCTTGGTCCTGCCGGTGGTCGCGCGGTTGATCATGCGATGCAGCAAAAATCGAATGATTAACGCGACAACGATGTACGCGACAACCCGAATGGGAGCCTCGATCAGCCAATGCCGATTGGTATCGGTCCATTCGAAAGCCAGGTTGTACACAGCCATATTTTCGACCGTACGGCAGAACTGACGCCCACGTCGAACAAGCGGAACGGCTCACGTTGGCCAATCGGCAAATCGACTGTGCCGATATCGAATTCACCTCCGGGCAATGTAGGGACCTATGTCACCGCACATGCCTGATTTCATGTGCCCTCCAGCCTCATCAGCACCGTCTGAAACGGGCACGCAACCTCTCCAGACGCTGGGTTGCCGCGAACGAGTTTCGGCTGCCCGCTTTGCCGTGCGGCCCGCGTTCTCTGCGTCGATCATCCCGCGCTATAGCGCACCAATGCATACCGTGTATCCACCGAATCGTCGCGTCAGCGACAGCCCGGGAGGCAGCAACCGAGAGGAGGCCGCGTTGGCCACGGAAAGCCAGGTAGACCCCACCACGCCGACGCTGCGCGAGCTCACCGTCCGCGGCATCCTGCTCGGCGGAGCGATCACGCTGGTGTTCACCGCCGCCAACGTCTACCTCGGTCTCAAGGTCGGCCTGACGTTCGCCACCGCCATCCCGGCGGCGGTGATCTCGATGGCCCTCCTGCGCAACTTCGCCAACCACTCCATCGTGGAGAACAACATCGTGCAGACCGTCGCCTCGGCGGCCGGCACGCTCTCGGCGATCATCTTCGTGCTGCCCGGGCTGATCATGATCGGCTGGTGGACCGGGTTCCCGTACTGGATCACGGCGGCCGTGTGTGCGGTCGGCGGCATCCTCGGCGTGATGTACTCCATCCCGCTGCGCCGGGCCCTGGTGACCGGCTCGGATCTGCCCTATCCCGAAGGGGTGGCCGCCGCCGAGGTGCTCAAGGTCGGTGACAGCACGCAGGGCGTCGAGGAGAACCGCGTCGGCATCCGGGTGATCGCGTTCGGCGCGCTGGTATCGGCCGGATTCGGGCTGCTGGCCAACCTGAAAGTGCTCGCCAACTATGTGGCGGCGTACTTCCGCGTCGGGGCCGGTGGGTCGATGTTCGGCGCCAGCCTGTCGCTGGCGTTGATCGGGGTGGGCCATCTGATCGGGATGACTGTGGGCATCGCGATGCTCGTCGGGCTGGTGATCTCCTTCGGGGTGCTGCTGCCAATCCGTACCATCGGGACGTTCGGGACCGACGAGTCCGTGGCCGACGTCATCGACGGCGTGTTCGTGCACGAGGTGCGGTTCATCGGCGCCGGGGCGATCGCGGTGGCCGCGGTGTGGACGCTGCTGAAGATCCTGCGCCCGATCATCAAGGGCATCACCGAGGCGATGGCCTCGGCACGAGACCGGCGGGACGGCCAACTGGTCGACATCACTCAACGCGATATCCCGTTCCCCCTCGTGGTGGGGGTCATCGTGGCGATGCTGGTCCCGATCGCGGCGCTGCTGTGGGGCTTCAGTCGCGGCACCGCACTGCAGGGCAGTTCGGCCGGGATCATCGTGGCGAGCCTGGTGTTTATCTTCGTCATCGGCCTGGTCATCGCCGCGGTGTGCGGCTACATGGCCGGCCTGATCGGCTCGTCGAACAGCCCGATCTCCGGGGTGGGCATCCTGACGGTGCTGATCGCCGCACTGGTGATCAAGGTGGTGTTCGGCCGTGCCGACGATGACCAGTCGCTCGCGCTGGTGGCCTTCACCCTGTTCGTCGCGGCCGTCACGTTCGGGGTGGCCACCATCTCCAACGACAACCTGCAGGACCTCAAGACCGGCCAGCTCGTCGGCGCCACACCGTGGAAACAGCAGGTGGCCTTGGTGATTGGCGTTCTGTTCGGGTCGGCGATCATTCCGCCGGTGCTCGATCTGATGCAGCAGGCCTTCGGGTTCCTCGGCGCACCGGGGGCCACCGACCACGCGCTGGCCGCACCGCAGGCCGCGTTGATCTCCTCGCTCGCCAAAGGGGTGTTCGGCGGATCCCTGGACTGGTCACTGATCGGCCTGGGTGCGGCGATCGGGGTAGTGATCGTGATCGTCGACGAAATCCTCACCCGCACATCACGGTTCAGCCTGCCGCCGCTGGCGGTCGGGATGGGCATGTACCTGCCGATGAGCCTGACGCTGATCATCCCGCTCGGCTCGCTACTGGGTTGGTTCTACAACCGGTGGGCCGACCGGAAGGGTGGCGATGTTGACCGCAAGAAGCGACTTGGCGTGCTGCTGGCCACCGGTATGATCGTCGGTGAGAGCCTCTACGGCGTGGTGTTCGCCGGGTTCGTCGCCGGCACTGGGAGCGATGATCCGTTCGCGATCTTCCCCGGGAACGACGGGACTTTCGCCGAGGTGGTCGGGGTGGCCGGGTTCGCGGCGGTGCTGCTGTGGCTGTACATGCGGACGCGGAAGATTTCTGCGCGCGAGCTGCCCGCTTCTTCGGAGGTATAGGCGTCCCAGCCGTCAGCGACGGACCGTCATGGTGCAGCGTTGTCTACCAGCACCTCGGTGCGCACCCCGAGTACTTCGTAGGTCGATCGTGCACGCGCATCCCGGGTGACCAGCACGGCACCACGCTCACGAGCGGCCAGCGCAACGAGTCCGTCATAGGTCGCCCCGCCGGCGATGCCCCGCCGGGCGAGCTCGCGGTGCGCAACTCGTGCGGCACGTGCGCCGAGGGAAAAGGATTCTGGAAAGTTCTCGTCGATCAGTGCCAGCGCGTCGGCAGGAGTCACCCGAGCGTCACCCGGCAGGCGCGTCAGCACCGAGTACGTTTCGGCCAGCGCATGCCCGCTGAGCCCGAGGGTGCGCCCTTTCGCCCACTCCGCGACCGCAGCGTGTTGCCGGTGCGAGCTCACCAAGAGCGGCACCCCGACGCTCGTGTCGACTGCTGTGAGCGACGCTGGCGTCAACGCCGTCCCGAATCGATGAGCGCAAACATCATCTCGTCGGTCACGACCGTATCGGCCCGGGCGATCAGGCGCCCGTTCTCATCCCGCTCGAGGCGCGCGGTTCTCCCCCCGGGGATGACGTGTAATCCGCCGCCGTAAGCAGAAATGTCGACGGTCGTACCTGGCGCCAGACCCAATGCATCACGTAACTGCTTCGGCAGCACAATCCGGCCACCGGAATCGATGACAGCCTCCATGGGATCATAGTACCAGCGAAATCCCATTTACTACCTTGTCGAACTGGAATCTGGATTACTCCAGGTCATGCGACGCGATCCGCTGACGGAGGTGGTCACGCCGCCCGATGATCCATTCCCGACGATCGGCGATCAGATAGTCGGGTGAGCCGAGTTCCACGGCATAGGTTTCGTCCCGGAAGCCACCGGCCCGCAGCATGACGGCGCCGCGCTGCGAGGGGCTGCTTTTGATGTCGAAGTGCCTCACGATGTCGGCGGCCCGAAGATCGGAAGTCCACTCGAAAAGGCCGTTCGCCTTACCCGCGATCCACACCACCGCTGCGGCCGCCGTATCCGCCGCTGCTTTGCGCCTGAACACCGCAGGCCCTTCGGAGGCAACGCGGGCGAGCACGCGACGGGCGACCGTTCGGTATTCGACATCATCGAGCAGCTCGTCGCAGCAGCGGTCGGTCAGCTCGAGCACTTCGGCTACCCGCGCGGCGATGTCGTCAGGAATCCCCGTCCAGTCGAATGGTTCGTCGGGCAGCGGCACGGTGTCGAGCCGGTCCAACTGCTCGTGGCTGCCAACCTCCTGCGCCAGGCTGTCCAGCTCCATTTCCTCGGACCAGTGCGGCTCGTCGAACTCCGACGGCGCTGTATCCATGCCGAGCGCACCGAGCAGCGCTGCCGGCCCCTGTGGCCGGGGTGAGCGGATCACTTCCTGGTATTGCGGAGCGTAGGCATCGATCGCCGCCAAGGTCTGCTCCGTCAGTTCCGCTCGTACCCCAGATTCGTTGTGCGCAAAGCACACAAAGGCCCGTAATAGCTCCGGCGCGTTGGCGAGATAGTCGGCTGGTGCGACGATCTTGCGAGGCAGCCAATCCATGAACAGGATCTCGACCTGAACACCGCTCCAGCGCAGCGGGTCACCGGGTCCGTAGTCGGTGCCATACCAGAGCAGCGAATCGAGCAGTCCGCGATGATCGTCGTCATCGAGCGGGCGGCCCCACTTCGAGGCGAAAAACCGATCTGCGAGCTGCTCAGTCTTCGCCGAATCCCATTCGGGCCGTTGATAACCAGATCCCCCTTCGGGCAATCCGCGGGTGACCCATTCGATCAGCGGGCGGCACGCGGGCCACGTCTCGGTTTCGACCGGGGGGAAGGTGATGACGGCGATTTCGATCGCCTCGTCGAGCCACGCGCGCGCATCAGCCAGGCTGAGTTCCTCCCAGATCACGTCCGGGTCGTCGGCGATGCGCTCGTACTGGGCGAGGACGTCGGCCATCGGCTCGGACAGCACGAAGGCATCCTTGACCAGCTGGCCCATGTTGTGGTCGACGTAGACGACGAGGGTGAGCTCGTGGCTGTCCGCCAGCCGCACCCCGATGATGATGTTGTCGCCGTCGCCCAGGATGTGACCCATCCGCACGGCCCGGGTGGCCGACGTCTCGGCCAGCCCGCTCAGCCACTGGGGTCCAGCAGCGGGACGGGTGACCAGTTCACGGTGGATGCGTGCACGCAGGAGATGGTCGTGATCGGCCAGCGCGGCGATCACCGCCAGCAGTGCCGTGGTTTCCGGTGTCGGCACGTCGATGAACGTCGCGGCGAGCTCTTCGCGGGTCGGCGCATCCGGAGCTGACTCGGCTTGGGCGAATGGATGGTTTCTGCCTCGCGGGTCGACTGCGGTCAGCAAGCTGCTGACATAGCTGAGCAGATGCAGCGGATCCGGATCGGCCATGGCCGTGCCTACTACGTCGAGCAGATCCGGCTCGGCCCGCTGATGGTGCATCGAACGGCCCTCCCGGCGCACGTTGCGATGCTTGGTGGCGCGGCGTGGGCGGTTCGATTTCGACATGGAGCCACGCTACAAGCGGACACAGACGATTTCTGGGCCTGGTCTGCGCGCTTCGGCGGCAAAGTCGATCTGAAGCCCGGTATCGGTGCTGACGCCCGGTGCTTCCGGGTCGGCCGGCCTGCTCTCCGTGTCGGATTACTGTCAGTATCAGCAGCAATCCGCGGCCTTATGTGACTGCGTAGCTCACCGAGGCACGACAGTGAAGGTGCATCGAGGTCCATTTGCCCCAGACAACCGGGCATCCGCCGTGACCAGGGCGCAATCTAGGTTTTCGGCAAGCGCGACATACATTGCGTCGTATGTCGTTACAGCGGCTCGCAGTTCCCAGACACGTTCCAGGAGTGGTGCAGCGGCGTAACGAATCAGCCCCAGCTTTCGCCAGACATAGAGCGCCCGATGCGCATCCTCTGCCCGCAGTAGGTTGGCTGCGACCTGCCGCCGCAGCACGCTGACGACTTCCGCGTCCACCAGGTGCGGCGCATGGACTGTTTCGACAGCAAGTAATCGCCGCGCCGGGCCATCATTCAACAGCGCCGAGATTGCCGCCGACGCGTCGAGGACAATCACCTGCGTTCGGATTCCAACTGCTCGACGATCGTTTCTGTAGGAATGTCGAGATCCGGCAACGTGGCGACCAAGGCAGCATTGTCGACTCGGCGAGTCGCAGCATCGAGTTCACGGATCGCGACGGCAGTCACCGACGTGCTCGCCGCGCGCGCCATCCGTTCGAGTCGATCCATGACCTCGTCGGGGACGTTACGCAGATGCAGAGTTCGCACCGTCCCAGCGTACGCATATTGCTTGCACTGCGCTAGCATTTTGCTAGCACCTCGGGGCGTCATCCTTTCTAGCCCGCATCGTCGAGATCCCAGCGCTCCGCCTGCCTCAGGATCTCCCGCTTGTCGCGAGACCTCAGGCCGTCGATCGCAGCGATCGTTCGCGCCGTCAGCTCGTCGCGAATCCCGCTCTGCGCGTGGGCGTATGGGATGAATGCGCGTAGCAGGTCGGGTGCATCCAGCACGAGGGGTTGCCACAGACCCTTTGCGTCCAGGGCTTTCATGAACGTCGGTTGCATGACGTAACCCGGGCGCGTCGACACCCTCGATCGCTCCCGACATCCGTATGCGTCGGATCGAGCGAGCGCGCTTGCGTGTCAGCTACGCCGACACGCTGGCCGCCCGACGGAACTCCGCGGCGAACGCCTGCGCGATGCCCGCGGCGCGGCGGTGGTACTCGTCGTCGTCCAGGTCCGCATCCCCGCGTCGATACCGGGAACCCAACCGCGCCAACGCATCGGCCCCTTCATTCAACGGATCCCCGGAATGGCCGGGAACCCAGCGTAATTCGAACCTGCTGCGCTCGAGATAGATGCGACGCCGGGCGGCGTGCAGGCAGTGATCGCGATCAGGGATCTCCGCCGGGTAATCGGCGGGCATGGCCGGCTCACCGCGCTTCCACCGGTTCACCATGGCGATGGCGAGCCGGCTGTCGGACAACACCGTCAGGTGGTGGCGGGGCAACGCGGACACGGCCGCGCCGATCGCACGCAGCTCGGCAACGAGCACCGGTTGAGTACCGACCCGGCGCGACGACGACCGGTACCCGGCCACCCCGTAGTCTCCGGACGAGGCGAGCCAGCCGAACCCGGCGTGCCGCTGGCGCACCGAGCCGTCGGTGGCGACGGTGACGGGCCCGCCATAGATCGCTCGTGGTGACGGCGGACCCGGCTGCCCCGAGCCGGCTTTCTGTGCGCGGGCGGCGGCAGCTTCCAGCAGTGATTGATCGGCATGGTCGGGACGCTCGATCCACCAATCCCCTGCCGCATCCGAGATCTGACCGGCATAGCGCCACAGCGGGCTGCCGCTGGTCAGGTTCACGACGAATCGGATCCGCTCCGATCCCGGGCGCCCGGCACGGAGCGCGTCGATGGCGTCCAGCACGGCTACCTCGGGGGTGGGTGCCGCCGCCACTCCTGAGCACGACCACGACTCTCCGACCGCGGCGTACCTGTACCCAAACGCCATCTCGGACACCGCGATCGCAATCGACTCGGCCGGGCGCGGGTGTGCGTACACCAGGTCGATGCGCCTGGGTCGCGCCTGAGGCACCTGAACCATCTCTCACCTCCCGCGGGTTTCGTTGGGGCGACAGTAGAGGCAGGCACTGACATGGCATCGGTGCGCGAGCCGGGCTCGACCGAGTTGTCGGTGCCCCCGTTCATACTGTTCGGCTCGCTGGAGATTCCATGCCGAGCGAGAGGACATCGGCATGACGACCAGCATCGCCACACTGAACATCCGCCACGGTGGCCGCAAGTTCGGTGAGGCACTCACGGCCCGGCTGCTCAGCTATGACGCCGATCTGCTCGTGGTGACCGAATTCCGGGCCAATGACGCGGGCATTGCCCTGGTCGCCCAACTCGAACACGCTGGATACACGACCACCCATCCCGTGGCCGATCCGAAGCAGAACGGCGTGCTCATCGCCTCCCGCACCCCCATCGACCGGGCGGCACCGTTCACCCGGGATCTGCCCGCCCGGCACCTGTGGTGCGCCGAGTTCGACGGGACCATCATCTGCGGTGTCTACCTGCCGCAGGCCCAGGCGAAACTCCCCTACTGGGAAGCGCTGATCGACCGAGCCCGCCGCAGCGGCATCGACCTGCTCATCGGCGACTTCAACACGGGCAACAACGATCTCGACAAAGATCCCAAGGGCACCAACTTCGTCGGGCCGGAGATGCCCGGCCGCCTGATCGCCACCGGGTACACCGATGTGTGGCGGTCGCTGCATCCGACCGCGCGCGAGTACTCATGGTTCAGTCGCCCCGGCAATAACGGGTTTCGCCTCGACCATGTGTATGCCACGCCTGATTTCGCACAACGCGTCAGGTCGTGCGAATTCGACCATGCACCGCGGATTGCCGGCGAGACCGACCACTCGGGGCTTGTTGCCTCGTTCGAGTAGTAAAGAGGATCAGCGCCGATGTCGAGATGTGGACCGCGTACCCAGTGGCCGATGAGCATCATCTGTGGATCGCAAACCCCTGCACCGCATCGTGTTCGCGTGACGTTCTACATGAGCTCCGACATGGAGACCGTTGACCTCGCGGTGCACGGCAATGAGCGCGGAGCGACACCTCAAGAGGCTGTTGCCCGCACCAAGGAATATGTCCTCGTGCAGCTGCACCGAGTGATCACGCAGCGGGGTGGCACGTTCGAGCGGTGGTGGGCCGAAGACGACGACGGCAACCTCCTCGAAGCGCGCGACGACTACCAACGGCCGCGCCGGCCGCAGATGTGGAGTTAGGCGGGGTTGTCCGGTTTCGACGATCGCGTCCACGCGTCTGAATGCCCGCGCGCCGTGGTAACAAGGATTCGTGCCCGACGCCTTCGATCCCCTGCTGCTCGGTCAGCGCGTGGTGGCGATCCTCGAGACCGGTGCCCGGGTGGCGACGTACAAGCTGGCCACCCTGGTGGCGCTCATCGACCAGTGTATCGAGAACCTTCCGGAGCATCCGTCGGATCCGTTGACGGTGCCCATCTCCGACCTCGCGCACCGAGTGCTGGAACTGTACTGGCGCCAGGTGCGCCCGTTCGAGGGCCATGATCTTCGGCAGTCCACCGGTGAACGCGAACGAATTCCTCGCGCCGTCAGGGTATTACGCTCGGCGGGGGCCAGCTCATCGCTGAGTGTCGCGATGACAACGGCACCGGAGATCTACCAAGCGTCCGTCGACGACATCGGCCTTTGCCTGGCGCAACAGCCATTGTACCGGCTGCAGCGCCTGCCCGGCGCCGACACCAGCGCGCCGTTTCTCTACGACGACAGCTTTCTGCATTCCAACGTCTCCCGCCGAACGCTGCGTGCACACGGTAACGCGATCCAGTTGATGCCTGGGGTTGCGACCGGCCTGGCTCGGCTGGCCGGACTGCTCAAACCCGCCCTGGAGATCATGTGGGTCGACGATGTGCGACGGATGAACAAGTTCCTCACCGCCGAGGTGCCGGATATCGCGGGCCATTTGTTCGGCCGGGACCGCACCGCGCTGGCCGCCGTGCGCGGACCGTTCAAAGAGGCGTTCACCCCGCACTGCTTCTACTGCAACGCGCATCTGCCGGCGGACAACCCGATCGATCATGTGCTGCCGTGGTCGCTGGTCGGTATCGACGGGCTGGCCAACCTGGTGCTGGCCTGCTCGCGCTGCAACACCGACAAGCGGCACGCGCTGCCTGCGGTCGAGATCGTCACCGAGGTGCTGGCGCGCGATCGGGCGGTGCTGGAGCAGATCGCCCACGAAATCCGTTGGCCCACTGAGCACAACCGGGTCGTGGCAGCGGCCCGCGGGATCTATGCCAGCCAGCCGCCGGGGATCGCGACGTGGTCCGGATACAAGTCGAGTGCGCGGCTGGACATCGCTTTCGTGCCGGGGTGGATCCGGGCGACGACAGAACCGTGACGGTTGTGTTTCCTGCTTCGACCCTGGCATCAGGCGAAGTTCCGGGTTCACGTGCTGTCGCAGGGCCGACCGCACCTGCGCGCGTCCGACAATCCTCTGTCAGTGCCTGACCTCATACTTGTCCGATTGGTTGAACTGCGGTCGAGATCGCGGTCCCGCTCTATCCCCAAGCCGACGCTGTGTGGGGGCCACCTCGGATAGGGTCGTCCGTGGAGTACAAGGAGCAAAAATGTCGGCAATTAATGACCTGGGCACCAAGGCGTACAGCGGCATGGGGCGGGAAGGTACGCCGTTCATCGAGACCCTCGGTCCACGGATCATCAATGACGGCATTCTCGACGGCCGTTCGGCACTCTCCCCTAGCGAGCATGTTTGGACCGTACCCACAGCGGAGGAGCTGATCGCGGTCTACGTCGATAGCCCCGACACGTCGAGCGACAGCTTTGACAACAAGCTGCGCAAGCAAGTCAGCACGATCTCCCGAGAAGCCTGTCTACTTTTCGCCGACCTGATCTTGCTCAACCTGTTACCCCTCGGAGACTACGGCGCAGTCCGGAAACGCGAACTGATCCAGCTCCCGATAGAGCAGCTTGATCCCCCTGTAGCGACGCCCGCTGATATCGATGCGGCGCTATCTCACGGCATGTTTCGGGGTGGCATCGGATTCAAGAGTGGTCGGTTCGCGCGGCTACGGTGGCTTATCACCTTCGCCCACTACGCATGTGGACAGTCCGAAGACTCTCGCCGTACCGCTTTGAGTGACCCGCTTTCATTCCGGGAGTTTGTCCGCAATGCCCCCGGCGGCACCGAGGCCGCCCAACGCCAATCACTTCTCTATTTGGCGTTTCCATGGTTCTACCTTCCAACAATCATCCCTACCCAGCGCCAGCAGATTCGCGATGCGTTCGCAGACGAATGCCTTCCCGATGGCGCTACAGACGATGTCGACATCGATCTCCACCGGATATATGCACAACTGACGAAGGCGGCATCAGGGCCCATCGATTTCTATCGTGATCCGCGGTACGAAAAGCGTTGGAGGAAACCCCAACAGCGAGAGCGAAGGGTGTGGATATTTCAGTCGAACCCTAAATACTATGACCTGCGGGAGTATCTCAAAAAGCCAGACATCGGACCAGGAACCACTGACAGTTGGTTGTTACGTCAGCATGTCGATGACGTCGCCGATGGCGATACTGTCCTGCTGTGGGTGTCCGGTCCTGACGCCGGCATCTACGCGACGGGCACGGTCGTCGGAGATAGCTTCGTTCGCCCACGCGAAGAATGGGAGGCCGACGGCGCCCCCGCCGAGAGCCTCGCGATCGGATACCGTCTCGACCGCAGTCTGCTCGACCACCCAGTGAAGCGGGAGAATCTTGTCACCGATCCAATCTTGAAAGAGCTGCGAATCATCAAGCAGCCGAGCGGCACAAATTTCGCGGTCACGAATCATCAGTGGGAAATGTTGCGGAAACATTTGGACCGCACGGATGGCATCGATAGTGCCGGAGGCGCGCTCGACCACGACTGGCTAATCGGCGAGATCTACTGGAACAAAGATGAAGTCGATGATCTCGTCGAGACATTGCGCACCCGTCGACCGCAGGTGATCTTGGCAGGCCCACCCGGAACTGGAAAGACGTACGTGGCCGAGAAAGTAGCCAAGTATCTGACAGGCGGAACGCCAGATGCTGTACAGGTCATCCAGTTTCATCCCAGCTTCGCGTATGAGGACTTCGTGGAAGGTCTCCGTCCAGTGTCCGAGAACGGGCAAGTGTCCTTCAAAGTCGTAGAGGGCAAGCTCATCACGATGGCGGACCGGGCACGTAGCGCTCCCGATCAAAGCTTCGTCTTGGTGATCGATGAGATCAACCGGGCAAATCTACCGAGCGTGTTCGGCGAACTGCTATACCTTTTGGAATACCGCGGCAAAGAGATCCAGCTTCTTCATCGAGAGAGTTTCTCGTTGCCTAGCAACCTCTACATCATCGGCACCATGAATACCGCGGACCGAAGCATCCGTAGCGTCGACACAGCGTTGCGGCGGCGCTTCGATATTTTCGACTGCGCACCCCGCGCCGAGATCCTGGAACGGTACTACGACCGTGAAGAGAATCTTTCGGATGTCGACGATCTGGTCGATGGTTTTCAGATACTAAATCACAAGTTAAGCGACCACATCGATGATCACCACACTATCGGACACAGCTTCTTTATGCGCAGCACCTACACCGCAAACGATCTACGCCGTACGTGGTACCGCCAAATCCTTCCCCTCTTGAGTGAGTATTTCTTCGATCAACCAGCATTGGTCGATGAGTTCTCGTTCGATGAACTGTGGCCCAGCCAGCGTGCGACATGAGAACCGTGCGACTCACTGAGTCATCCGACACAACGGTGATGCTGACGAACGAGGAAGTAACCAGCCTCCAGCACATCGGCGAGAGGCTCGCATCGCAGAGGCGATGGTGGGGCAGCGACGAATCTAACGAAGAACAGTCGCCGAGGACCGTAGTGCGCTGCCACGGGGTCGCCGGCTCCGAATATCGGGTTCGGGTGTCAGATGCAATCGGTGTGATCGGACTTGAACACACTCAGATCATCGTCGAGCCCAAGATCGCGCTTGCGCACCTGTTGTATCTGTTCGCAGCATCAGAGCAATTCCCTCGCCACCTGCTCGAGCGAACTCAGCTCGGCTCCGATCCAAGCTTCTTCAACGTCATCGCAATGTGGTTTGTTCAATCTTGTGAAGAGCTGCTCCGGCATGGCTTGGTAAGCGACTACACCCGTGTTACTGGAGATCTCGCATGCGCACGTGCACGCATTCATACAGTGAAGACCGCGCGTTCGGTTCTCGTGGGTCGACCCGTAATCCGCTGCGACTACGACCTACGAAGCGATGACACAAGTTTGAACCGGGTCTTGAAAGCCGCCTCGCTTCGACTGCAGGGGTGGCCTGGCCTGTCCGATGACCTGCACGCGCGATGCCGACGGATTCAATACCGGCTAAGTGACGTCGGTGACCTCGAATATTGGGACACGATGGTGCGCCTCGACGCGCTCACGCGCATCTACAAGGATGCCCTCCCCTTAGCACTTCTGATCCTAAAAGGAAGCAGTGTCGCGATACAGCAAGGTGCCCACAGCATGTGGACATTCCTGTGTAGAACGCCCGACGCAGTCGAGGCCGGTGTGCGAAACAGCTTGTCTCAGCGCCTAGGAACGCACTGGAACATCACCAAACGAGGGATCGTTGTGACCGGCGACAGGAAGCGGAAACTCAACCCAGATCTGGTGTTTGGGGACTCGGCCGCAGTCGGAGATATCAAGTACAAAATCTCCCCTGACGGATCAATCGGTCGTGCCGATCTGAATCAGATTACGACATTCGCGACAGGGTATGGAGTCAATGCCGCAGTCGTCATCGGGTTCAGCAGTGAGGAAGTCGGCGAGCGGGTCGGCATCGGGCCAGTGGATATCCGCGGCATCAACTGGAACACCGACGAGCCCGATCCGGAAAGCGCCGCCGATCACCTCGCTGATCACCTCGCCAGTTGGTTGAAATCGATGTCAAGCACCGGTATTTCGTACCCCCGACTGCGCGCGCCGCGGCATCCTACTGTGAAGATTCGTTGAGGTGTGTCTCTTCCGCCGCCGACAGGGCCATTTGTTCGAGATCGTTTATGGATCGACCCTGGCCATCACGCCAGTTGGCGCGTCCGTTGGTATCGCCACCAACCAGCACAGAACCTGCGGCTGACGGGCTGGACAACAGATGGTCTTTCAGGAAAACGATTTCCTCGCCCCCAATCTTGATAATGCCCTCCTGTAGCAGGACGTCTCGATGCGCCGCGAGGCCGGCCCGAGCCGACGGACGGAGCGCAGAGCGACCTTTAGAACCGGCAAGCACCAACAGACCCCCAGAGGTCTGATAGCCGCTTGCGTGACATCCAGATTCTTGGAATAACAACAACTCCTCGGCAAGTTCGGGTCTGCTGCACGATCAGGTGACAGTTCCGGTCATGCGACCTGACTGGCCGGTGCGGTGCTTCGAATTCGATCGGGGCCACCGCCGATCCAGGAGTTTGTTTCGTTCTGTACCTGTGCACTCGCGTCCACGGGAACAGGATGAGACGACGGCGTGACGGCTGTCATGGAGCGACAGCCTACGATTCTGGCTGTGACGGGGATTGATGGGTCAGTCGAGATCGCGCATGAACTCGACCGGCTCAGCCAGAGCAGTGTTGTCGCGGAACACGCACCGCGATCCAAAGCGCTGTATGCCTACCTAGCCCGCGGTATGCAGGAGGGCGGCGACGTCTCTGGAGCGCCCAGCCACGAGTTCATGGATATCACCAACAGGCTTATCGAGAAACTCGGCATCTGGTGGTCACCACAGGGCTACAGCCAGTTACCGGTAATCGTGCCTTGGTGTGTCCGGGACCGCTCCTGCAGATACGACCAAGGTCCAGAGTCGTGGGGCGCGCCCCGCGACGACGGCTACCTTCGGGACGACAACTCGATCATCAAGAAGCTTCCGCTCACGTGCGTAGTGTCAGCCCCGCTCGACCATCCCTATCGCGATCGCAAGCCGTGGCGCGGATTCACCGCCTGCCATATCTGGCGGGACATGCCCGACAGAACACTTGCTGGTGCAGACCCGTGGCTGTACTCGTTCATGCCAAACCTGATTTGGCTACCGTCGTGGTTGTCTCCGCTCACAGACCGCCAGTCGTCGGAGGTACAGCGCACACTGCAGCGGACGAGCATGGCACTCTTTCGCGAAGCCCAGGTGCCGTCGCAGTTGCAGTCGTACGCCGAATACGGGTGGTCAAAGCTGCACGAACCTCCACCTGGCTACGTATTGCCGGTTGAACGATTGGCAATGTTCGATCCTCATGAAAAGTTCTTTCGCAACAGGATCAACTATCTCGACAAGATGGTTGCCGGTACCCAGGCCGTACTAACGTGTGGCAGCCTCCCTGCAAAACTAATCTGCAGTCGCTACACCGTTGGACTACCACAGCTAGATAGCGCAGCGATCTTCGAATTTGGCACAGCCATGAAGGACTACCGCGACGCCGTCGTAAACGCCTCTTCCGCGCGCCATCGGCATGATCTGCCGGGGGTCGCGAAGCGGGAGCCGAGAGCCGTCAAGCCGTGAACGCCAAGCACGCGGGGCAGGTGCGGAAACGATTCGCCGAACTTGATGGTCAATGGCCGAATAGGTGACCTTGAGGGGAGCCTGTCGCCAACCAACCCCGCTCCGCCCAGGCGAACTCTGCTGGGCTGAGGTGACTTCAAGCACGAGCACAACCACCGACACCGTCACTCAGCACCGGGCTGCCGAACACCCGCCGAGTACGCCGCGGCATGCAGGTGCTCCCGCACCCCGGTGGCCTGCGAGATCAACTGAATCCGGATCAAACAAACCCGACTCTAAGACCGGGTGGACTCAACAACGGGCACTCACCACCTCCTCAGCGTCCAAACCCACCACTGCACGCGATCCCCAAATCGACGCCCGGCAAAGACTACTCGCGATTCTCGGCACGTGCGGCAGCCGCCCGCAGCTAGCTGAAGTCCGAGAAGTATCCGAGCGTCGGATCATCAAACGTTCCAATAACCAGCCCGCGATCCAGAAACCGGTTGAATTCCTCGCAACTGGTTTCGGGCAACAGTGAGCATCCATGGCACGCGGCGAGGTTGCATGAATCCGGTCCCTGGCCCCTTTGGCCTGCGTCCATACAGACTGGGTCGGTCGAACACCAACGTGCGTCGTTGAGCGCTGCAGTGAAAATCGGCCGAAGATGATCTCTCCGAGCCATTCGAACGAGCCCGCCCATTGTGCCTTCAGAATCGCCAGCAGCCGTGTAGATCAGCAGCCCCGCCATCGTGCGTGGGGCGTCGCGCGATACATATAGGCGTTCACGAAGTGACGCCGAGCTGTAGCCGCATGTGAAGACAAGTTCGTTAATTAGCAGGTGAGCCAGCGTATGCAGCATAACCATGCGCGGGCTGATGTCGCGGGGTCGCCCTCCACGGTCAGATATCACCTTCCCGTATTGAGCTCCGATTTGATCAACCCGTTGCTGAACATCCCCTCGGGACTCCCAACGAATGAGGTTGTCTGCGTCCAGCTCGAGATAGATGCCTTCACCCCTGACTACGTACGCCGGCAGCCAGTCCCTATCCGGTTCGAGGGGGTGGCGACGCAGGAGCGCCTTTCCGACCGGAACCTTGAGATCGCTGTCGCGACCGCGCGTGAACCCGCGCATGGCACGAGTTTCTTGCAGGACCGTCACACTGCGGACACGCTCGACGTGCGAACGAAGGTCCGGGGGAACGCCCGGGTCTGACGCGCGAAGAGCGTCGTCGTCAGGCGTCTCGCGGATCATCTTGAACTCGGGATACCTCCAGATATCGAGATCTTCCGAGTCTTCATCGCCTTCAGTCGCGTTCACTTCCCCGATCCCGTACCGGTCTCTATAGGCGTCAACCAGTTCGGCGTCGGAATGAGAGTCGAACAGTTCGCCAGGCAACTGCATACGAATCTGCGCTGCTGTGGCGTCAGCACCAACGAAGGCATGTACGGCGTCAAGTACGGGACTCACATCCGGGCGCTCAAGAAGCGTCCGCATCGCACCGCTAACCGCACCGATCTTCTGAGGCAGGAAGATTGACGATTCCACCCGCGGGAAGTAGACGTTCCCTGCCGCACGGAGCGCACCTCGTACCGGCTGGTCGCAGGTCCCGCTCAATTCATGCAACCAGGGGCGTGCACCGGTGCAAAAATACGGCGCACTCTTATCGAGCTCCTGAGTGAGAACTGTGGACTCATTACCATCTTTGTCCCGGCGGCCAGCCATCGTGACTCCCATCAGCGTGCGAGTCGCGCCACAGCCTTGCCGCTCGTCCCTTTGGTTCTTGGCATCGTAGCCACAACGGACTACTTGGCCCTCCAGGCCTCCAGCCCCAGTTGACACCAACCGCAACGTACCGCTGCAATTGGGAGTTGCAGTGCGATGCACCCACTCCCGAAACGGAAAGTCATCAAGGTGTCCAGCCTCGCAAATTGCGACAAACGGCACCTGGGACATCTTCGGCCCCTTGCCCTTACCGCCGATATGGGCTGGGTCTTCGCATCGCACCGCATCTTGGAAACTAAGCGGTACTGTCTTCAGTCTCTTGCAGTACATGCAGAATGCGTAGCGGGGAAAGCGCAAGGCAGGTACCGAGAGTTTAGTATTGCGTCGATCGTCGCCAAAGCCAGGCCTGTAGTCGGGCGGCAACCGGAATTCCTTGACCTTCAGGCGCGATTCGAGCCGCCAGTCGTGGACTACGAAATCCTGAAGGACGAGGTCCTGGTTGTCGCGGGGAAACCAATGGTCAAGGCCGGCTGTGATTACGGACGTTCCGTCGACGAGGACACTCATTGCGCCCACGCCGAATGGAGTCACGAGCTGAGCCCGCCTCATGTTCCCGCTAGTCATCGTTAGGCACCGCCTCTCGATTGTCATCGATGTACGCGTACGTAACCCGCACTTGGCATTCGGCGTCCACACTGCGCATACTCATCGGCGTATCCCAGGTCACCGTCTTGTTGTTGGGATCGGCTAGCTCGCCTGCTGGGCGCATGAGCCCGTTAAGAGGGTCACCGTTGAAGTACTTGGTTGCGGCCCAAGCAGTCCGCTCGCCAGTTCGCCACTCTCTTGAGCGTTGTTTAACCCAGTGATCGAATATCGGAAGTTCCTCTGGATCAACGAGTTCGGCTCGCATCCTCAGTAAGGCTATCGCTTCGTCGAAGGCTTTCTGCGGGAAAGGGTCTGGCGTTAAGTTCGGCGATACCTGGCGCATCCGCGAGATTGCCGCTGCATGTAGCGCTCGCTTAAGCACCGGCTCAGCGAACGAGGTCACCGACGTCGGTTCGACTTGAGCGTAGAGGCGTTGATGGTATGTGCGGAAGCGTTCATAGTGGCTTCGGTCGCGGGGCTTGTTGGCACCGTAGATGGTTAGCACAAGCCCAGGCGCCTTGGGGTTGCGTCCGACGCGACCACTGACTTGAATGTACTGCGCAGTCGTCTTGGGTTGACCGACGATTGTCATCAACCCCAAGCGGTCGATGTCCACGCCGACCTCAATGATGTTGGATGCAAGGCAGATATCAATGCAGTCGGCACTGGGGAGAGTGACCTCAAGCTCTTCAATCGCTTTCGGAATCTCATCACTCCTCCGGCGAGACGTGAGCTCCATCGTGTTGCTGGGCCAGCGTGGTGTGATCCCATCACGTCGCTGCACTCCGACTAAATAGTCTGGAATATCTGAAGCCAGCAGCGAAACCGTATTACCAAGCTCGCGCAGGCTATTCAGGAAGTTGAGGTTGGTCCAGTAACCGTCTCGATCCGCGGGATCTGGAATCGTCTGCGCAGCTTGCAAAGTGGCGCATGCAACTCGAACCTGGACGGTTTGCGTGGAGCCCAGTGATGAGCTCATTACGCCGACGTAACGGCGCCCTGGGGCACGTGTGCCATCTGGCAGTGTTGCTGGTTCGGCGAAGAATGAGTGGCCCTCTTCCAGTCCATGGGGCGGAAACAATGCGACTTCGTTGCGGCCGAACAATCCCATGATCTGGTCTTCGTATCGTCGCGCCGTAGCGGTCGACGCGATGATCTTTGCGGGCAGCGTCACTCCGTCGCGCCGGTCCGTTGTGAGATCGTCGATGACGGGTTCGTACAGCCCTACCATCGAGCCGAGTGGTCCCGAGATCAGGTGTAGCTCATCCTGGATAATCAAACCAGGAGGGGAAAAAACCCTTTCGCCATGGCTATTCAGACCAAAGAGCGATCCAGCGTCTGGCTGCCACGCCATTGTTGCGAACTTATCGACGGTACCAATCACTATCGATGGCCGGGTATCGTAGATATCTTCGTCGACGACGTGCACAGGCAGGCTCTTCTTGCCCCCACCGTATCGGCAGAGATCGTCGATACAGCGAAAGACAATCTTGTTCCCACTCCTGACGTAACCGGGAGTGTCTTGCCCTTTCGCCTTTCGGACTGGCCCCATCTTGGTGCCACACCACGGGCATTTGAGGAGGAGGAACTGGTTTGGCGCGTAGTAGTCGCGCTGTAGCGTCTTGAGACTTTTGTCGGCGGCAGTCCATCTATTTGGTGTCGACTCACCGCCTAGCCATACACCGATCCCGAAAGGCGCTGTCCCAAGCTCATTTTCAAGTTTGGATCGCATATCCTCCAAGACACAAATCAGTGAGGATGCGCGAATGAACTGCTGCGCTGTCAGTAGGCGGAGGGTGTACCGCATGAGTGTGTCCGTGCCCGCGTCGGCCTTATCGCGTAATCGCCTGGCGAGCAGCGAGATTGCCGAAGCACCAAGATATGCCTCGGTTTTTCCGCCGCCCGTAGGGAAGAAAATCAGATCGACGAGGGTGCGACGGTGATGACTTGGGTCGATCAACTCCGGCAGACTCGCCAGGACGAAAGCGATCTGAAACGCGCGCCAGCGTCCTGATCTTTCATCGGGCTGGGGGTCGGGATGCGCGCCTTCCGGACGGTACACCTTGTCCTTACCGAAGATAAGGGCCCTGAGCGGCAACCGCGATCTGAGTTGTTGGTAGAGCATCGCCTGATTAGCTAGCCGGAATGCGCGAGTTGCAAGTGGGTTGGAGCCTACGAGCTGCCAGCCTTCTTCCATTCGATCGAGCGCTGTATCGCAAAGATCCATATGTCGCGTTGCGGCGGCGTGATACCGCTCAGGAAGGTCCGTGACCGACGATCGACGATCGACGATCCACTGCCGGTAGAGCGACAGCACTGTCTCGATCTGCTCCCGTCCGGTATCTGATCCCGCCGCGAGCTCTTCCATGCTGACGCTGACTGGCGTGCGCGCGCCGTTTCGATCGTCATAGACATCCGGGGTCAGACTGACAACCTCATAAGCAGGCAATGATTCTGCTGCGACGCGTTGAACAAACGGCGAAGTGGTGCCGGAGTCGACAACGGAATCCCACTCAGCTGCACAGCCATGCCCGATCGCGAATGTACGCTGATACCGGTAGAGGAGTGCAATGGAATTTTCTTCGATATCGCTATCGGCCTGCTCGATATCCGGATAGGGCTCGATCCGCAGGCCATTTTCCGCCGTAGCTGTGAACGCCACCTGGAAGAATGCAGAATTGGGCCCGGTGCCCAGGACGTTGTTAACGACCGCAAGTGTCACGAGCCGCAGATCGGGGTCCGATTCATTTGGGACGGTACGGGTAAAGGCTGTCACCGACGGCTGAATCCGCGGCGGAATCTTCGGTTCTAGAACCACGGGAGTCATAGTCGGGGCCGTCCGCTTCTTATCCTGAAGCAGCGCATCTGCCGAGACCGACCCCTCGATTGCAAATGGGCGTCGCACATGCCAGTTCATTGGAGGCTTTTCGGGCGCAGTTACTGAAACTTTGTCGTAGTAAGCGCCGGTCACAAGTACCTTCAACGAGCTGCCTTCGGGCACTCGGACTTTGAACGAGATCGCCATGGCGGACGGACGACGCCGGTTCGCATCAGATAGGTCGAAGTCGTCGGAATCGGCATACGTGTGTCCGCCACGGACCTTCTCCTCTGGCGGGGGGTGGTCGATATCGCCCTCGTTAGCCGAGACCCCGGGGATGATGAGAGGCTCACTTGCTGACCCAGAATCAGGGGTTCCGCCGCTATAGAGAACGCCAACGCCGTACCTGCGCAATGGATCGGAGCGGGTGAGTATCTCCTCCGCCGTGTCACGATCATGGAACTGCCCCTCACATTCTTCCTTCGATTGAAATTGAAGGGCAAGGTTGGCGCAATCAACGGGCTTGCCGGCCGGCTCATCTCCTGGAGCTGGGCCAAACAGCTCACGACGCACTGCGGCCTCTACAGTCGCCCGCGCCCCTACACCGCTCACAGTTTGCCCTCCAAGCCTGCTAATCCGGTACTTGCCTCGACCAAACCGTAGAGCCTGTCGGTTGCACGCGTTAGCCCCACATAGAGAAGCGATTCGAAGTTTGGCACTGAGTCGCGATCGAGGTCCGTGACGATAACCGCCGGCGCTTCAAGGCCTTTGAAGGCATGGATCGTCGAGTAACGGAGCTCACCCCGATTACTCGATCGCCCATCAGTCGGCTTGAGCACTTGACGCAACCAGGTGTCAGTTGTTGACGCCGCGACCGATTCGCTTCCAAGCGGGCTTAACACCACAATCTCGTTCAGCTCGTAGTTGTCGCCCCGCAGCGCTTGTACTGCCTCGCGGAGTCGCTGCGACTGATCATCGCCACGCCGGTACTTCAACCACACCGGATTGAATCCATCGTCATCGCGCCGAAAGTGTTGGTAGCCAGGCTTCAACCCGCTGAAGATGTTGACGCTATAGCCGATGCGCGGGAGATTCCGGCAGTTCATTACAAGCCTGTTTGTCGGAAGATGCGGTATTCGCGCATCCACGAGGGCGCGGCCGGTCCCTCCATCGAATATTGCTTGGCGCTCGAAATCGCCAAACATCAACACGCGCCCGGCCCGGAGCCCTCCCTTGACCATCAGGTCAAGCACATCGAGGTAAGAATCGTTCAGCACATCCTGAACCTCGTCGATGATGAGGAAATCACCTTGAGCTTCATCGCCTGCGTTGATCAGGGATTCGAGTGCTTGCGCGGGCAGGAAGTGAGTCCAGAAATCAGCATCTGGTTCGGTCGGAGCTGAAATACCCGCGAGGTCGAGCAATTGACTGTGAAAGGTGCCTACTGTCAACGCTGCATCATCAGGCATGTCTGCCTTCAGGCGTTGACCGAGGAATCGGTTGAAGCAGAGGAGCCTGCCCCGGTTGCCCATGGCGATCTCGCGTCGAGCTGCCTCCATCGCCAGCAGCGTCTTGCCTGAGCCCGCTGGTCCAGTGAAGAGCACGCGTTTGTTGTCCGCCATGGAGTCGAGAGCTTGATATTGCTCCTCGACGAAACGGATCAAGTCCTTCTCGCGGGCATTGCGCATATCGCCGGCGACCACTCCGACTTCGAAACTCGGTCGAAGCAACATCGCGATCCGCTTAGCCGTTTCGATGTCGGGGCCTACGCCGCCGTAGCTGAAGCCGTGAAACTTCTCGTCGAGATGCGCTGTGCCCGCCGCAAGCGTGCGGCGAATGGCTGCGATTGGGCTCCGCTTGAGATCCTCAGAATCGAGAATCTCCCAATCGTGCCATTCGGCTGAGCTAGGCAGTGTCGACCGAGCACGCACCGCCGTGAACCACGCCGCGCTCACTACAGGTAATGATCGAAGCTCGACTTGCTTGCGCGCCAGGAAGTTACGGATCGAATGCTTGGCCTGGCTTGCCTGCTTGATTGGGCCCCGTGTTTCGGACTTGTTTCCGAGATGCCAGACTCCATCATCGAAGTGTATGTACTCATGCGACTTGACCTCGATGACGAGGACTCCCAACTCAGGGGCGATGATGACAAAGTCAGCCTCACCTTCGGGGTTCTTGACGTGGTGTGCAATCCCGACGGAGTGCAGCACGATCCAGTCACCTGTGTCACCACTCTCCGCGAGCGCGCGGTAAAGGGCCTTCTCACCAGGGGGTGCGTCGTCGGGAAAATACGCGGGGATCATTCGAGCCATTTCGCACCTTCGTCGGGGAACGGGATCCTGGTCTGACTGCGGAGAACGATCTCAGTGAACGGTGCTCGGGCGATAACCCGAGTGACTATCATGCTGCGAAAGCCCTCACGGTGTAGGTCGAGTCGTAGGAAGCCATCTCGCTCCAACGCGTTCAGATCGGACTGGCTGGCTGCGCTCTCAAGTTCCTTACGAAGGTCTGCGATCGCACGATAGAGCCCTCGCCGGAGTGTGACGGCGTTAGTGAACGTCGGCTCTTGTGGTATTCCAAGCCAATCCAGCACGACACTGAGGCTTGCCTCACGCTTTGGACAGATCAGTGTCGGGTCGATCCAAGCGCGCACCCTGCTGGCTTCCTTTATGCCGCGGGATCTCAGTGCAGATGCGACTCGGTCAGCTCCATCCCTTTCCAAGCGTTGTGCGAGCGCGTGCTTCCATTCCAGCTGCGTAGTCAGCATGCCAGCGGCCCGGTCACCCGCACCTGCGACTGCAGCGTCATACATGGCACCGCGCTCAGTCGCGCCTTCACGAAGTACGAGGTAGGTGCCGGGCCGAACCCCGCCAACCGCCTCGTAACTGACTCGATCCCCTTCGGGTTGGCAAGGGTCGAGAGAGCGGATCCGTTCGCCGTCATCGAGCCAGAGGCGAAATCCGCCACAGAGGAGAATCTTTCGGGCCTCGACCTCGTCGCTTGCAGGCTCGCGGTCCTCAGACTGACGCGAACCCCACACGGGTGCTGGAAAGAAGTTGTCCACAAGTGGTGGATCGGTGTCCGTCGATTCTGTGGGTTGTTCGATATCGCCAACCGGACGCACTCTTGTACGGATTCTCGATTGGCCGGTATAGCCAGTGAGTGCCGAGGCCGGAAGAGCGGTGTTCGAATACCACGCGGGCATCATGAATGTGACCGCTTCTGTGGCCGGCGCGGAGATGATGGCGGCAGGGAAGCAGTTGGGGGGACCGACCACATACGTCTGTTCCACCTCATCGGCAATGCGGTCGTACTCACCTGGCGCCACAATCGCGACATCATGGCCGTGGAGCCACTCAGCGACAGCGGCACGCGTAGATCGCTTGTTTGTAACGACAACACATCTGTCGACGCCTACTTCGTGTATTGACTGCAACAGCACCGCGCCCACAGGCGAATCAGTCTCGCCCACATGGACTGCGGCGTTTGCGATTTCGATGACTAATGCAGTGTCATTCACTACGTTTCGCAGCCCATCGGCTTCACGCTGAACAGCGTCGACAATCTCCCGAAGACCGGGACTGAGCGCGTTCGGTTGCGGCTGCAAGAGACGGCGCCAGCGAACAGCATTGGCTGCTCGTAGCAGTGGTTGCCAAATATCGCTGTAGGCATCGTCAATAGTCACCTGCGCTTTACGCACCGCGGCGTTGAGCTGCGCACCGGCTGGGTCGCCGACAGAAAAAATGTCGACGCCGCCCCGAAGCACAGCACGGCATGCAGCATATCGACTGATCACCCGGTGAATTCGACTCATAGCGCGACGGTGAAGGCTAGTGCTTCGACACCAGGCGGCGATTGCCAACGGAAAGCGCTCACATCTACAGGCTGGCTATTCGCTACGCGAGCCTGAACGACCAGCTCGGCCGCTGAATCGTCCGCTACTGATCGGTCGATGATGCATACAACTATCGGCACCGTGATCTCGTCAAGATACTTAATTGCTCCATAGCGATCGAGAATGACTGCTAGGCAATCGGGTGGGATCGGGTCGATCTCACGCAGTCGAGCAGAGGAGATCACGGTCGTAGCCCAAGTCGCGGCCTTTGGGACGTTTGGCAGCACGTAATTCGACAGCGGCGCAATATCATCGGCGGCGCTACTACTGCCAATCAATGCAGCGAAGTCATCAAGTAGCCACTTCGTAGTACCGACTATCGCTAGATCCGTTGGAGGCGAGGCTATTCGTTGTCTCCAGGTGTCCACGGCCGCCGTCAATTGCGCCAGGTACCCAGGTGTCGGCACGTCGCCGATGACCGATTCGCAGATGCCGGGTATCTCAGCTACGGCTTCGACAGACGACAGCACCAGTGTTCTGCCGCCGGTAATCACACGGGCAGGCGTGCGGGACTCATTAAGCGAGGTGAATCTGCCGGAGACTACTTTGTCGTGGGTAACAGCTCTGAGAAACGCGCCTTGCTCGGTGCTGCGAAAGGTAGTGATCGGTTCTGTGAGGTTTGGCGCTGGCGCAGACAGCATCCATCCCGCACCAACAAGCGCGGCAGCGTAATCTCGGCGAGGCAATGAGATCGCGACAACTAGCTGACGGCCGTCGAGCTTGCCAAGATAACGCCGGAGCAACGAACCGAGACTTATGAGTGCACCGATAAACGCATCGCAGCCGGGAGCCTCGCTAGCGCTGTCAGCAATCCCCAGCATCACTTTCGGACGTCGGTCATCAACCGGCACGGTTGCGTTTACCCCCAGCATCGTGGTTCTCGAATCCTGCTACTGCGGCCGATGTTAAGGCACACCACCGACAGAAACAGCTCTTCTGGAGAGTTTGGCGGCCGCCCTGGCTGACTTGCTGGCTGCAAGTGAATACTGACCGGCGCGCGGCGAATGAAAATTGGCCAGCTGCCTGGAGCAACCTGGCTATCAGTCCACGGAGGAACGCGATTGGTGGGAGTGGAGGACTGGGCAGAGATCGCCCGTGTCCCGACACCTCCGGTAGATTCCCGCGGGTGACCGAGGATTCGCATGTCGATTCGGCAGTTGAAGAAGTTGCAGCAGAGATCCTGCGCCTCGACCCAACCGGAGCTCGATGGGGAGCAGTCCTGCGGCATACCTACGACATGATCTACAACGGCCCTGAAACGGGAAGATTTCGCTGGTCAGAGCTGGCGAAGACCGAGAGGACACATTTCGGCACCGTCTTCGAGATCAATGCCCAGCGTGAGTTCGGCTTCAACGATGGCAAAACGACCGACTACCGCATCGCAGGTCATCAAGTCGACGCTAAGTGGAGTCAAACCGATGGTGGCTGGATGCTCCCACCGGAGGTCTTCGATGAGATCGCATTGGTCGCTACCGGGAGCGACCCCGACGCACGATTCTCACTCGGGCTCATTCGTGTCGCCGAGGCGTATCGACGCGAAGGGTCCAACCGTGACAAGAAGAGCTCGTTGAATCCTATTGGGCGCCAAGCAATCAAATGGCTGTGGCGGGACGCTCCCATGCCAGCAAGCATATTGTTGCAACTGCCAGACGACGTGGTGGCACACATCTTCGACAACCGTTATGGCACACAACGAGTTAATCGATTGTTCCGCGCAACCGAAGGCCGACTCGTTCACCGCAACACCGTTCGGACCGTGGCGATGCAGCTGGACGATCAGAAGCGGGTGCGCACGAACGGCGGCGCCCGCAGTGCGTTAAAGCCGGAGGGCTACATCATCTTGAGCAGCTACCATGCTCACCTGGCCAGGGCGCTCGGCGTTCCGGAGCCAGACGATAAGCACTACATTTCGGTTCGCGTGACGGCCGGAAGCGGCAAAGATCCGCTGATCCAGGGATGCCACTGGAGACGAGCAATCCCCAATGACCCACAATGCGAGGCACCCATATTGCCCGAGCGAGGTGTGAGGGAGGAATAGTCCCATAACCGACGAGTTCACCCCGACAGTATTTGACTGACGGCGTCGGCCACCGCGTCAGCAGGGTCGTGCGCCCAAAACCGGAGGACCATCCAGCCCGCGGACTCCAGCGCTCCGGTCTGTTCACGATCCCGTTTGACGTTGCGCTCCAGCTTCGGCGACCAATATTCACCATTCACTTTCGGCCGTTGACCGTGCTCTGGGCAGCAATGCCAGAAACATCCGTCCACGAAGACAGCGACTTTGCGTTTTGTGAAGACGATGTCGGGTCGGATGAGCCGCCCGTCGATGCGGACCGGGAAATCCTTGCGGAATCGGTAGCCAAGGCGATGGAGCTCCGACCGCAGGGCGATCTCTGGCTTGGTATCAACACGACGTATGGCCGCCATGTTGCGTGACCGGCCCGGCGATGTCGTGTAACCGGGCCGCGTCGGCGTGGGTGCGCCACCTTTGGCCATCACGCGACTAATCTACGACGGTGCTAGCACTTGTCGGTGGCGTGAGTCATGATCGAGTCAAATCGAACATAGATTCGATACCTGACGGAGGTAACCGATGACGAATACACTCAGCTGCCTAGAAATCTGCGCAGGAGCCGGCGGACAGTCCCTTGGCTTAGAGCGAGCCGGTTTCGCACACGAACTAGCGGTAGAGATCGAGCCTGAACCGTGCGAAACCCTGCGGATCAACCGGCCGCAGTGGAAGGTCCACGAGGGAGACGTACGCGAGATAGACGGCCTTCCGTACCGTGGCATCGACCTACTCGCGGGCGGCGTGCCCTGCCCACCGTTCTCGATCGCGGGCAAGCAACTCGGCAAGGACGACGAGCGAGACCTTTTCCCGGAAGCCCTGCGGCTGGTCTCCGAAGCTAAGCCAACTGCTGTAATGCTTGAGAATGTTCGGGGCCTGTCTACTGCAAAATTTGACGGCTACCGCCAATCGGTCCTGGACAAGTTGGCTTCGATGGGGTACCGCGCAGATTGGCAAGTGCTGAACGCAAGCGACTTTGGCGTCCCTCAGCTGCGGCCACGATTTATCCTCGTTGCAGTCAAGGATAACTACTTCGAGAGCTTCCATTGGCCCACGCCGCTTGCCAAGACCACGACTGTCGGCGAAATTCTCAAACCACTGATGGCACGTGACGGCTGGCCCGGCGCGGCCGCCTGGGCGAAGAAGGCTAACGATGTGGGCCCGACGATTGTGGGGGGTTCGCGGAAACATGGCGGGCCAGACCTGGGCCCGACTCGGGCGCGTGCGGCGTGGCTGGCGCTCGGCGTCGACGGCAGAGGCCTAGCGAACGTCGGGCCCGACGCCACCACACCGTTGCATCACGTTCCGCGGTTAACTCTTGAAATGGCTGCGGCCATCCAGGGGTTCCCGAGGGATTGGATGTTCTACGGCCGAAAGACCGCCGCATACAGGCAAATTGGCAATGCATTCCCGCCGCCCGTTGCTGCGGCCGTCGGCCAGAGTATCGCCCGAGCACTTTTTGGGCGGCGAGCCAAGTCTCGAAGCTCAATGGTGGCGCGTAGCGCTTGAGAAGCGCTAGGCAGGCCGGAGTGCCGTCCAGCGCCGGGGTGATTCATACACGAGGTATGGAGCACTCTGGCAACTGGGCACGTTCCGTCCTGCCTCAAGAATTGCCAATGCTTGGTCCGACACCGCGAGACATACCGTTATGTGCCGGCCAACGAGCGCCTAACTTATGTTGAGGTAGAACCCAACTACCAGCGTCGGAGGTGGCTTTGTGTCCGAGAAAGTTCCATTCGGTGAACTTGCGGCGGCTGACCTCGTCTTGGACCGTGTCTATTCAGGAGGTACTCAGGGCCACGCCGGAGACGATGCGATCGGAAAGCTCCTGCCCGTTGGCAACCAAGGCGGGTTTCGCTTCAAAGGAAGCGTCGTGAATGGGGCCGTGCGGCTTGTGGTGCTATAACACCTCCGGGGCCGAAGTTGACTGGCCCGACCACATCGAGCCAACGACGGGCGATTTCACCTACTACGGCGATAACCGGAAACCGGTTAAGGATCTTCACGAAACTCCGCGAGGTGGAAACCTGTTGCTGCGGAACATTTTCGCCGCATCCCGTGCTGGTGCAGATGAACGACTCAAAGTGCCGCCCGTGTTCCTATTTGAAAAAGTCAGTGGCCGCGACGTTATGTTCCGTGGACTGCTAGCGCCTGGGTCTCCACGATTGACGAGTGACGAAGAACTCGTTGCCGTATGGCGCACCACGCGTGACCTCCGGTTCCAGAATTATCGTTCCCACTTCACCGTGCTCCAGACACCGATCGTCCGCCGCGAATGGATCAATGAGATCGTCGCGGGAAATCCACTCGGGGCCGCATGCCCCGTCGAGTGGCGGTCCTGGGTCAAGGCCCGGATCTACCAGGCCCTCGAAGCGCCACGAAACCTCGTGGTGCGCAGTAAACAAGAACAACAGCCAAAATCTGGTGACGTGTGGTTGATGCGCGCAGTCCACCAGTACTTCGCCGAGGCCCCAGTCGAGTTTGAACACTTCGCGGCAGACATGTGGCTCAACTCCGATCCGCATGTTGCATCAGTCGAAGTGACACGGCCCAGTCGCGACGGCGGGCGGGACGCCATCGGAGAATTCCGCATTGGCCCGGATGAGGATCCGGTCCGGCTGCAGTTCGCCCTTGAGGCGAAGTGCTACGACCCCGACGGTGGCGGTGTCGGCGTCAAGTTGGTGAGTCGGCTGATCGCGCGGATTAAGCATCGAGAATTCGGGGTCTTTGTCACCACAGCCTTCATTGCCGCTCAGGCCTACCAAGAAGTACGAGAGGACCAGCACCCAATCGTCTTCATTACAGGCAGAGACCTGGTTGCGGTCTTGCGGAGAATGGGTTTGTCCGACGAGAAATCGCTTGCTGCATACCTTTCGACGCAACATCCATTGGCTCCGTCAGCGCGTCAGGTGGGGGCCGTAGATGTCGCAGTGCCCAATGAACCGATCGCCTTTGACAGTGCACCAGCGATGCACGCCAAACACGGGCAGCCAGAGGGCGCATGTGCCAACCAGTCCTCCTCCATTGTCGATCACAAATGATCGACAATGGAACCCGCGCAAGGTCACCTGTAACGCGGCGAGTTTCCCGACGTCACGTCGGTGGTCCGACATCGTCAAGAACTTTGACGAGCGTCAAAAGCCCATACCAGGTGCCCACCTCGGACCGATCAGTCTCGCACCGACACTGGTACCGGCATGTGCAGGCTGAGTTGGCCTTCGGTGACGACATCGAGCTGGATGGTCTTGAGCGGTTTGAGTGCCCGCACGTCATCAGCCATGCGCCCCTGCCCGACCTGTAGGTCCACACCGCGAGGGAACCGTGCCGTCCCGGCCGACAGCACGTTGGTGTGCCTCAGCGTGGAGTGCCAGGCACCGCCCATGGATGTGTAGGACGTGAGGGTCGAAACCCGCTCCCCCGTCGCATACTTCGACTGATGTGGGGTGACAGCAGAGAGCGCCAGGTCCACCCCGCCGGCATCATTCGCCACGCGACCGACCGTCCGATCTGAGTCGATCGACACATCCAGCTCAGTCACCCACTTTGGGAACCCATACCCGTCATCCCCACGGACAGCCAGGGTGGTAGCGCTACTTGAGATCGAACTGTCCGTCGCGCAACCGCTCTGACGCCCGCGAGTCCATCAGCTCCGCGCGGTCTGCTGGGTGTCGCCAGTAGTGCCGCACCATCCAGTAGAGCGGCACGCCCGTCGGGACATAGATGCTCAGGCCACCGATGACCTTCTCGCTGCCATCGCGTAGGCACAGCACCACCGACCTGCCGGCCGTCTTGCCATCCTTGGTCTCCGAATGATCCTTGATGTCGACAATGTCATCCCATTCCACCGCCCTGGTCTTGATGACATCGGCGATCTCAATCATTGCCGGGCTGAATTTGAGGTATCCGACTCCTCCGCGCCGCACCCAGCTGATGAGGCCGATGACCGCGAACACGACAACTGCTATGAACAGCGCAGGCGAGAAGATTTGGAGCCCTCGCGACATGGGAATGTCGATCGCGCCACGCGGGATGAAGAACGCGAGCAGCAGTGCCGACGGGCTGATCACCGCGAGGCCTGTCAGATACAGCATGCTGAACCGCTTATCCGGCCACACGGTGAACCCGGTTGCGTCGCTGGAGGTCCGCGTCCGCGTCTGGCCCGCCGCCGCCAGCAACAGCGCCGCCATCATCAGGACTGGAAACGTGACGAATCCGAAAATCAAAACCGTCGTCAAGTAGTTGCCGCGCAGGCCGGCAAGGATCCCCCGGACAACGAAGTAGGCCATCCCCACAGACACGACCAGTCCCGCCCACCACGCGTGCTTGCCGGCTTTGGCCCAGTTCGCTGGTTCGGGGAGGTTCAGTTCGGACACAAAGCCTCCCCGACAAACTCGCCCATTTCGATCCCACCGAAACCTCCGGCAAGGCCACCTGCAGCGGCGAATACCGGGACGGCAACTGGCGCAAACGGACCCGTCATGAGGCCCAACGCCGCACCTCCTTCTGCCATAGCCCAGCCCCCCCGCCACCGCCAGCGGCACCCGCGACCAGTGCGATGCCACCGCGGTCGCCGCAGTCAGTGCCGGACCACCGTACTTCCTCGTCAAATACGCCCAGACCATCGGGACAGCAGATAGCCCTAACCAGCACCCCGCTGTCCTACAGTGTCCTCCGTGGGGGAAGCCATCAAAGTTGACGACGCTGGGTTGCACCAGCTCGCCGACGCACAAGACACCGCAGCAACCGTCCTGACCGGCACCACCGCTCCCCCAGCTACCAGATCGTCCGTCTCGGCCAGCACGATAGCGGTCGAGCAGGGCCACGGCCTGATCACCGCCGCCGCATCCATCCTGGCCACCCGCACGAGGGCGACCGGGGCAAAAGTGCGTACCGCCGCCGATTCCTACGTCAGCACCGACGGTAACTCGGCACTGCGCATCGCCGACATCGGCCAGACCGTACAGGTCTGACATGCCCGCCCTCAACGGGTTCACTAGTCCGACGCGCACGGATATCGAAGCCTTCGACGTCCCGCACCTGGAGTCCGCCGACACCCACTGGACCACAACAGCGAAACTCTGGGAATCCACTTTCGAGTCCCTGCACACCCAGACCCTCTCGCCTGGCGGCACTGCATGGACAGGAGATGGAGCGGACGCCGCAGCCGACCGCGCGTGGGGCGATGTGGTCAAGGTGCGTTCTGCGGTCGACTGCCTGCAAACCGCCGCTTCCGCCGCCCGTCATGGCGCCGGTGAAATCGTCTGGGCTAAAGCCCAGGTCCTCGACGCCATCGAAGAAGCTCAGATGGCCGGGTTCACTGTGGAGCAGGATTTCTCGGTCACCGACCGGTCATGGAGTCCGCTGATGCGCGGATTCGAGGCCCGACAGGCCCGAGCCACCGCCTTCGCGACTGAAATCACCTCCCGAGTACAGAAACTCGTGAACATCGACGGTGAGGTCGCCGCCAAAATCACCACCGCACTCGCCCCACTAGACGAACTCACGTTCCACGAAAACGGCACGGTGCAGGCGGTCACCTTCAAGACCGCACCTGCTCCCGACGACCCGCGACTCATGACCAAGGAACAGGCACTAGCGGCGTGGGACAAGCTGAACCTCGACATCGCTTCCTACAACGGCAGGTGTTCCGTAGCAATCGTCGGGCCACTCCCAGTACCCCAATACAACGCCTGCCTCGCCGAGAGAGAATCCCTCGACATTCAGCAAGCCGCGCTACGAGCTAGACTCGCCGACTTCGGCATCTACCCCGATGGCGCGCTTCCCGGAAACTCAGGACATCCGAGGCCTGAGACTGTTGCGGGTCCCGGAAATGAGTCCTTGCCCGCTGTCCCACCGGGAGCCGCGGGAACAGTCACTGATAACGGCAAAGGCATGGTCTATGACATCCCTCCCGGGAGTCGGGTATTAGACCCACGAGTGGTCCGAGTTCGCGTCATGGACCCAGTAACCACTGGCAACTACCAGTATCCGAACGGATACGTATCCTACGAAAATAGCGCAGGCCAGGCAGTCAATCCGATCACAGGCCAGACAATCAGCCGCGCAGACCCGTACTGGCACATCCCTTTAGGTTAGGACTGAAGTATGCCGACGTTGGATGATTTATTCTTCCTTGAGCCGCTAGTGACCAACGGCACCGTCACACCTGATCCGTTGTCGGAAGAAGATGCACTCCTTGAGGCGCAGATTCTTGAAGTAAGGTACGACGGAATTCGGTCCGTACTCGGGGTTGCTTTAGAGATGCGTCTTGCGGAGAGAATTACAGAGACAAGCACCGCACTACTGGTGGCACGCAACGTGATCCACTACTCATGGAATCAAACTGACCGCCGAGGAGAGAGGACCGCCTGGACGATTATCAGCTCAACTCCACTGCGTACAGAATCAGACTTCACGCTTGAATTAAAGACGTCTCCGGGTGGTTCGTTGTCAATCACCACCAATTCGGCATCGCTGTACTCTGTACGGATAAACGGGCTTGAAGGGACAGCACCGCCTGACTATGGCAGCCCAAACTACGCCGCAATACGACGCGGAATAGCGAATTGGACCTCAGACGTGGAGGTGGTCGGGGCCTCACACACCTGAGTCAGCGTCCACGAAGTCGTTGAGCTCGGCGTAGGCCCAGACCGTGACGAAAGCGAAATCCGGTGCTCGTGGAGCATCCGATTCCGCCCGGCACACCGGCGGCATGGCCGCGATGATCGCGTTCAGTTCCATCACTTCGGCGCCCTGGATGACTGGCCGCCAGAACGCGACGGGCTGGCCCTCGTCGACACCGAGTGCCGGCAGAATCCGTCCACGCGCCACCAACTTTCGCGCGAAGTCCGCGATATCGGCGGTGCCGGGCTGGCGCTCTTCACCGGGAGGGCCGAGTCCTCGGCCCACAGACACAGGTCGTCGGTTCGTTTTCCGCCACCACCGGTGGCCGTCACCACAGCCAGTGCGGAAGGGTTGCCGTGCTTCGGACTGTCCACTTCGGTCGCGAAATCACGAAGACTCTGCGCCGCCCTGTCGGTCTGCCAGCCCGGCGTCCGTAACGTGGACACGATGGACGAGCATGACCTGAACCTGCATTTTCGACAGACTTGAATCGCTTCTGCTCGTTGTTTTCGACAGCCGGGACTCGCTGGTGTCGACATCGTGCACGGCGGCGTCGCCCGGGGGCCAGTCGGCCGAACGTGTCGCAGCCGTCCGGCAGTATCCGGGCATGAGCCGCCGCAACCGCCAAAAGCGCGCCGCCAAGCAGAAGAACCGCCGGCGCACGTCGTCCCAACAACAACGCTGGAACCCCGATCCCGAGTACGACCGCGTCGCCATACTCGACCAGCTCATTGCACGGCTGTACCACTGCGCGATGTGTCCCGACCACGACGCGGAATCCCACGCCGCCGAACTGCTCGACGACTGTCGCGGAAATGCGCACGATCTCGACCTGGCCGCCGACGGTGCCATGACCGGCGCCATCAACAAGGCGTGGCAGGCGGGTTGGTCACCGAATGACCTCCACGAGTTCGCTCGTCGCCGTCTCGACGCATCGGCTACCAGCTATCTGGACGAGGCTATCGTCCTCGAGTCCCGGCGCTATCCCGTCACCGCACTGCACCCGCGATGGCGCGCCGAGCTCACCGCGTTGTCCGCGAGGACCGACCACAGCACTCCGCAGATGTGGGACTGGGCTGATCGGCATGCTGTCGACGATCAGGCCGCTATAACGGTCGTGCTGAAGGTGCTGCGACTCCTGGGAACCCTTCCGATCCTGGAACCGTTGCTGCCGTTGCCCGGCGCGCACCAACATTCGTCGGTCGCAGTGAATCCATCTGACGCGAAAGCGCTCAGCCGGGTGCGCGCGCTGCTGGCCAAGGCCGAGGCCACCCAGTTCCCCGAAGAAGCTGAAGCTCTGTCCGCCAAGGCGCAAGAACTGATGAGCAGGTACTCGTTGCACCACGCGATTCGCGATCATGAACGTGGTCGCACGGCGGAGGCCATCGCTCGGCGGATCTGGATCGACAGCCCCTACGTCAGCGCCAAGGCGGCACTGGTGCAGTCCGTGGCGACAGCCAACCGGTGCCGCATGGTGTGCGCGGAGAAGATCGGGTTCGTCGCAGTCATCGGCGCCGACTGCGACCTGGAATTCGTTGAGCTGCTGTCTACTTCACTATTGGTACAAGCCAACCGGGCGATGCTGACCGCTGGACGAGAAACCCGCAACGGACAGGCCCGGACGCGGTCGTTTCGTCAATCATTTCTTCTCTCCTATGCCACACGCGTCGGTGAACGCCTTACCGCGACCTCAGCGACGGTCGCCACGGAAGTGGAACGCGGAACGCTGCTTCCCGTGCTGGCAGCGCGCAGCCAGGCTACCGATGAACTCACCGACCGGCTCTTCCCAGCGACTGTTCCCCGTGAAATGTTGGCCTCCAGCGGCGCTGGATGGGCGGCCGGACGTATTGCAGCAGACCTTGCGCAACTGGAGGTGCGTCGCCCGATCGCGGGGTGATCCTCCATCGACGGGTAGTCCAAGCCACTATCCTCGCCCACGTACTCGCTCACGCGACACCAGTCGACGACGTCATCCCACAGCCACAGCCCACCGGCGGCCAGATGCGCCGGCGCCGGAAACGGAACCACTCAAAGCCGTTCGCCGCGAATCTAATTCCCCACGGCTTGTCGCGTCACACCCATGCGTTCGGTGTCGGTGGTACTCGTGCAGCACGGCTGATCTGACGCTCAGTACAAGGGCGTACCCAGGTTCTGCACCGGTGCCGCCGGCCCGAGGTAGCCCGGCTCGTCGGGCAGCACGGTCTCGGGCCGCACCGGGTACTGCTCCGCACTGACCACCGAATCGTCGACGAAGTAGCCGCCGGAGCAGGAGCTGCTATAGGTGCTGTAGGTGCAGCGGAACGGCACCTGATGCGCAGGAACCCAGATCACTCTGGCCCGCATCCAGCTGCCGTCGGCCAGCATTGGCCCGTCACACAGTGTGCGTAGCTGGCTACCCAAGAATCCCCACGGGACGGACTCGCAACCCGGCGTCGCACTCGCGGCCGGCGCGAACACCATCGACACAGCGGCGGCTACGGCAGCCGCGGACACAGCCAAGGACCTGATCATGTTTCTCTCCTGGTTCAAAGCAACCGGAGATCGTCGCACCAGGCACCGACAAGTCTGTCGCTCGTTGTAGCCGGGGTACCGCCGATCAGAGTTGGTCAAGAAGTCCATCAGCGTCGGCAGGATCCGCCACTGTTCCAGGCTGATGTTCGCGCTCAAGCGTGTCGGTGCCCGGTGCTATTCATATCGGCAGCAATCCGAGATAGGGGTAGTCATGACGCGTAAGGCACCGGTAGAGATCATCGGGGACCGGTTGGTGCTGGGTCCGGTGACCGTGCAGTTTCAGCGGACCCTACGAATCCCCGAGACCGGGCTGCATCCGCTGCCTCCCGGTCTGGGCCGGTTTCCGCTGCGCCGGGTCGCGGACTACCCCGACACCGCACCAGCCGAGTGGCTTTCACGGGGCGGTGTCATGCTGCCGATCTACCAGCGCGAGGCGATGTGGCTGTCGTTCGACGCGTCCCAACCCGCGGCTTTGCAGGTCGGTATCGGCAAGGTCTGCGCGGTCAGCGGTTTGCCCTGGATCGATCACCTCGTCGGCGATCCGCAGAATTATGTAGCGCTACCCGATCAGCCGTGGCTCGACGGCATCAACGCGGGCGACGGATTCATTCGCCAGTTTGTTGCCGCCCCCCTAGGCTCAGGCGCCACTGTCGAAGGACAGGTCACTGGGGAGGAGACGCATGGCGGAGTCCAACTACGGGCCGTCGGTCTGATACCGCAGGCCCTTGACGAGTGGCATGCCGCGCAGACGCTGCGGGTGGAGTGTGGGCCGGCAACGCTGGGGGATGGAATGCTCCCCGCTCCGTCGGCGAGCATGGGACTGGGGGCCGGCGGGCGGATGCGGCAGGAGGTCTACGCCGATGACCGCCCACTGTCCGACTACGACGAGAGCAGCGCCCCGCGGGTCTTCGTCCACTTGTGCTCGGCCGCCCAGTGGACCGCCATCACCGGAGAGCTACCGCCACCGACACCGATCGACCGGGAGGCTTACGTACGCGCAGGTCTGCCGTGGTTCGATTTTTACCACGCCGACGCGAGCGACCTCGCCCCGTCCGAGGCCTTGGCACGCGTCAAGAGTGTCGGCAAAATGCTTGGCACCGAGGAGAACCCGTTTGTGCCCGTCGACCAAGCCACGGTGATCACACTCGGCGGCGATAGCCCCGACGCGGTCGCCGACGGGACGTGGTAGCCGGCCTGAGTTGCATCGGCGTCGAGATGCCGACGCTAGGCAGATGGCTCGTGACCGCGATCTATAACAGTGGTATCGCCGGTGATATCACGATTCGAATCCACTGGCCGTCCCCCTTCCCGGTGCCGATGTGGCCGATGTGACTGCAGTGTTATGGCAAGGACGCTGGAGAGCCGAGGGGCAAAAGCACTTACTCCCCAACAGAGTAGATCCGTGCGTCCCACCCGAGAAGCTCGAGTGACGTCGACGCGACGCCAGTCCCGGGAAGGTTACCGAGCAACAGCTCGGCCGAGGTCCAGTCCGGTCCGATGTCGACTGTCCGCGGCTCGCGGCTGCAATTGGCGATCACCAGGAGCCTGCTATCCGCTGTAATCCGGGTGTAGGCCCAGATCTGCGGGTCGTCTGCCATCAGCGGCGTGAAGTCGCCATCGGCGAAGACGGGCATTTCGTGGCGCAGCCGAATAAGAGCTCGATAGTGCGCGAACACCGAATCCGCTGCACCGGTTTGGGCCTCGGCGTTCAGCCAGCTGTGGTTGGGGTTGACCGGCAGCCACGGCTCACCGGTGCTGAATCCGGCACCCGGTCCCCCATCCCATTGCATGGGCGTGCGGGCGTTGTCGCGGCTCATCTTTGCCAGCCCGGCCAGCGCCGCCGCCGCATCGCCACCCAGATCGACCACGCCGTTGTAGTAGTTGACGGCCTCAAGGTCTTTGTGGTCCTGCGGATTTCGGAATGGATAGTTCGTCATGCCGAGTTCTTCGCCTTGATAGACGAACGGGGTACCGCGCATGCCGTGCAGCACGGTGGCGAGCGCCTTGGCCGAGGCAGCCCGGTACGCGGGGTCGTCGTCGCCGAACCGGGACACCACGCGGGGCTGATCGTGGTTGTTCCAGTACAGGCTGTTCCACCCGGTTTCGGCCAGCGCGGCCTGCCAGCGGTGCAGCGTGGTCTTCAGGGCGATCAGGTCGAGTCCGCGAGGGTCGAACTTGCCCGCAGGTCCCTGGTCGACGGACACATGCTCGAACTGAAAGACCATGTCCAACTCACCCCGGGCCGGATCGGTGTAGAGCCGGGCTTGCTCGGGCGTCACGCCCGGCATCTCACCGACGGTGAGGAACTCGCCGTCACGGTCACCAAACACGTTGCGGGTCATCTCGGCAAGGTAGGCATGCACGCGCGGTCCGTCGACGAATCCGTCGTAGGCGATGACGTACCGCTGCAGCGGATCAGCGGGCACATCGGGGAGCCCGTCGGCCTTGGAGATGAAATTGATGACGTCCATGCGGAAGCCGTCGACCCCGCGGTCCAACCACCACACCATGATGTCCTGGACGGCTTTTCGGACCTGGGCGTTCTCCCAGTTCAGGTCGGGTTGCTTTCGGTCGAACAGGTGCAGGTAGTACTGGCCGGTGTCCGGCTCCCAGGTCCACGCCGGTCCGCTGAAGAACGAGCCCCAGTTGTTCGGTTCAACACCGTCGCGGGCATCGCGCCAGATGTACCAATCCCGCTTGGGGTTGTCCCGTGATGAACGCGATTCGACGAACCACGGGTGCTCGTCGGAGGTGTGGTTGACCACCAGGTCCATCACCAGCTTCATCCCGCGGGCGTGTAGCTGAGCGATCAGCTCGTCGACATCGCCCAACGTCCCGAACAGCGGGTCGATGTCGCGGTAGTCACTGATGTCGTAACCGTTGTCGGCGTGCGGTGAACGGTAGATCGGCGACAACCAGATCACGTCAACGCCGAGCTCGGACAAATAGTCAAGGCGCTCAAGGATTCCGCCCAGATCACCGACCCCGTCGCCGTTCGAGTCGGCGAAGCTGCGTGGATAGATCTGATAGACGACAGCCGATTTCCACCACATCGTGTCGGTCATGTCCCGATGACCTCGCGGTACACGGCCACGTACTTGTCGACCATCGCCGCTACCGTGAAGCGCTCCGCGGTGAGCGCAGCGATCTTCGGACGATCGAGCGTGCCGACCGCCCCGACAGCAGTCACCGCGGCATCGGTGTCCTCGACCAGAAACCCGGTGACACCGTGCCTGATCAGCTCACCCATCGAGCCTCTGTTGTTGGCGATAACCGGTGTGCCACAAGCCATTGCCTCGACCACGCTGTAGCCGAACGGTTCGTCGAAGCCGATCAGGTGCAGCAGGGCGTGCGCGCTGCCCAGCACCTCGGCGCGCGCCGACGTGTCGACGGCACCGAGGTAGCGCACCTGCTCGCCGTCGATGAACGGCTCAACCGCGTCGCGAAAGTACTGCTGGTCCTGAATGATCCCGGCGATGTCGAGCCGGCGCCCACACCGGCGGGCGACCTCGATCGCCTGCGCGGTGCCCTTGTCCGGATGAATCCGGCCGAAGAACAGCAGATGCTCGCCGGGATCCGGATGGACCGCGAACTCCTCGACATCGATGCCGTGGTGAATGGTCGCGGCGTAGTGCAGGTCCGGATGCCGGTCCGCGTCACTGATCGACACGTAAGCGCCTGCGCCGTTGTAGCGCTGGTAGACCGGAACGATCCGGCTCGACGAGAAACCGTGGATCGTGGTCACCACCGGGGTGCTGACCAGATCGCTGTAGGTGAGCGGCAGAAAGTCGAATCCGTTGTGGATCACGTCGAATTCGTCGGCACGCTCGAACACCGAAGCGATGTGTAGGCATTCGGCGACCTTGGCGTCGATCGACTCGTCCTCAGACCAGCCACGCGCAGCTGTCGAGTGCAAGGACGCCGTGGTGATCGAGTCGGCAGTGGCGAACAGGGTGACGTCGTGCCCGGCAGCCACCAACCCCTCGGTGAGTAACGACGCGAACTGCTCCCACGGCCCGTAGTGACGGGGCGGTGTGCGCCACGCGATGGGCGACAACACGGCTACGCGGATGGGGGCGCGGGCCTCGACTCGCGCGGGAGTATCGATCTGCTCAGCCTACGCGGGCCGCGATCCCTGGCGCGCCCACCGGTGAGCAGACCACTGCGCCCGGTCAGGTCGGTGCGGGCGTCGCGCTTGGCCCGGCTGATCGCGGCGCAGTCCGGACCGCCCCGACATCTGGCACATGCCAGGACGCCGATTGACGGCGCACCCTGCCGGCGTAGACAAGTATCTGGGGCCCACCTGCCCAATTTGGGCCTAGCGTGAGGACATGACAGAGCAATCGCCCATGGTCACCGTGGCCCACCCGCCGAAGGCGATGCTGCGCGTCGTCAATCCGGCCCTGCGGTTCATGCTTCGCACGCCACTCGCCGGCGCCGCGCGCAGGCAGTTCATGGTGCTGACCGTCCGCGGTCGAAAGACCGGCCGGCAGTATGCGATTCCGTTGAGCGCCCACCACATCGACCACACCCTCTATGCGCTGACCGACGCGGCATGGAAGCACAACTTCCGCGACGGCGCCACCGCCGAGGTCCTGCACGACGGGCAGACGACGACCATGCACGGCGAACTCATCACGGACCGCGCCACCGTCGCCGACCTGTTCCGGCGTTGCGCCGAGTCCTACGGCGTCAAACGTGCGCAACGGATGATGGGGTTGACGTTCCACGAACCACGCATCCCCACGCTGGAAGAGTTCACCGAAGCGGTCGACCGAGAACACCTCGCCGCTATCAAGCTGACCCCGGCCGGCCAGCCCTGACCGGAATCAGCTACTTGAGGGCGGGTTACTGCACGCGGCCAGCCGGGGCTGTTCGGAACGTACGACGTCCGCGAATTCAGGGTTCGCATCAATGCCGTACGCGGCCAATAGCTCTGCGGGGGTCCGGAGACTGGTTGCCGCCCCTGCTTCCGCCACGAAGCCGCCGACCTGATCCTCTCCTAACTCCACGATGGCGGCCGCGGCGCGACCCGTGAGCAGCTTCTGCAAAACGAGTGCGTCAGGCACGCCGAGTCTCTTCCACTTGGATGTCAGTCAGACTGCCGGGTGAGACGAGACCCGTCCATCCCATGTATTGGTCTCCGTCGAGGCCGAGTTCCCGAGCGACCGCTGGCGGACCAACGAATTCCACCCCAATCAGACCGTCAGGATATCGAGTCTGCAGCGCAACCACGTGTCCGGAAAGACTTCCACTCACGCGTACATGCACCACACCGTCCAATGCAGACCTTGGGACCTTCACCCACGATTCGTAGTATCCGCGCCCAATGGGTGCATCTCCGCTTGCGAAACCATCCGGAATATCGGTTCCGGGTGCGGCGTGCAATGCGACCCAATCGTCACCGCTGAACACGATCCGGAGCCGACGCCCGCGATACTCCGCTATGGCGGAAGTGATCGGAATGTCAATCATCAGTTCCCCTGCGGAATCCAGTGCCGTCCATCTAGCACCGCGACAAGACGTTCGGTGCCATCGTCGAGTACCTCCCACGTCTCAGCCCCGTCTCTCATCATGCGGATCCCCACGCTGGAGGAGTGCCGAGGCCGTCGACCGAGAGCACCCCGCCCCTATCGAGCTGATCCCGGCCAGCCAACCCAGACCAGGATCAGCCACTTGAGGCAAGCATCGAACTCGTCGCGGCGATGACGATGGCGGTCGAACTAACGCATCAAATATGTGAAGTAGTTGCCGATACATTCAAGGGATTCCCCCGACAGCTCAGGATGACGGTCACGCATCACTGCCTCAACGTAATCACCGGCGTCGCTGAGGCTCATCGAGTTCCAGTCAGGCTTGATGCCCATTGCTTCGTCCAAGATCAGTCGGACCCGATCCTTGGCCGCTCCGACCGCAACTGGGCCAAAATGTGAAGCGAACTCTTCGTCGTTTCTGCCGGGATAGTGTTTCAAATACAGAGTAATGGCTTCATTGATATCTATTTCATCACCAGCCATCTAACCACCTAGCTTTCCTTTGAAGATATAATTGCCGACTTACCTGTAGGAGGAGTGTCGGATCATCCACAAAGAGGTGCTCAGACCCTACGTGTCTCCTCGATTTGGATGTCTTTCAACTCATCCGGAAGTATCAGACCAGTCCATCCCATGTATTGGTCGCCGTTCAGGCCGAGCTCACGAGCTACGGCAGGAGGACCAACGAACTCGACACTGATCCGCCCGTCTGGCAACTGTTGCTGCAGAGATACGTTGTGTCCCTTCAGTGTTCCGTTGACACGCACTTGCACGACAGCATCCAGAGTCGATCTCGGCACCTTGACCCACGGTTCGTAGTGCCCTAACCCCGCGGGAGCTTCTCCCCAGTCGAACGCATCCGGGAACTCGACAGCAGATTCGACACGCAGCGCTACCCAGTCGTCACCACTGAACAAGATGCGAAGACGCCTTCCGCAGTACTCGGCTAGCGCACCAGTCACTGCCATGTCATCCACAACTTCCCCCGGAAGACCCGTCTAGACCGGCACACCGCGATCGGTTCCCGGTTTGAAAATGAGCAAGTCATCGTGCTCACTTCTGCGGCAGCTCTCAATAAAGTGCAATGCAGTGGCATGATCATTCAAAAATATCTGATACTGGTCGTCCGTTATCCAATAGCTTTCCACGAAGTCGACCATGCCGTTCGCTACCGGGATTGCAGCGTAGTGCCGCCCCGAATCCTTTTCAATTCCCAACCAATATCTGTTCTCTCGAGATAGAAAGGTGTTCTCGAATTTCATCACACTCCTCTCTCCGGCCAATCTATCTACTCGACCGAATCCATCGGACTGTTGCCACAAATCACCGAGGCAATCGACCGCGATCACCTCGCCGCGACCGACCCTGACGAGAACTGGGATCAGCTGCTTGGGGCGGGAGTCGAACTCATCGCGAGCGCGCTGCTGAGAAGCTTTCGCATGCGCTAGCCAGAAGCGCCGCTCTCTCTTTAGTTCGGAGGGCTACGGCGCAATGGAGTAAACCGCCCGGGGGACCGGACCGCTACGGGCTCACGCTGGAGAGCATCCTTAACCTGTTTCTCGACTATGCTTTTGAGCTCTGACAAATCGTCAGGGAGCCCAGGTGCCGTACCCGCCTCTGCGAGCAATACGACCTCGTTCTCCAGTCCAGCAACTACGACTGAACCAACTGGCAGTAACAACGTCGCGGGCAGTATCGCCACTTCCAGCTCCTCAGGATGCCGTGACAACGGACCGATAAACCGACCGGTGACTGTCACAATGGCGGCCACACGTTCTGCGGTGAAGTTCTCGGTGGCGATGCGGGGATCCCTCGACGTCGGCATGACGGTCGCCAGGGTGAACGCAGATGTCGCTGGCATCCCGGACATGCCGCGGTAGGTAATGCCCGGCGCTGCGGGCAGTTTCGCGAGCGTCTCTGCGATATCACCTGTCATGCTCAGCTTCTTTCGACCGAATTGCAGCCAAAGTTGCGTGCGCCGTGCGGCATACAAATTCCTCCCCGCGCACCTCTGCATGAACATTCCATTGCCAGCTGCCGACGTATACGCGATCCTCTAGGCGGATCCCAGGAAACCCAATTTGTATGAGCTCGTCATCTGGGCACGACTCAACCGGGGCTGAAAGCTCACCGAGCAACCCGACTGCAACTTCCGGCGAATTAACAATAGCGACAGGCAACGTTTCATCCTGGCGCCCAATTAGAAAAGCCGATGCTTTATCTGCACCTCGCGAATTACCATTCGCCGCAACCCAGATTGTTGCCACCCCCATGTCGATCACTATCGAATCATCGGTCGTCAGTATGGGGAAAGCTAGCTCGAATAGCCCAGTAGAGAAATCCAGAATCGAGTCGTGCGGGTAACTCCATAACGAATGCCGTGGTTCACACCCGCCAATCGACCACTTGCGCGCATAGGGCACCGACAGGCCCTCGCCCACGCGCATGCACCGATGTATTGCGTCAGCAACAGCGGCGGCACTAGTCAATGTCGTAGTCATCGAGGCATCTGCCTCAGGACTATTCGCAAGATGCCATCATCTCCCATTATTTTAGAGACCACCTCGAACTCCGCGCCCCGCGGAAAGAGTATTTCGGATTCTCCCATGTATCGCGACAATTGCCTGACATCGACTCCATCGTAGCCCTCTACCTTCAATAAGGTAGGCGTCTGATTTTCACCCGCACCTCTGGCGAATACCTCAGCGACATGCGAGTCCGTCGAGGTGCTCAGATACGCAGGATCGCTGAATAACTGCCCTTCCACGAACTGATCCAGCAACGAGTCTGGGGCACGCAATCCGCGCCATGTTTCCGAAATCGCGTCATCGGGATCGGCACGGTAAGGTGGTAGACCCGAAAGACCATCGTCTGTGTGGGTAATTCTCGCTTCCCACGCCGCCTTTTGCTCGTCCGTCATATTACCAATGGCGTCCACATCAAGAATATCCTGCTGATGGGTCTCCAATGGATCCATATTACGGAGGTACGGATTCATTCCGTCGTAGTTCTCGGTTGTATAGTCATACACTCCTTCAACGCCATCCTTGGTGAGTGAAGGATATGCATCCGATACCTCCTGCGCCCATTCTCCGAATCTAGCCGGATCGACCTCGCCATCGGGAAGCCGATACTCCTGGTTCACGCCGGTGAGGTCCGGTAAGTTATCGCCCGGCATACCATGATTCATGGGTGGATCATGCAATCCTGTGTGCGGAGGATTATTCACCTCATTTTTGGGTCCGTTCCCGTTCGGATCGTCTCCTGGATGGACTGATTCACCGTTGTTAGGCTCGCTGTGGCCAGGAACGTCACTTGGATGGTGGTCACCCAGTTGGGAATCCCCATGGTTTGAAGGGTGCGTTGCACCTTCCGGCAGTGCATCGGTCGACGCATGCCAGGGCGCTGGCGCATGTGAGCCATTTCCGTTGACTGCACCCGCCGCAGGCTCTCCGGGCCCGTGCCCGCTTATCGCCGGTTCGGCACCGGAACCGTGTGGCGTGGTTCCCTCGCTGTGCGGTGCACCCGCGTTTGCTTCACCGCCAGTTGGTGATGTCCCCTGCCCATGCGAGGTGGGCGCAGGATCCCCGCCCGGTCGTGCTGCGGCGTCGACAGGGGCCTTTCCCGCACCCGTGTTCCCCGCTGCTGCACCGTCATCGGCCGGCTTCGCCCCCGCTGCAGGTCCCGATTCCGCCCGCCGCGCCGCAGGTTCAGGAGCCTTGGGCGCATCGACGGGTCTGGCACCCAGCCCGTCGAGATCCTTGCCGATCTTGCCGGCCTGGTCGGCGATCTCCTTGCCACTGGTTTCACCGAGCGCCCTCAGGCTTCCGCGTGCTGTAGCACCCTCGGCGCGGGCTACTTGGGCGCTTTCCTCCCCTACCTTCCCGGCTGTGACGCCGGCCTTGGCTTCTCCCACCCCGGGGAGCAATACTTGCGCGATATTTCCGAGATTGTCGCCTAGCCCGACCAGCGGACGGTCGCTGGACCAATCCTTGGTATCTACAACAGCTTTGACAGTATCGATAAGATGATCGCCGGCCTTCTGATGCCCTTCCGGATCGAGGACCACATCGACCGGATTGAAGAACTCCGCCAAATTCTTGTCGATGTCCCAGATGCCCTTCGCGGTTTCCTCCGGGTGGGCGAGCATCGCCGGAACCGACTGCCCGACTTCAAGCCCCGACTTCACCACGCCCTCAGCGATTTGCGTGTGCACATTGACAGCACCAGCCAGCGCATTGCCAACGTCGTTGCCGAAGAACCGGGTGAACTCCTTGCGGTCCCACTCTTCGAATTTGCGGAGCAATCCATCCATACCGTCGATCAGCATCTGGAAGCCCGAGGCGCAGACGTCCAACTCACGGCTGAGGGTGTGCAGGACCTCCGAGATGTCGTGGCCGATCGCTCTGAGGTCATCCATCGGGTTGTGGCCGGAGAAGATCTTCCCGATCTCGCTGAGAATCCCGGACGCACTGAGCCGGTGCAGCAGATCGCGGATGGCGTCCTGCGAGCTTTGCACCTGGGCGGCAAACGAATCCAGCTTTTCAGCAGTCAAACTGCATTTGCCGGCCAGCTCATTGCTGCTACTGGTCAACGTGTTCAGCGCATCGGTGATATGCACCAATTCGGGAATGTCATGACCGGACACACTCGATACACAGTCACCGGCATCGCCCGATGCTGTCGATATCGCCGTACCAAGAGCACGCCACGCGTCCGCGACGGCTGCCATAGTGTCCGGATTGCCATTCGGCCAAGCCCCGCCGGTAAACGGCTGGACCAACGACCACAAGCTGGGTTCGGGGATTTCCGGCCCCGATTGGCCGGGAACCCCGGATGCCGTGTACTTGGTTGGTTCGGCTGGCACCGGAATCGATTCACGGCCGCCCCCGAGAGTGGACGCCGCATCGCTGATCGCGTAGTTGTGCGCGGACACCTCGACGCCGTAGCCGACATTGCGAAAAGCATTCACCGCCGACTCGGCTGCCGAGATCACCGACTGCCCACCCTTGCGGTAGTCGCTGAAGAATGACATGCCCGATCCGTCGGTGCCGCACATCAATCCAGATCCCGACAATGCCGATTCCAGCGCATTCAGCGCCGCTATCAGTGCATCCCCCTGCTCACCAACAGTTTTCCCGGATGCAGCCAACTGAGCCGGATCGACCTCGTACCCGCCCACCGACTAGCCCCAGTTACGCAAGTTCAATTGCGCTGCACTGTGATAGTTCTCGTGTGCGCCCTCGGCGACCAACCGCAAATCGGCCAGTGCCTGTCGCATCTCGGCCACGCCCTCGGTCCACTGCTGCTGGGCAGCGGCTTGCGCCTGCCCGCCCTCGCCGTCCCAGGACGTGCCCAGTTGATGCTCGACTGCCGCCAATTGCGCCAGCGTCTGCTCCATGTGCTGCTCGAATTGCGACATCCGGTCGGCAGCCGCCAACAACATCGCCGGATCTACCTTGAATGCGTCCATGCCGTCACATCCCCGATCCTGCGATGGCTGCCCCGCCGTCTCCATCCGTGCCCGTATACCGCGCGGCGGCTGAGCTCAACAAGTTCGACATGGCCGTCAGGCCCCGCAGCACCTTCGACGAGCCCTCATGCCACTCGCGCCACACTGCGTCGTATGCCGATGCCGCACCCCCGATCCAGCTCGACCCCAGCATCTGGGAGACCTCGCTATCCAGCACGCCGAGGCCGTCACGTAGCCGCTGTTCTGCAGTCCCGAATTCCGTCGATACCTGAAGCAACACCTCCGGTGTCACCCTCAGATCAGCCATTTCTCCCCCAAGATGCACAATTCTTCGAGAGCCATGCTGGCCCCGCCGCACTCACAGCAATCATCTCAGGCTCATCCTGGACGTAGCCTGTGGATTTGCTGGACGGCCGGTCCAACCGGTGCCTCTGGCCGTGCTCACTGAATCACCGAGGCGGTCGACCGCGAACACCTCGCCGCCATCAAGCTGACCCCGGCCGGCCAGCTCTGACCGGAATCAGCTGCTACTTGAGGCAGGTATCGAACTCATCGCGGATGCGCTGCTGCAGCGCCAATGCCTCGGGTACGAGCGGCTCACTCTTGGTGCGGTCGCCATTGACGTAGTCGCACTTGCCGATCTGGGCGCTGCCCGCCCAGCGTGGCTCGTTGTAGTGGGACTGATCGCCGGCCCAGACCCAGGTGAGGCTGGCGGGATGGTCCGGGCCGGCCTCGATCGCGTGGATGGTCCGCACGATGTCGTCGTAAGCCGTCGCCCGTGTCGGCACGCCGAACGTCAGGTGCTCGACCCGCCCGTCCCGGACGCTGATCCACCCAGGGTCGGCGGGCGCCGCCGCGGCCAGTTGCCGGTCGACGCGTTGCTTGTCGGCCGGTGACAACCGGGTGAAGATCTTCCAGTGCGCATCGCCGACCCGGTCGGCGGGGGCGACTTCGATATCGCTCGGTGGCCGGCCGGCGAAGATACGCAGAATCGCGTCAACCGCAGCGTCAGGCTCCTCGGCATCCCGGATCTCTAGCCGTGATGCGTCAGGCCCGGCACCACCGAACCACCGGATTTCCCCGGCCGGAACGTCGGCACGAAGACGGCGTACCAGACCGGTCACGTGCTCGACGTCGTCGGGCAGATCGGCGCTGCCGACGAGCGAGGTCTGTTTGGCCACAATGATCTTCATCCGCTGGTCGAACTTCGCGAAGTCCTCGCCGCGCAGCCCGTCGAGTTGCGCAGCCACCGCGCCGACCTGCTGATCGGTGGCCTGGTCCATCGAAACCTCGAGTTCGAACCGGGTGCCCTCGAGGATGCCGTTGTCATAGATCAGGTCGACCTCGGAGACCCCCGGCATCGCCGCGATGTGATTCCGGATGTCGCTGGCTTCCTCTTCACGGTCGGGCGCACCGGTGCAGCCGCTCACGCCAACCATCACCGCCACGAACAGCGCGCCGACGACGGGGGCGAATCGCATGCTCACGAGCCTACGGCCGACGCCGGGCCCAGCGGGGCGCCAATCACGACCGAACTTGTCGGCGTCCCGCGCTACGTTCGCCTGTTCGCCAGTCGAGGAGGCACAGGATGGTCGAGAACTACCCGCGCGTGGGCGCCCGGTTCGGCAAGTACGAGCTGACCGCGCTGCTCGGCCGTGGCGGCATGGGCGAGGTGTACGAGGCTGTCGACACCGACAAGGGCCGGGCCGTCGCGCTAAAGATCCTCCGCGCGGAGTTTGCGCACGACGAGCAGTTCCGGACCCGATTTCTCCGCGAGTCGCAGGCGGCGGCAGGTCTGGAGGAGCCTCACGTCGTGCCGATCCACGACTGGGGCGAGATCGACGGCAACCTCTACATCGACATGCGGCTGGTCCGCGGCGAGACCCTGCACGACCTCATCAACACCGGCCCGCTCGAGCCGCGCCGCGCGGTAGCCATCGTCGAGCAGATCGCCGCAGCCTTGGACGCCGCTCACACTCGCGGGCTGATCCACCGAGACGTCAAGCCGCAGAACATCATCGTCACCTCCGCGGACTTCGCCTACCTGCTGGACTTCGGTATTGCTCAGGCCCAAGGCGATTCGTCCCTCACCCAAGCCGACGTGCGGATCGGCTCGTTCAGCTACATGGCCCCGGAACGGTTCGGCGAGGCGCCGTGCACGCCCGCCGCCGACACCTACGCGCTGGCCTGCGTGCTCTACGAGGCGCTGACCGCCGACGCTCCCTTCCCCGCCCACAGCCACGAACACCTGATCGCCGCACACATCTCCAGCCCGCCACCGCGACCCAGTACCGCCCAGTCGGGAATCCCCACGTCCCTGGATACCGTCATCGCGCGCGGCATGGCCAAGGAGCCCGACGACCGCTACGGCAGCGCCGGCGCATTGGGCCGCGCCGCGCAACGCGCGCTGCACACCACGGACGAGCGGATCGCGGCCAGCGCCGAAACCATGATGGCGCCCTATGTTTCACCGCCCGCGCTCGGCGCACCACCGGTCGTCGCGCACTTCGCGTCCAGCACCGTCGATCCAGGCCCGCCGCCGCGGCAATCGATGGTGCCGCTGGCGGCGGTCGGGCTGGTGTGTGCGTTGCTGCTGGGCGCGGTGGGTCTGGTCATCGGTCTGCTGCTGTCGAAAAACTCTGGGCAGACTGATACTTCGACGCCAGCGCAGACATCGGCGCTCGCTCCGCCGCCGAGCGTGACCGTCGCCGGGCCGACCGTATACAAGACGGCGCCGGCCCCGACGACGCCTCCCGCTCCGTCGTACACCCCGACTGCGGCCCGCAACCCCGAAGCGTCGAGTTCCTCGCAGCTACGCCAGATCGCTCTGGGCGACCACACCGTCGTGAGTACCCAGGGATCCGACCGGTGGGTGCCGCAATTGAGTTCCAAGCGACCGGGAGTCGTCGACCAGGGCGTCGTCTGGGACAACGCGTTGACGTTGGAGGAGCACCTGCGACTGCGCCAGGAGTACGGCGCCAAACTGCTGTGGTCGGGTGACTGGTCGACGTTCGACGCACCGAACTTCTGGGTCACCATCGCGCCGATCACCTATCCCAATGCGAGCGGCGCCTTGGCCTGGTGCAGCGACCACGGCTTCGATCGGAATCACTGCTACGCCAAGCTCATCAGCACGACGCACGCCGTGTCCGGCAGCACGGCGTTCAACTGACCGCCGTCTCGTGATGCCGCTATGGACCGAGAGCCGAGAACGGCGATGTGGACCTTCTGGAGGTGACTGTCGCTCGCCGACATCTGGCGGGCATGGCACGACGCCCACCCGCAATTGCCGTAGCGCGATCAGCGATGCACGTTGGGCTTCCAGGTACCGGCGACGTGCTCAATGATCCGCCCAGCCATGCGCCCCGCCTCCGACTGTGCGCCCGTCGGCAGAGATGCGGCCACCGCGAGGAAATCGCACCGTCCCGGCCGCCGTCACATTGGTCTGACTGAGCGTGACACGCCTCGGCACCTAAGGCCCGTGAAGTATCAGTCGTAGATGACGTCCAGCCCGCGCCGCCGAAGGTCAGCCAAGGTGTCCCGCATGCCTTGAAGCTGCTCGGGTGAATGCCCCACCCAGTCGGTGATCTCACCGACGATTTTCACCGGCCCGCGGGTTCGGTAGGAGCGGGTCGGGTTTCCGGGAAGCTTCTTGTCGGTCACGTTCGGGTCGTCCTCCAGCGGACCTTCGGGTTCGACGATGTAGATGCGGCCCCGACCCTCGCCTACTGCCATCTCGGCTCCCCACACCGCGGCGTCCAACGTTCGGGTGACGTACACGTGGTTCATGATCCGTCCTGCCTCGTAATTCGACTCGCGCCCGGGCACCAGGCAATCCCCCACCGCCAGGTCGGCCTTGGTGCCGTGCAGGAGCGCACCCGACTCGTGCACTTCAAACGGTTTCGGCGTGCTCGTCACAACATCCCCCATCTCGTCACGGATCGAAAGATTGTGCAGCACGTCAGGGGCCTTGCCGCAAGCCCCACCTCCCGCCATATAGTGAGAGTGGGAACGAAGCCAAATTCCTTCGCGCCCAGCCGATCCGATTCAGCGGCATCCGCACAGTCGACGCTGCCCGCCCAGCGGGGCTCGTTGTGGCGGGCCTGATCGCCGTCCCAGGCCCGGGTGAGGCTGGCCGGATGGTCCGCACGATGTCCTCGTACGCCACCACCGACTCCGTTCTCCACCCCATCAAGCGCGGAGCCTTTCCGACGTCGAATATGCGCCGCCCACTGCTTCGGGCACCCAGCGGCGCGGTAGGCCTGCTGGGACTCCGGCGCGCCTGGGTCAGCGGTAGCGGCTTGTCGCGGGCGGGAAACATGTGCCGACTTGCCCGGCTGCGAGCGACTTTTCAGCGACAATCGCCTCATAAGTACCGTGAGCATCTGTGGTCACGTAGTCGATCAACACTTGCATCACGACAGGCATCAGCAGTCTCATGTGCATCAGATTTCGGGACGCCCGGTTATCAGCGAACCGTGTCGCTGATAACCGGGCACTGGACAGGTGAGACCGATGGGTCCAGCGGTACTGGATGGGCGAAAATGCTCAGCGACAAAGGGGCGTGCGAGGCAGGTGTTGTATCAGTGGCGGTTGTCGCTGAAAAGTCGCTCACAGGCGGGCACCGCGACCCTCCCTCCGAAAATCCGTGACCGGTGTGACTGCTGTGATCGGCAGGCCCCACACCCCACACACCAAATGCCCCAATAACCGCCACCCGCCACACCCATCTCGGTAACGTCGGCAGAGATGCGGCGGGCACTGACGTGTTGATGGCGGCGTTACGCGATCTGCAGTGGCGGCGACGGCGATTCCTGATCGCCGCCGTCGGCACCGGCTTGGTCTTCGCCATGACGTTGGTGTTGACGGGCCTGGCCCATGGTTTCCGCGTCGAGGCCGAACGCAGTGTCGACGCGTTGGGCCTGGACGCCTACATGATCAAGGCCGGGGCGGCGGGCCCATTCCTCGGTTCGGCACCGTTGCCCGTCACCGACGTCCAGCGTGCCGCGCGCCTGCCCGGCGTCACCACCGCCGTCCCGCTCGTCTACGGCTCGTCGACGATCCCCAACAACGGCACCCCACGCAACGTGAATGTGTTCGGCGTGCCCGATACGGGCCCGGGAGCACCGGCTCTGAAGGACGGCCGGGCCGCGCACGCCCCCGACGAGGTCGTGGTGTCGACGACGATGGACCAGCCGATCGGCTCCGATGTCCCGGTCGGGGCGGCGACGCTGCGCGTCGTCGGCCTCGTCGATGACCTCACCGCCCTGGCCGCCCAGGACAACATCTACCTGACGGTGCCCGGCGCCCAGCAGCTGCTGTTCTCGGGGCAGAAGCTGATCTCCTCGGTCGGCATCGTCGGCACCCCGGGACCGCCGCCACCGGAATTCCGCATCGTGGACCGGTCGGGCGCCATCGACGACATGGTCCGCGCACTGCGGGGCGCCAACCAGGCGATGAGTCTGATGGCCGGCCTGCTGTGGGCGGTCGCGGTGTTGATCGTCGGCTCGGTGATCTATCTGTCGGCGCTGGAACGCACCCGCGATTTCGCGGTGTTCAAGGCCGTCGGCGTGGCCAGCCGATCCATCATGGCCGGCCTGGCGATGCAGGCCGTGACGGTCGCGCTGCTGGCCGCGGTGCTGGGCGCGGGGCTGTCATTGCTGCTCGGACCGCTCTTCCCGATGCGCTGCGACGTGCCCACCGTGGCATTCGTCGCGCTGCCGATCGTCGCTGTCGTGGTCGGCCTGCTGGCCAGCGTGGCCGGGCTGCGCCGCGCCGTGAACGTCGACCCCGCACTGGCATTCCGAGGTCCCTGACATGGCCGACTTACTCGTCAAAGACCTCGTCGTGGAGTACTCCAGCGGCGGCTACGCGGTACGCCCGATCGACGGCCTCGATCTCGAGGTCCCCGCCGGATCGCTGTCAATCCTGTTGGGCCCCAGTGGTTGCGGGAAGACGACCCTCCTGTCGTGCCTGGGCGGGATCCTCAAACCGACCGCGGGCCGCATCGAGTTCGGCGACATCGACGTGACGACACTGGACAAGAAAGCGCTCTCGGATTACCGACGCGACACCGTCGGCATCGTGTTCCAGGCCTTCAACCTCGTGCCCAGCCTGACCGCGCTGGAAAACGTGATGGTGCCCCTGCGCGCCGCGGGCAGGACACGGCATGAGGCCCGCGAACGGGCCACCGAATTGCTCACGCGCGTCAACCTTGAGAGCCGATTGCATCATCGCCCCGGCGATCTCAGCGGCGGGCAGCAACAGCGCGTCGCGGTGGCCCGCGCCATCGCCCTCGATCCGCCGCTGATTCTGGCCGACGAGCCGACCGCACATCTGGATTTCATCCAGGTCGAGGAAGTGCTCCGGCTCATCCGTGAGCTCGCCAGCGGCGAGCACGTCGTCGTCGTCGCCACCCACGACACCCGCATCCTGCCGCTGGCCGACCACGTGGTGGAGCTCGTGCCGCACGTCGCCGTCGAGCATCAGAACACCGAGACCGTCACCATCGAGGCCGGCGAGGTGCTGTTCTCCCAGGGCGAGATGGGCGACCTGATCTACATCATCACCGAGGGTGAGATCGAACTGGCCCGCGAATTGGCCAGCGGCGGTGAGGAAGTCATCAAGGTCGTCGGCCCCGGCGACTACTTCGGAGAGATGGGTCCCTTGTTCAGCCTGCCCCGATCCGCCACCGCGCGAGCGAAAACCGACGCCACCGTCGTCGGCTACACTGTGCAGGCGTTCCGCGAACTGCTGGGCCCCACCGGCGCCCGCAACCTGATCGGGCAACCCGAATCCGAGGACTCATGACCGAACTCGACACCCGCGTCGCGGTCTACCTCGACTTCGACAACATCGTCATCTCCCGCTACGACCAGGTCAACGGCCGAAACTCATTTCAGAAAGACAAGGCCAAGGGCCTGGAACCCGACAAGCTCACCAAGGCCACCGTCGACCTCGGTGCCATCCTCGACTTCGCCTCGTCGTTCGGCACGCTGGTCCTCACCCGCGCCTACGCGGACTGGTCGGCCGACCTCAACGCCGGATACCGCGAGCAGCTCGTCGGTCGCGCCGTCGACCTGGTGCAGCTCTTCCCCACCGCCGCGTACAGCAAGAACGGCGCCGACATCCGCCTGGCCGTCGACACAGTCGAGGACATGTTCCGTCTGCCCGACCTCACCCACGTGGTGATCGTGGCCGGCGACTCCGACTACATCCCGCTCGCTCAGCGTTGTAAAAGGCTGGGCCGCTACGTTGTCGGCATCGGAGTGGCCGGCTCCTCGAGCCGAATGCTGGCCGCCGCGTGCGACGAGTTCGTTGTCTACGACGCGCTACCCGGCATCCCCACGATCACACCCGAGCCCGAACCCAGACAGCAGAGGCGTACCCGTAAGACGGAAGAACCCGACCCACAGGCTGAGGCGACAGCGCTGCTCACCCGCGCCCTTCAGATCGGCCTGGAGAAGGACGATGTCGAGTGGCTGCACAACTCCGCGGTCAAGAGGCAGATGAAACGAATGGACCCGTCGTTCAGCGAGAAATCGTTGGGCTTCAAGTCGTTCAGCGACTTTCTGCGGTCGCGGTCCGATGTGGTCGAGCTCGATGAGAGTTCGACGACGCGCATGGTCAAGCTGCGGTAACCGGCCCCGCGCCGTCACTAGCATGGGTTTCGGTGATGCCCGGCTCCGGATATCCGGCCTCGCACACCGCCCGGACCACCGCCTCGCCGACGGCGTTCACCCGCTCGTCCGGCACCAGCGCGATGACACAGCCGCCGAACCCGCCGCCGGTCATCCGCGCCCCGAGCGCACCGGCCTGCACGGCCGCCGCCACAATCAGATCGAGGTGCGGGGTGGTGATCTCGAAGTCGTCGCGCATCGAGGCATGCGATGCGGTCCACAGCGCGCCAGCCGCCGCGAAATCCGCAGATGCCAGCGCCGCAACACAATCGAGCACCCGCTGGTTCTCGGTCAGCACGTGTCGTGCGCGCCGGGCATCGATCGGATCTTTCACCGCCGTGAGCGCTGACGCGGTAGAAACCTCACGAAGCGAGGCCACCCCGAGATCGGCGGCAGCCCGCTCGCATGATGCCCGCCGGGCCGCATACTCGCCACCGGCATGCGCATGCCTGGCCCGTGAGTCGATCAACAGCAGCGCCACCCCGACCGCCTCGGGATCGAAACGCACCGACCGCACAGTGACGTCGCGGAAGTCGATCAACATCGCCTGCCCGCGCTCACCGAACAACGACGCCAGTTGATCGAGCAGTCCCGTTGGCGCGCCGACATACTCGTTCTCCGCCTGCTGAGCGATCCGGGCCTGCTCGACGCGATCGAGATCGGCACCCACGGCGGTGAGCAGCGCGCCGAGCACCGCGCATTCCAACGCCGCCGACGACGACAGTCCCGACCCGGCCTCAACCTCACTGGTGATCGCCATCGTCCCGCCCGGCACCGCGATCCCGGCATTCAGCAGCGCCCACACCACCCCGGCGACGTACGCCGCCCAGCCTGTCACCTCGCCCGGCACGGTGTCCAGACTGATCCGCACGGGCCCGCCACCCAACGCACTCGACACGGACAGCACACCTGACGAGTCCGGATCAAAGCTCACAAAGGTGCGCTGCGGCAAGGCAATCGGCAACGCAAAGCCCAAGTTGTAATCGGTGTGCTCGCCGATCAGGTTGATCCGGCCCGGGGCGGAGTATCTGATCGTCATGGTGTCGTCCCGGTCACTACGACAGATCCACCCGATGTGCCCGGCGGAAGCGATCCAGATACGCCGGCCAGTCCCAGGTGGACAGGAACTCCGCCGTCGCCGCGTAACCCTTGTCGTACAGGCACTCGGCCTCGTTGCGGGTGATGTCGAAGTCCAGCACACCGACGTCGGTCGAATCCACCTGGATCGCACGCACCTTCACCCACGGCAGACTCAGATGGGCCTGGTCGTGACCGACCAGCATGGTGGTGAGCAGGCTTTCCAGGAAGGTCGGCGCGCCGCAGCGCAGCATCCCCAATCCGGGGATGAGCTCCTCGGCCGACGGCGCGGGCAGATAGGGCACCACCGTCACCCCGAAGGTGGGCCAGCGCGGCTCGTCACCGTCGGGTCGGTCGAACGAGTCGATCGGGAAGTTCGACAACACCCCACCGTCCACCAACGTGCACGGCTGCCCGTCAGCGGTTTTCAGGGTGACCGGATGGAACAGGAACGGGATCGCCATCGAGGCCCGCACGGCGTCGGCGACGAGTTGCTCGTCGGGATCCAGGCCATAGACACGCCGGTAATCCCAGGGCAGGCGCACCAGTTGCCCGGTCGTCACATCGGTCACCGTGGCGACGAACCGGTAGCGCCGTTCAGGAAGCAGGTGATCATCGGTGATCGCCAGATCGCCAAAGGTCTTGACGCCCAGGTTCTTCAGCTCGCTGCAAATCCAGTCGTAGGCGAAATCGCCGCGATAGATACCGGTCTCGCGCAGCAGTCCCCACGCCGTACCCAGCACCGGGATGCGCTCGATGGGCCCGCTGTCGCGGAACTTGCGGTAGGGCACATTCAATGCCAGTTCGTGCAGCTGCGCATTGGTCAGCTCGTGGCGTTGCTCAGCCGCGGCCACCACGGCGCCGACCAGTGAACCGGCCGAGGTTCCGGAGATCCGTTCGATCGCGTACCCGGCCTCCTTGAGCGCGACGACGGCGCCCACCAGGCCGATGCCCTTGACCCCGCCGCCGGAAAGCACAAGATCGGCACGGTGCGGGGAGCGTTTCGCAGCCATGACCCCAGCTTGGCACGCCTACCTGGAGATCAGCCGGACGTTCGGGAACTCCTGCCGATGGTGGCCTCCAACCCGATGAACAACACGTCGAGCCCGCGGTCCAGTTCAGTTGCGCCGTCGTAGGACCCCAGCGCGGATGCCAGTGCGCGCACCTGCGGGAACTCGGTGACGGACAGCCGGTGCAGACCCAGCCGCAGCACATCGTCGGACTCCTCCGGCCGTTCGACGACCTCCTGCAACTCGGTGAGGATGTGCCCGTGCAGATAGCCGAACAACATCCGGTAGATGTGCAGGGCATCACGCCCGGAGAAGCCGGCGGTTGTCAGGAGCGCCAGCACGTCTTCCAGTGGCCGCAGCATCCCCGGCGGACGCTGCCCCAGCGGGGTGGCCAACGGGCGAGTCACCATCAGCGGCACGATGTTCGGGTGCGCCAAAGCCAGCCGGCGAAAGTCATGCGCCACCGTGCGTAGCTGGGTGGCCCAGTCTGGATCCGCGGTGTCCACGCGCAACTGGCCGATCACCATCTCGGTGACCCCGTCGAGCAACGCGGCCTTGTTGGGCACATGCCGGTAGAGGACCGCGGGGTCCCGGCCGACCTCCTCACTGAGGCGGCGCATCGACAGACCATCGACACCGTCACGATCCACCAGCCGCAGGGCGGACTGCAGGATCACCGATCGGTTGACCTGCCCGTCCGCACCACGCCGGGGGGCGGATACCTGTCTGACCATCGTGGCAAAACCTCCAAGTGACCGGCCTACGCCAGAACGCAGCACGGGCCCACAGTGTACGTCAACATTGTTGACAGAGATCGGCTACCGCCCGTTACCCACCCGCGGCCAGCGGCTCGCCATCGAGCAACGCGGCGATGAGCTCGGCCAGCGGAACGGTGGCAATGCCTATTGCCGCATCGCCGATCCCGTATGGCAGCACCAAAGTTCCTGCGTGCACCAGCGCACCACACGAGTAGACCACGTTGGGGACATAGCCGAACTGCTCGTCCGGACCGGGACTCAGCAGCGGCTCGGTGAGCCGGCCGAGGATCCGGGTCGGATCCTCAAGGTCGAGCAGGACTGCCCCGATACGGTAGGTGCGCATCGGGCCGACACCATGCGTGAGCACCAGCCACCCGGCCTCGGTCTCGATCGGTGAACCGCAGTTTCCCAGTTGTAGTGCTTCCCAGGCCGTTACCGGCTGTTGGCATGGCACCGAATTCGGCCACACCGCCAAGTGGTCGCTGTAGGCCACGGTATTGGACTCTCGGTCGGATCTCGACATCGCCGCGAACCGGCCGCGGATCCGCCGCGGGAACAACGCCAGGCCCTTGTTGGCTGCGGCCCGGCCCACCATCGGTGCCGAGGTGAATGAGCGAAAGTCGTTGGTCGTCAACATCTGTTGACTGATACGGGAACCGCTGTACGCCGTATACGTGGCGTGGTAGGCGACCGAACCGTCGTCGTCGACGAAGCGGACGAATCGCGCGTCCTCCATCCCCGCCGCTTCGGATTCGGTGGCAGGCCACAGTATCTGCTCGGACAGTACTGTATCCCTGGGGAATTCGACCGCGTAGGACCGGTCCGCAATTCGCCGCATCAACGCAATGGCCTCCTGGGCGCGCCGTCGTGTGCTGCGATGCCCCAGCAAGTGGTCGAGTTGCGTCTCCAGTTCACCGCGGGTGAAACGGTCTTCGAGCCGGCCGAGGACGTACTCGGCGGACTCACCCGCATCACCCAGCCCGACCAGCTCGCTGCGGAACACCGCCGCGTCGAGCAGAGTCGGCACGGTCACCCCCACCGTGGCGAATGGTGCCGCATCGTCGATCACCGCGTCACCGGCCGCATCGACAGTGCCGGTGCGGAACCCGATCGTCGACCGATGCCCCTCCCCGATGGCCCGCACACTCATCACGAACCTCAGGCTGCCCGCCGCGGTTCCCGACTGGTCCGGGTGCGCGACGATGCTGGGGTTACACAGCGCTGCTCCCTCAACGGCGTACTCGTTGGTGAACATCGCGCCGAGCAACAGCATTCGCGATTCGGAAAGTTCGCGACCGGGATTCAGTCGATCGGCGAGTTCTGCGGCATGACGACGAAATGTGCCGACGAGGTCGCGATGGCGCCCACCGTGCCTGGCGATGATGTCGTCGAGAGTCGAACGCACCTCGGCCTCGCCCAGATCGAGGAGCCGCGCCAAGACGGCGCCGGCCCGGGACTCGTGAATCTCGAAACCCTCCTGGCCCGGCACGAACAGCCGCGAGACGACGCGGGCGGGGTCGGCGGCCAGGCGCTGCGGGCTGCGGGTGACGAGGGCGGCTCGAACCGATGTCATTGGCTACCTACGGCAATCGTCGAGCCTGCTGGAACGTCGAGAGCGCGGCCAGCGTCGACTCCGCGCCCTGATTGCGGTTCACCCCGTCGGCGCGCAAGCCGTCGAATCCCCCACCCGTCTCGGGATCCCACATCAACTCCCCGGCGTCATTGTCGCCCTGGAACCAGGCTGCGGCGGCCCGCACGGTGTCCGGCCAGATCGCACCCGGGTCGATGGCGCCGGCGCGGGCGCACGCGTCGGCGAGCGACGCGACTTCGATCGGCTGCTGGTCGAATCCGGGCCGTGGCTCACCGGTTGTCCAGCCTGCCGCCGGTGTCGGCGACAGATGACCGTCCCCGGTCTCGCAGTCCACCAGCCAGCCCAGCAACTCCACACCCCGGTTGCACAACGCGCTGTCTTCGAGCGCGACACCCGCGGCGATCATCGCCTCGGGCAGAACCGCATTCGCGTACGAGAGGCGCGGCTCGGGCCACGGCCAAGCCGGGTCTCCGTTCGGTGCGGACAGGCCCGAGACGTAATCGTCGATCAATGCGCGGGCCAGAGCATGTCCGGGCTGGACGGTGAGCAGCTCGGCGGCGCCGAGTACGGCGAACGCCATCGCCCGCGGCCACTGCGACCGTCGCTGGGCTGCCCGCTCGAACTGGATGGCCGCCATGGCGCGGACTGCGACGACATTGCTATGGGCCGCAGCGGTTCCCAGCCCCCACAGGCAACGCCCCCAACAGTCTTCCACCGTCGGCTCGTCGACCCAGTTGCCGGCGCTGTCCATCCGGTTCCGGCAGGCACCGTCGAGGGATTGCGCCTCATTCAAGAACCGCACCGCCACACCGGCCAATCGGTGCACGGCCGAACCGGCTCCGGGTTCGCGGGCGGCGACAACCAATACCCGGGCCATATCATCTGTGCAGTAACCATTCTCGATTCGCGGCTCTACCAGCAGGGCATGTTCGAACGTGCCGCGACCGTCGGTCATCCGCAACAGATGGTCGTATCGGGGTGATGGAGTGTCCGTCATCCTCACGCCACCCGCTCGGACAAGATCTCCTGCGCGACAGTCTTGTACGCGTCGGCGATCACAGACCAGGCCATCGTCGGGGCGAGTCGGCGGGCCTCGGCCGCCATGGCACCGGCCAACCGTGGCTGGGTGATGACGCGGCGCAGTGCGGACATGAGTGCGTCCGGGTCGTCGTGGTCGACGACAATGCCGGCCCCGCTACCGAGCAGTTCGACGGCGTGCGGGAACGCTGTGGCGACGACGGGTCGCCCGTTGGCCACCGCATCGACCAGTACGCCGGAGGTGACCTGGTCGGTGGAGTCATACGGCAGCACCACCACGGCCGCGGACTGCACCAGCGCGTTCAGCGAGGGCACCGCGCGATACGCAGCGTCGAAGAACACCGCATCCGCCACGCCCAGGCTCCGCGCCTGTTCGACCAGAGTGTCGCGGTATGACTCCCCGTCGGCGGCAAGAACCTTGGGATGTGTCCGCCCGGCGATGAGATACTGCGGCCTGCCGTTGAGCGTGTGCAGGCCGTCCATCGCGTCGATGACCCGTTCGAGGCCCTTGCCCGGGCCCAGCAGTCCCCAGGTCAACAATGTTGGCCTACCTCCGCGTTTTGGCGCTGCCTGGGTCGGAATGGTTGCACCGTGCGGGACGGTGAGGACCTTGCGCCGGTCGACGAAGAAGTTCGCGCACAGGCGTGATTTGGCCGCCTCGGACATCACGATCACCCGATCCGCCAGCGCCACAACCGCTTCGAGGACCTGGCGCTGATGTCGGGTCGGTGCGGCGAGAACCGTGTGCAGAACTACGATCGACGGAATATCCAGTCTGCCAATAATATCCACGACTTCATCGCCGTCGGCACCGCCGTAGATGCCGTACTCGTGTTGGATCACCGCGATGTGGTTCTGGTTGAGCAGATCTGCGGATGACGCGACCGACGCCGCCGAACCGCTGGTCAGTTCGCCGACGACGTGTCCGCTGGTGGATGTGGATCCATCGGCAACCCGCACGACGTTCACCCAGGCGCCGTCGGCGGCGAGGCCGCGCGCAAGGGCGACGCTGAACGTGGCCAGACCGCACGGGGTGGGTGGGTAGGTGCTGAGAAATCCGAAATTCAACGGCTCCGGGACTCTCGGCCGCATAACGGGGAACGGTGCGAGGTCAAAAACGGATGGAGCGTACAAGGTGATCCCGACTTACGGTTTGTCACCGGAGTGTCCGGCGCGAGCAGGTTGCTCGGTGAGATCAACGGCGGACAGCTGACTCATCCCGGACTGGCTGGATTCCCAACACCCTTGACGCTACACCCGCGGTCAGGTGCCGGCGCGGTGAGGCCGGTCGGCGTGCGAGCAGCGCCCGGGTCAGTCCGCCCGGTTGTGTCGCACCCGAGCACGGCGAGCGGCCTCGTCCACGAGGCGCTGTGCCACTTCGGAAAGTTTGCGCTGTTCGGTCTGGCTGATCATGCGCAGGTGGGCGAATGCTTCCTCGACGCTGCGCCCGGTGCGTCCACGGATGAGTCCGATTGCTTGATCGATCGCCGGGCGCGTCGACAGTGCCGCCTGCAACTGGGCGGTCAAGGCAATCGCGTCGGAGAGAATCAGTGCGTTGTGCACTGCGACGGCCGCCGGTTTGGCGAACAGTTCCCCGAGTTCGACTGCACGGTCATCGAAAATGTCTTTGCGGTGTGCGTACAGGGTGATCGCCCCGACCACCTGATCGGCCACCAGCAGCGGCAGCGACAGGACGCTGTGCACACCCAATCGGCCCACCCGCGGGCCGAAGCGCGGCCACCTCATCTCTCCACCCAGCGAACCGGACCGCACCGTCCGGCGTTCCAGAACCGCCGTGATGCACGGCCCTTCCTCGAGCGTCGTGAACTGGATCTCGTCGATCCGGGCGACAAACGGATCGCTGGCCGCCGATGCGGCGATCCTGTTGTCCGTCCGGTCGGTCCGCAACAACGTCACCCCCGCGCCGTCGGCGCCCGGTATCGCGCGCACCGCGAACGACGCGACCTCCGCCAATACCTCGGGCAACGCCTGACTACCCGCGACCAGACCCGCGAGGTCTTCGATCCCGGACCGCAGGTCGGCGTCCTCCGCATCAGCCCGCCCGGGATTCTGCGGCTCCGCCGTCGACCTGTCGTCACTCATGGAAGGCACCCGATGACATCCCGATCAGCCGATCGACACCAGCTGGTCCACCGAATCGACCGGCAGCTGACCGTCGACGACTGCGGTCACTTCCATAGTGTTCAAGGTGATCGCACCCTTGTGGTTGTCGAGAAATGCGATATCGGCTGCATCGCGACCGGTGGCGATGCGCACGAGGCTCTGCCGGGGCGCCAACAGCGTCCCGTCGACCACCCGCCAGTGCCCGTCGACGAACGCCTCGGCGACGGCATGGAAATCCATCGGACTCAAACCCGGCGCATACACCGAAACGGCGCGCGCGGGCACATTCACTGCCCGTAGCAGTGCCACGACCAGGTGCACGAAGTCTCGGCACACACCGGTGCCGGCGAGCAGGGTGTCCACCGCGCCATCGATCGGATCACTGGAACCCGGGACATAAGCAAGCCGGTTGCCCACCCAGGTGGACACCTTCTCCAGCAGCGTCGCCGAGTTGACGTAGCGCCCGAATTCCGTTGATGCGAAACCATAGAACTTGTCGGCCTCGGCATAACGGCTCGGCCGTAGGTACATCGACAGGTCGTATTCGGTGACCGGTGCCGGATCGGTCCGGCCGATGATCGTCGCGGTGTAGTCGACGCGGAGATTGCCCACCTCGGCATCGAACTTGTGGATGCGGTTGCCGTGGGTACCGCTGATCTCCAAGGACTGCAATTGTTTTCCATCAAGGACAAACGACAGCGACTCGGACACCTCGGTGTTCGGATGTGGCGCAACGGCGATCTGGAATTCCAATGTCGTCGGCACGTCGATGTCGATGTCGAGCTGTGCGCGCACGTCCCGCTTCATGGCAGGGCATCCAAACGGCAAAAGTTACTACTCACCAACCGCATCGTAGTCGAGCTGCGCCTCGGCCGGCGGCGCGATCGGAGCGACAGTCCAGCGGCTCCTACTCGCCTGAACCACGTCCGCGACGGTCGCGACGGTAGATGAATCATGTTGTTTTTCAGCCTTTTTGGCCGGCGACGGGCCCATATCGGCATGGTTTCCGATGACCCTGGGTTCGGTGATGTGCGTCATGGTCTGTTTCTTCTCTGCCCGCCGAGCGGGACGTTGCAGGGCATCCAGTTCGAAATCGGGCACGCAGGTGGCCCGAGTGGCCGGTCGGACAGACTCGGCTGGATTCGCCCGCGCGAGCGATCGCACCGCGTGGCGGGACTGGATCAGGACTCAAGTCAACGCGCCCCAACGGCGATTGTCAACACTGTTGGCTTACGCTGTTGCGCCTGGGGTGGACCGGACGTAGGGTATGGGCCAGGGGGCAGGAGGGGCCCGGTCGCCAACGGCGTCCGGGCCTTTCGATGTGACGCCCAACATGGCCGAACCGCCCGTAGCATCGAGTTGTCATGCGAATCGCCATCAGCGGGGCCGGGGTCGCCGGGCGACCCGCGCCGAACTCCGCGTCGACGTGTTCCGCCGCATGGTCGGCAGCGACTTCACCAGCCTGCCGCGCGGCGACCTGGCCGCCGCCATCTACCGCACCGTCGAGGACACCGTGCCGACCGTGTTCAACGACAGCATCACCGGCATCGACCAGGGCCCCGACGGGGTACGCGTGACGTTCGAGGACGGACCGACCGACGACTTCGACCTCGTCATCGGCGCGGCGTCGACGACCTCTTCTTCGATGTGGTCAGCCAGATCCGGATGGACCGCTGGTCCGACAACCGGGTGTTGTTGATCGGCGATGTGGCGATGCGCGCGATGAACCTGGGACGTCCAGTGGCGGGGCTGTTTGCCGGCAGTCTGCGCGACGACCTCGACCTGCCGGACTACCGGATCGACTAGCGCGGGGCCGCCTCTGCCCGGCTGCGCTCTTCCTCCACCGAAGGCTCCCGCAGCGCCCGCACACAGACCCGCGCACCGCGATTCGGTACCAGCGTGACGTGCTTGACGCGCTGCCCTTCATCGACCGCCGTGGTGGCGAAAAGATCTACCCGGCATAGGATTTCGCGCAGCACCACCCGCAGCTCGACCATCGCGAACGTGGCTCCCAGACAGCGACGGTTGCCGCCGCCGAACGGGAACCAGGTGGTGGGCCCCAGCGTCACGCCGAGCATGCGGTCCGGGTCGAACCGGTCGGCATCCGGGTACACGTCGTCACTTTCGTGCACCAGCCCGATACCCGGAGCCACCATCACCCCGGCCGGCAGCCGGTAGCCGGCCACCTCGACCGGCTGCTTGAGCAACCGGCCCACGTCGAACACCACCGGCCGGATCCGCAGGGTTTCCTTGGCCACGGCGTCGAGGTACTCGTCATCGCCGGTACGCGCGGCCTGCACTGCCTTGTCCAGCACCGCGGGATGACGGGTCAACCGTTCCAGCGCCCACGACAACGCCGTCGCAGTCGTCTCATGCCCGGCGACCAGCAAGGTCATCAGCTGATCGCACAGCTCACCGTCGGTCATCGTGTGCCCGCGCTCATCGGTGGACCGCACCAACATGGCCAGGACATCGGTGCGCGACTCCAACTCAGGGTCGGCGCGACGCTCGGCGATCTCGGCGCCCAGCAGCCGGTTGGCCTCCTCGATGTTCTGCCGCAGGGCCCGCCACGGGCGTCGCTGCAACAAATCCGGCCGGGCGACTGCCATCAACTCCCACGGACCCACCTTGAGCAGCCGCGGCATCACCGCACGCAACGCGGCCAGCCGGGCCGGATCCGACGCCCCGATCACCGTTCGCAGGATCACCTCCAGCGTGATCTCGGCCATCTTCGGGGCCACGGGGAACGTGGTTCCCACCGGCCAGCCCGCGATGTTCTCCGCGGCGATCTCGGCCATGATCTCGGTCTGGCGGGCCACGGCATCGCGGTGGAACGGCGGCAACATCTGTCGCCGACGTTCGTGGTGTTCATCCTCGTCGATCACCAGCACCGAACTGTCGCCGAGCAACGCACTGAGCACCGAATTGGCTTCTCCGGCATGGAAGATCGTTGGATCCCCGGCGAACACCACCTTGATGTCGGCGGGGTCGGCCAGGTACACCATGGTGCCCATCGCCGCGACACGCAACGTGAACACGTCGCCGTAGCGTCGTCGGCAGGCCGATACGAAGCGCGGCCAGTGGCGCATCATCACCGCAGCCTGCGCCCACCGAGGTAATGGAGGCCCCGGCGGCAATGACGCGGTACCGCCCATACCCCCACCATACGAGCCGGTGACGGCAAGCCAAAGGCCCGGACGCTGGATTGCGTCCGGGCCTTGCCTCCCCCAGGCTTACTTGGCGTGGTTGCGCTGGTGGTGGTGATGGGTCGCGGACCCGGGCTGGGGCATGTTGTGCTGGTGCGGGAAGGCCTGATGCGAGCTGGCCGACGGCCCGGCGTTCAGGGTGGCGGAATCGGCGTGAGCGGTGGCGGCGCCCAGGGCGATCAACGCGGGGGCGGCGGCGAGGGTGAATCCGGCGGCGATGCGGCGGGTGATGGTGCTCATGTCGACTCCTTTGTCGGATAAGGATTTTCAGTTCTTTCCCGGTGCGTTCCGGTGTTGAAATAAGAATGCGCCGCAGCGGCCCGCGGCTGTATCGGCCGACCGGCCCATCGACCGGACGAATCCTGTGTCCCCCGATCGGGGGAACGAGCTGGGCTGGTTCCGCGCCGCTTTCCACCGGAGGGTCGTGATCAGCGCGGTCAGCAGCCCTGGCGTAGAAAGCGACGGTGGCGGCAGCGGACAGCAGAACAATTGCCGCCTGACGCGCCCGGCGATCACGTTTAGGATCAGCAAACGGATCCAAGGGGGACCTGATGAGCGTTCATCGCCACGCGGCGGCCGGCCTGGTGCTGTGCACAGCCCTGCTCACCGCGTGCACCCCCACAGTCCCCGATTCCGACGGCGCCCACGTCGACGTGCTGGGAAGCATGATGGCCAGTGAATCCGAGATCAACACCGTGATGAACGCCAAGGTCCGGCCGAAGACCGCGCTGCGTTCCCCGATGACGAATGCCAATTACGAGCCGGTCTCCCGCCCGGAGTGCATGGTCGTCATCGGCAACGCGATGGACTGGATCTACGGCGCCAGTGATTACCGCGAGTTCCGCGAAACCCAGCTCGCCGATGACGCTGACGACGTGGAGGTCGACCAGGCCGTCGCCAGATTCGACACCCCCAAGGCAGCCAAGGCCGTCGTGGCCCGCACCGTCGACATCTGGCGCCGCTGCGGCAACGACACCCTGACCTTCAGCTACGACGGCGGCAAAACACAGGACGTCCGCCAGATGGCCGTCCCGACCGTGCTCGATGGTGTCGACATCACGCACGACGAGCCACTCGACGTCACCGACCGCGCCACCCACCGCGCGATCCTGGCGGTCGACAACCTCGTCGTCGACCTGCGGATCAGCGGCTACGACATCAGCGATCAGCAGACCGTGCAGCTGGCCAAGCTCATCGCGGGCCGCAACGCACTCTGATCCTCGGCCCCGAAACCTCTAATACGCTGCGCGACAAGGGGTTACAAACACGACGGCGGCGGCGTTGACACGGCCCTCATAACGGCGTGTACTGGGAGTACAGGGCGCGCCACCCGCTGACCGACAGCTTCTCCCTGTTCGACTTTCTACGGCACAGGGACTTCAGAAGTAACGTTCCTTTTCGGGATCCCGGTCAGGTGGGTGGTGCGGCTCTGAACAGCGAACGCCACCCACCATTGGGCAGCGCGAGCTTGAAGATCGTCCGCAGGGTCTGCAGGTACTGACCGACGAGGGTGCCGCTGGTGTAGGGCAGATCGTACTTCTCGCACACTCCGCGCACCCGCCCGCCGATCTCCGCCATGCGGTTGCTCGGCAGGTCCGGGAACAGGTGATGCTCGATCTGATAGCACAGGTTTCCACTTGAAAACGCCAGCACCGGACCAGCTTTGAAGTTCGCCGCACCCAGCATCTGCCGCAGATACCACTCGCCGCGGCTCTCCTCCTGCAGCGTTTCCGGGCCGAACCGCTCAGCGCCGTCCGGAAAATGCCCGCAGAAGATCACCAGATACGCCCAGAGATTGCGCAGCACATTCGCGCCCAGATTCGCGATCAGGGTCCGCTTCCAGCGCCGCAGGCTCAGCGCCGGAAAAACGACGTAGTCCTTGGCGAGCTGCCGCCCGATCTTGGCGCGAAACTTCTGCCCCGCAGCTTTCTTACCGCCTTCGGTGTCCGCCCGGTCCTGAGCAGAGTACAAATCGTGCAGGGCGATACCCCATTCGAAGATGAGGGCCAACAGCACATTTCGCAGCGGCTGCACCAGATGCTGACGTTCCCACTTTTGATCGCGGCTCATCCGCAGGATGCCGAAGCCGAGGTCATCGTCCACGCCCAGCACGTTGCTGAACACGTGATGGTGGTAGTTGTGCGAATACCGCCACTGCTCCGACGGTCCCGCCATGTCCCACTCCCAGGTGGTGGAGTGGATTTCGGGATCGTTCATCCAGTCCCATTGGCCGTGGCCGACGTTGTGCCCGATTTCCATGTTCTCGACGGACTTCGCGTAGGCCAGCGCGGCCGTCCCGGCCAAAAGGCCGGCCTTCGACCGCGTGCCTGCGATCAGCAGCCGTGCTCCCACCTCGAGCGCGCGCTGGAACACGATGGTGCGCCGGATGTAGGCGGCGTCGCGCGCCCCGAGCGACTCCTCGATGTCGCTGCGGATGGTGTCGAGCTCGGCGCCGATGGCGTCGATGTCTGCGCTGCTCAACTTCGCGTATGTCGCGATATCTCTGATTGTCAGTTTCCCAGTCCGTCTGTGTGCGGCGGCATGGTCCGGGCCACCTGGCTGACAGTGCCTTCAGACTAGGTGCCGATGCGGATCCTTGCCATACATCCAGGTCGGTGCCATCAGCGAAACAGAATGGCAGGGGAAAAACGTTGATCTTGCGGCAAGGTTGAGATCACCCGGGCATCGACCCCGGCACACTGTTGCGGATTGTCGCGTAGGGTCCAGGAACCGGGACCGACACAGGCCCCCACATCAAAGGGGCCGACATGGCCGACAAATCGCCGCGACAGAGCCTGGCCAAGAAGTCCGGCAAATCCCTCAAAGAAAAACGGGCAGCCAAACGTGCCAAAGGTGGCGATTCGTCGTCCACGGATGACGTTCTGAACTCCAAGAAACGCTAGGCCCCTCAATACCCGGACTCCCACGGTCCTGCTGTGGCCGTGTGATTGCGGATGTGGTGCAGTTGGCGAAAACCCTTACTGGAACGCACCGTTGATCACCGGCTGGGTGATCATGCCTTTCTCCACACCCCACATGGTGGCAATCGTGCGGTACTCCCCGCTGTCCATCACGTGCTCCAGCGCCAACCGCAGCGACTCGGCCAGACCGGAACCCTTGGCCACCGGCCAGCCGTAGGGCGCCGAGTCGAACACCTCGCCGGCCGGCTCCAACGCGCCGCCGCTCAGCTTGATCGCGAAACCCGCGACGGGTGAATCGGCGGTCATGGCGTCAGCTTCACCGGCGATCAGCGCGGCCGTCACCTCGTCCTGATGGGTGCGGACCACCTTCTCGATGGGCGGCAGGCCGGCCGCCACGCAGGCATCCGATTTGGCCGGGATCTCCTGAGTGTCCTGAATCGTGCTGTACGCCACGCCAACTCGCAGCCCGCATGGCGAACCCGGATCGGCCGATGAGCCGGAACGGCGCGCCCACAGTGTGCCCGCCTGGAAGTAGGTGACGAAGTCGGCCTGTTTCTCGCGCTCGGCGGTGTCGGTCATCGAGGACATGCCGGCGTTGAAGTTGCCGTCCTGCACCGACGGCAGGATCCCCTCGAAACCGGTTTCGCGGAAGTCGGGCACGAGTCCCATCGTGCGGGTCACTGCCTTCATCAGGTCGATGTCGAACCCGACGATCTCGCCGCTGGAATTCTTGAACTCATTGGGCGCGTACGGCACATTCACCCCGACCACCAACCGGCCGGACTCGCGGATGTCGGAGGGCACCGTCTTCGCGATCTCGTCCACTGCACCCGTCGGCGCCGGCACCGGACCGGACCCGGCTGAACCGGCCGCATTGGCAACGCGGTCCGACCCGTCGTCGCGCAGCTGCCACACCCCCACCGCGCACAGCGCGGCCACCAGAACCGTCGCGCCGGCGATCGCGGCCACCTTCTTGGACACCCGGGCCCGGGTCGTAACCCGTTGCGCAGTATGGCGTCCCGATCGCCCGGTGGTGCGCACCGGCACCGGCACCTGCAGCGCGGCCTTGGCCGCCGCCGCCAGAGCCCCGGCACTCTGATAGCGCCTGGACGGCTTCTTGGCCATGCCCTTGGCGATCACCTCGTCGAAGGCCGCCAGGCGTGGGTCCTTCTCCGAGGCCCGCGGCGCCGGGGACACCATGTGCCCGGCGATCTGCTGCTCGAGGCTGTCGGACGGGTAGGGCCGTTCCCCGGTGAGGCATTCGTAGAGCACGCACGCCAATGCGTAGACGTCCGAACGCGGATCGACCTTGCCTCCGTCGAACCGCTCCGGCGCCATATAGGCCAGCGTGCCCAGGGTGCTGCCCGCGGTGGTCATCCCCGAATCGCCCGCGGTGCGGGCCAGCCCGAAATCGATCAGGTAAACGAAGTCGTTGTCGGCGATCAGGATGTTCGACGGCTTCACGTCGCGATGGATCAGCCCGGCCGCATGCGCACCGTCAAGGGCCGCTGCCACCTGCTCGACCATGCCGACCACGAACGCTGCGTCCAACGGCTTACCGGTCTTGGTGAGCATCACGCCGAGGTTGCGTCCCTCGATCAGCCGCATGTCCAGATAGAGCCGGCCATCGATCTCGCCGTAACCATGGATCGGCACCACATGCGGATTGCTCACCCCCGCCGCGGCGTGCGACTCGCGGCGGAACCGTTCCTGGAACGTCGAATCCTGTGCCAGGTGCGGTGGCAGAACCTTGAGCGCGACGATGCGATCGGTGTCGGAATCGTAGGCCTGGTAAACCTCGCCCATTCCGCCCCGACCGATCAGCTTCTGCAGCTGATAGTGCCCGAATGGGGTCGAATCCACCGTTCAACTCCTCCGGAGCGGCCAATTCGGCGTCGGCATGTCGATCGAAGCTACATCACGTTGACCGCATACGTCGCTCCAGATCACATCGGACGAGCAAAATTGTCGCCCGCGGTGACGCGTGAGACCGATGTGAATTCGTAACGGTCCAGATCCCCACCAAATGCCGATATCGGCATCCGATCCCGCTACCTTGGTCGCGGGCTTTGATAGCGCGTCTCCATAACGGGTCGGGGAAGGGGGAACATGCGCGTTGACGGACGGGACATCACCGTCACCGGCAGCCTCCTGCAACCGCCGACCCGTCGCACCAACGACATCCTGCGCCTGACGCTGGCCGCGATCTTCCTGGCCACCGTCATCACCAGCTCGCTGATCACCCGCTACGAATGGGTGGCGCTGGAGAAGTCGATCTCCGAGATCGTCGGCGTACTGACCCCCACCCAGTCCAACCTGGTCTACCTGGCCTACGGCATCGCGATCCTCGCCCTGCCGTTCGTGATCCTGGTCAGCATCATCCTGGGACGGCAGTGGAAACTGCTGGGCGCCTATGCGGCCGCCGCCTTGATCACCATGCTGTCGCTGTCGATCACCGCCAACGGCATCGCCGCACCCAGATGGCATTTCGACCTCTCCGACCGGCTCAGCTCCCAGCTGTCGCAATTCCTCGACGACCCGCGCTGGATCGGCATGCTCGCGGCGGTGCTCACAGTCTCCGGGCCGTGGCTCTCACGCCGGCTGCGGCGCTGGTGGTGGACGTTGCTGCTGGCGTTCGTGCCCATTCATCTCGTGGTCAGCGCCGTGGTGCCGGCCCGCTCACTGCTGGGCCTCTCGGCGGGCTGGTTCGTCGGTGCCCTGGTGGTCTGGATCGTCGGCACCCCCGCGCTGGAAGTCCCGCTCGACGGCGCGGTGCGCGCCCTGGCCCGGCGCGGCTTCGTCGTCTCGGCGTTCACCGTGGTGCGCCCGGCCGGCGCCGGCCCGCTGATGCTCGACGTGGCCTCCCAGGATCCGGACTCCAGCGCCGTCGTCGAGCTCTACGGCCCCAACCAACAAAGTGGCGGCGCCGTTCGTCAGGTGTGGCGCAAGCTGCGCCTGCGCTCGAACGAGACCGCACCCCTGCAGACCTCGATGCGCCGCGCCGTCGAGCACCGGGCCCTGATGGCCATCGCCATCAGCGACCTGGGCCTGGCCAGCACGTCGACCATGTCGATGGCCGCGCTCGACCGCGGCTGGACGCTGTACGCGCACAACCGCAAGCGAGGCATCCCGCTGGACCAGTGCACCGACGAGACCACCGTCGGGCGGGTGTGGAACGCGCTGCGCACCCTGCACGACCACCAGATCTCCCACGGCGAACTGCGCAGCCAAGAGATCACCGTCGATGACAGCGCGGTGCTGTTCGGTGGGTTCGGCAGTGCCGAATACGGTGCCACCGACGCCCAACTGCAGTCCGACATCGCGCAACTGCTCGTCACCACCACGGCGCTGTACGACCCGGAGTCCGCCGTAGCCGCGGCGATCGAGGCGTTCGGTCGTGACGCCGTGCTGACCGCGTCGCGGCGGCTGACCAAGGCCGCAGTACCGACCCGGGTCCGCGACGCCGTCCCCGACGCCAAGGCCGTGATGGTCGCCGCCCGCGACGAGGTGAAACGCCAGACCGGCGCCAACCAGATCCAGACCGAGACCATCACGCGGTTCACCCGAACCCAGGTGATCCAGCTGGTGTTGTTGGGCGCCCTGGTCTATGTGGCCTACCCGTTCATCAGCACCGTACCGACGTTCTTCTCCGAACTGCGTACGGTGAACTGGGCCTGGGCCCTGCTCGGGCTGACCGTCTCAGCGCTGACGTATGTGGGTGCGGCGGCCGCACTGTGGGCGTGTGCCGACGGGCTGGTGAGTTTCCGCAATCTGTCGATCATGCAGGTGGCCAATACCTTTGCCGCCACCACCACGCCCGCCGGCGTCGGAGGCCTGGCCCTGAGCACCCGGTTCCTGCAGAAGGGCGGGCTGAGCACCACACGCGCCACCGCCGCGGTGGCACTCCAACAGTCGGTGCAGGTGATCGTGCACGTGATCCTGCTGATCCTGTTCAGCACCGCGGCCGGCGCCTCGGCAGACCTGTCGCATTTCGTGCCGAGTTCCACGATTCTCTATCTGATTGCCGGGCTCGCCCTCGGCCTCATCGGCGCGTTCCTGGCCGTGCCCAAGCTACGGCGCTGGCTGGCGTCCTCGGTGCGGCCCAAACTCGAAGAGGTCACCGCCGACCTGGTCAAACTGGCCCGCGAACCGCAGCGGCTGGCACTGATCGTGTTGGGCGCGGCGGGCACGACTCTCGGTGCGGCCCTGGCACTGTGGGCCAGCGTCGAGGCATTCGGCGGAACCACCTCATTCGTCACCGTCACGGTCGTCACGATGGTCGGCGGCACCCTGGCCTCGGCGGCCCCCACCCCCGGCGGTGTCGGCGCGGTCGAGGCGGCCCTGATCGGTGGTCTGGCGGCGTTCGGCGTGCCGGCTGCGATCGCGGTGCCCGCGGTGCTGCTCTACCGGGTGCTGACCTGCTGGCTGCCGGTGTTCGTCGGCTGGCCCGTGATGCGTTGGCTCACCAAGAACGAGATGATCTGAGCCGCTCGGGCCGCGCTACGTCCGGTGTGTCGCGGACGGCGAGCACCTACCAAAGTGCCCGCCTGTCAGCGACAACTCAGCGACAATCGCCACATGCATATCGTGGGCACCGTTGGTCACGTTCGCGATGTGAACTTGCGTCACTCCAATGCATATCAGCCTCGTAGGAAACAGAATTCGGCATGACCAGCTATCAGCGACAGTGTCGCTGACAGGCGGGCACATCGACCATTCGTCCGAAGCGGCTAAATCGGCATGCGGTAAACGAAGTACTGGCAGTCTTCGTTGTACCCGCCGCGTCCCCACCCAACCTCTCCGAAATCGGACACGCATTCCACGGCCTCGATCCACTTGACCTGTTTGGAGCCGAGTTGCAACGCGAAGCCCCGCTGCTCCGGAGGAATCCGTGCACCCGCCCACGGCCCGACAGTGCAATGATGATTTGTCATGGACAGCGCCGATCCCGCCGAGCTGATCCGCCATGCCGATACCGCGCTCGCCGGCATTGGCAAACTTCGCGCCGAGATCGCCGACCGCATCCACGCCGGCACCGACGAGGTGGTGACGCGGACGCTGCAGGCCGCGCCGCTGGAGCACCTGCGCCCATATCTGGCACGCGGCGCCCGCCTCGGCGGGCTGGCCAACTCTGAATACCGCACGGTCGCCGATATCCATACCGTGCCGGCCCGGCTGTTGACCCAGGTGCCCGGCGTCGACATCGAGGCCGCCCAATCCGTCCAGGCCGCGGCTCAGGCCATGTCCGACCACATCCGCACCACCACCCGGCCCCGGCTGCGCAAAGAAGACACCGAGCTACTCACCTCACTGCTGACGCTCACTCACGCCGAGGCACCGGTCAAACAGTTGCGCCGGCTGATGCCTCGGCTGCGCAGCCACACCGCCTCCGATCAGTTGCGGGAATCGGTCGGCGAGCTGCTCGACCGGATCGAGGAGGCCAACCACTCCCAGGGTGATCCGTGGGGTTCATACCGCGCCGACCCCCGTCCGATCGACCAGTTACTGAGCGAATTTGCCTCCGGGACAACCGATGTGGATGCCGCCCAGGGTTTCGTCGGGGCTGAGGTGGCCGCACAGGTCGAGCAGACCGTGCTGAACCGCTCACTGCTGCAGACCGAATTGCGCGGCTATCAGGAGTTCGGCGCCCGCTATGCGGTGGCGCGCGAGCGGGTTCTGCTGTGCGACGACCTGGGGCTCGGAAAGACCCTGCAGGCGCTGGCGGTCGCCGCGCACCTGGCCGCCGCACAACAGCTGCGCCACACCCTGGTGATCTGCCAGTCCAACACCGGAATCCATTGGGCCGCGGAAACCGCCAAGCACACCGCGTTGCGGGCGATCGAGATCCGCGGCAGTGAACGCGACGCGCGTCTGGAGAATTGGAAGGCCTCCGGCGGCGTGGCCATCGTCTCCTACGACACCGTGGGGCGCATCAAACTGCCCGAACGCCCCAGCCTGGTCATCGTCGACGATGCGCATCTGCTGCGCGACCCCAAATCGGACCGGGCCCGGGCCGTCCGCAACGTGTTGACCTCCGACAACCGCGTGCTGTTCCTGTCCGACGTCCCGATGCACCAGCGAATCGGCGGCTTCCGCCACCTCGCCGATTTCCTGCAGCCCGACGTCGCGGGCAAGGTGGCGCCCAACGCGGGCGACCGCGGATCGATCGCATTCCGCCGGGCAGTGGACCGGGTATATCTGCGACGCGACTACCGCGACGTGGTCGACGAGTTGCCGGCGCGGATCGCCACCGAGGAATGGGTGCGGCTCAGTCGCGCGGACCGCGAGCGCTACGGCCAGGCCGTCACCAGCGGCAACTTCAGCGCGATCCGGCAGGGCGCCTGGCCGTCCGGTTCGCCGACGCCGGGCGCCAAACTGGACCGACTCGTCGAGCTCACCAACGAGGCCCACATCAACGGGGCCAGGGTGGTGGTGTTCTCCCACTTTCCCGCAGTGCTCGAGGTCATCCGGAAAGCCTTGCCGGGCAACATCTTCGGAACCGTCGACGCATCGGTACCCGATCAGCAGGCCGTCGTTGACGCATTCGCCACCGACCGCGGTCCGGCCACCCTGCTGGCCCACATCGGTGCCGGCAAGCTCGACCTGCGCCGGCTGAACGCCCCGGTGGTGTTCATCATCGCCGAACCGCAGTGGCAGCCGCGCACCGAACGCCAAGTGATCGGACGCACCCAGCGGCTCAGCGAACTGCACACCGTGCGGGTCTACCGACTGCTGGCCAGGGGCACCGTCGACGAGCCGATCCGCCGCCTGGCGCAGCATCCCGACCAGACTCCCCCGCATCAGGACGAGGTGGTGCGCGCCGAGCAGGCCAGGCTCGCCCGGTCCGGACTCACCGCCAAGTTCAGTGGAAACGGTTGATGATCGGGATGCGCTCGATGATCCGGTCCCGCAGCCGCGGCTGCGGATAGGTCACCGGCGGCGGCACGTACGGCGGCGGGCTGTACACCGGGGCCGGCGCGGGCGGAACGTAGGCCGGCGCCGGCGCGGGAGCGGGAGCTGCCGGGGGCGGAGCCTGGGCAGGCGGCTGGTGTGCCGGCGGATCGGCCGCCTCGACGGCTTGAGCCGGCGGCGGGGCGGCGGGAGTCTGCGGCGGAGCCGCTGGTGCGGGCTTGGTCGCAGGCTTGTCCACCCGCTTCTCTACCGGTTTCGGCGCCGGCCCGGCCTCGGGCGCCGACTCGTGGATGCTGGCGGCCTGCGCCGTCTCCGATACCGCTCCCGGATGCAGATGCAGCCCGACCGCCGCCGAGGTCGCGACGACGAGCGTCACCAACGCGCCACCGACCACCGACGACAGCGCGCCGACCTTGGTCCAGTGCACCGCTTTGGCCGGCGCGGCAGCGGTATTCACCGCGAGCGCCGCGGCCAGGCCCGCACCCCGCGCGAACGCCAGGTCGGATTCGTTGGCGGTGATCACCGAAGCCGGGATGGACTCGGCCAGATCGGCCACGATCGGACCGTGCGCATCGGAGCCCAGGATGAACATCGCGCTGATCGGCCGACCGGTGAGGGTCAGGAGCCCGGCGATGTCGGCGACGAACGTGTCCGTGCGATCGATGCGGTCGGCGCTGACGTCGTCGGGCGTCACGATCGCCACCACCGCGGCGTCGGGTTCGACGAGGCAGACCGCGATGTCGTCGTGCTCGGTGATCTCGGCGATGCCACTGGCCAACATGCCGGCCGCCTCGATCTCCGACACCGCGAAAACATTTCCGTAGCCCCGGGTATCCAGAGACTGCATGATGTGGCCGGCCAGCGGCGCAGCGTCATTGGTCCAGGTCACGCCGATCGCGTGAATGCGGTGTCCGCCCTCGAGTTCGGTGTCGTCCACCAAGCCGCGCAGCAGGCCGTCGGGGTCATAGCTGGCGGCGTCGTCGAGGGAGATCGCACCGCGGTCGACCGGTCGCCCCTCGCCCGTCGTGCCTTCGACGAGCACCCACCGAACGGCTCTCGAAGTCATGGCGAGGCCGAGCACGAGATCCATACCGATCCCCCGATCTGCCTAGTCAGTCCTCAGTCAGGTTACCGGTGTGACGCGGCTTACACGTGGGTGCGGCGATCTACGCGCAAACTCTCCTGCCCGGCATCGCGCCACACCAGAACGGTTGCACCCCATAAGCTCGCTGCATATGAGGTACATCGCTGCCGTCCTGGCCACCACCTCCGTGCTCGCCGGTTGCGCTGTCGCGGGCAAGCCCACCGCGGCCCCGGTGACCGATGAATGGCGGCAGGCCGTCATCGACGCGATCGCCGGCCTGGGCGCGCAGCTGGGTCCGATCGCCAACGCGATGGTGACCCCGGGCCAGATGACCAACTACGGCGCACTGCACAACGCGTGCACCGACCTGCGCACGTACGTCGACTCGATCCAGCACAAGGTCCTGCCCGGGCCCGACGTCCCGGTCAACACCGCGTTGCAGGAGGGCTTCGACGGTTTCCGCAGCATGGCCGACCAATGCGTGGAATTGACACCGGCAAACAGTTCCGCCCGGCTGACGAAGTTGGGCGCCACCATGGACGAGGCCCACTTGCACATCAACGACGGGCTCAAACTCCTCGGTATCGACATCCCGAAGCGCTGAGCCAGGCCCTCGGGCCCGCAAACGTGACCGAGAACTCAGCCAGTTAATTAGGTCTTCGTAGCGATTGTGTTCAAGAATTGTTTACCGTGTCGTTACAGTTCCTCCTGCTGTGCATCGTCGTATTCACCGCCTTGATGTTCGACTTCACCAACGGGTTCCACGACACCGGCAATGCGATGGCGACATCGATCGCCAGCGGAGCACTCAAACCACGCACAGCCGTAGCGCTGTCGGCGCTGCTGAACCTCGTCGGCGCCTTTCTGTCCACCGCCGTGGCAGCCACAATCGCCAAGGGTCTGGTCGACGCCGATCTGGTGACCCTCGAGCTGGTGTTCGCCGGACTCGTGGGCGCCATCCTGTGGAACCTGTTCACCTGGCTACTGGGCATCCCGTCCAGCTCGTCTCACGCACTGATCGGCGGCATCGTCGGCGCGATGATCGCCGCGGTCGGCGGCCATGGCGTGATCTGGCACGGGGTGGTTTCCACGGTGATGGTGCCCGCGGTGCTCTCGCCGCTGATCGCCGGCGTGGTGGCCTGTATCGCCAGCTGGCTGGTCTACCGGTTGATCCGCGGCCTGCCCAAGGACCGCACGATCGCCGCGTTCCGCTACGGCCAGATCGGCTCGGCATCCCTGATCTCACTGGCGCACGGCACCAACGACGCCCAGAAGACCATGGGCATCATCTTCCTGGCCCTGATCTCCTACGGCTCGGTCGACGAGTCCGCGACCATGCCGCCGTTCTGGGTGATCGTCGCCTGCGCCGTCGCCATCGCCCTCGGCACCCTCTCGGGAGGCTGGCGCGTCATCCGCACCCTCGGCAAGGGCCTGGTCGACACCGAAGCTCCGCAAGGCATGGCCGCTGAAGTCTCCTCGGCGGCAACCATCCTGCTGTCCAGCCACTTCGGCTACTCACTGTCCACCACCCACGTCGCCACCGGATCGATCCTGGGCAGTGGGCTGGGCCGGCGCACCGAGGTGCGCTGGGCCGTCGCACGCAACATGGCCACCGCCTGGCTGATCACCCTGCCGGCCGCCGGCATGGTGGGTGCGCTGACCTACTTCCTGGTCCACGGGATCGGCGGCTTCGCCGGGCCGCTGGTCGGGTTCGTGGCCCTGATCGCCGCGACGGTGCCCATCTGGCTCAAGTCGCGCAAGCCGCCGATCGACCACAACAACGTCAACGACACGTGGCAGGGCAGCCTCACCGCGACCGAGAGCAAGTAGGGACGGGGCAATCAGATGAACAACTGGATCAACCTCGTGGCCGTCGGCAAGATCCTGCTCTTCGGCCTGGCTGTGGGCGCGTCAGTGCCCACCCTGTTCGCGATCGGTGTCCGGCTGCACATCGCGGGCGATGTCGCCGAGGGCCCCGCGGCTGCCGGCCGGCGCCGCCTACTGGTGGGCCTCAGCTGGGTGATGTTCGCGTTGGTGCTGGTCGTGGTGGCTGCCGGCGTGCTGTTCATTGCGAACAATTTCATCGGCCATCACACCGGCGTCTACCTGTTCGGCAACAACGCCCACCACTGAGCCGGCTATACCGGCGCAATAGGCGGCGGCGCGGCCGGTCCCGGCGGGGCCGGTGCCGGTGCGGCCGGCGCAACCGGACTCGGTACTGCGGGACTCTGAGCCGGGGCCGGACCGGGAAGGTTCTGCGGTGCCGGGCCCATGTGTTGAGCGGGCTGCGGAGACTGCGCGGGCTGGACCGGCGCGACACGCGACGGCTGCGACGGGCCGGTACCGACCAGCGTGGCCGGCGGAACCGGTTGGGTGGGCTGCCGAGCCCAGTCGTCCTGAAGCTTGCTCGCCGCGAACGCCGCCCCCTGGTTCACCAGACCGGCCTCCGCGTACTGGGTGTGGATGCCGAAGCTCCTACCCTGCGGGTCGCACACCAGGTCGTTGTCGACACACAGGTCGATGGCTTTGGCGGTGTAGTTCGGTCCGACGACAACCGAGGGATTGTTGAGCACCTTCATGAAACGCGGCGACGGTTTCCCGAACAACGCAACCGCTGCCACATGGTCAGCGACATCGGGCGGCATGGGCGCAGGTACGTCTGCCGCGGTAACCCCGTCAGGCACAACACTGGCCGTCACGAAGCCGATGACCGCCGCGCCCTGAGAGAACCCGCCGAGCACCATCTTGGTGTCAGGGCAGTTGGCCGCGGTGGTCATGATGTGTGCCCGTGCGTCGGCGATGCCCTGGACGGCAGTCGGAAAATCGGTGGTGGCAGGGTAATCGACGGGATACACCGACACTGATTTCGCGCCGACGTTGGCGCGCAACGAGTTAACGAACGCGTCCCCCGTATCGCCTACTCCAGGCGCTTCCATCGTGCCGCGGGCGAATATCACCTCAGCATCAGGACACGGTGCCGCGTTGGCGGGCGGCATCGCCATGTTGCTCATCCCGGAAGCCGCCCCCGCCATGACGGCAATCAAACTGGCAGTTCCGAATTTCCCCACCAATTCAGACTGACATAGCGCAACATAAAGTGCGCGGCGAGCATGCGGAGGCATAGAGTTCCCTCAAGATCCAGAGAGAACTCTCAAGAAACTCGAATCGGGCGCTACGCAAGCGCCCATCGAAACTTGTTCGGAAAGTCGCCGATCCCCTTAGATAACAACAGTTTTCGGCAACATGTGATCAACTTTTGATCGATTGGCAGCCCCCGGCCCCCGATATTGCACTCACGGACGAAAGCGGCCCTCAGCAAGGCGCGACCGGTCGTCGAAACACGCGAGCCAGGCGATTGGCGTGGAACCCTGAGCGCCTTCGATCAACGTTTGCTCCAATGACTCTCGACATCGGTTTGGCGAGAAATGCACACCCTTCCGCCGGCCACCAGAGTTGCCAACCTGACACGATCGCGCAACCTGATCGGTCCCGCAGCCTGCCACTTTCGTGAATATGCCCGAATCTCAGCGCAGGACAATGGGTTTGCTGGTAACTTTCGGGCCCAATGAGCGTCGGAAGTGGCACCTGCCATATTCCCGGTTCACGCCCGGCAGTGAGCCAAAGACGTTGTTAGTGCGCCGGATCACCACGATGACCAAACCCAGCTCGGTGAGGGAAGAAAGGTGCACGAATGAAGGGTCGGGGACGCCAGCAGGTACTACCACGCACTGAACGCCGACAGCGCGGTCCACGACGATGGGGGTCGATGTTGCTGGCCGGCGGCGTCGTCGTCGCGGTATCGGCAGGAGTCAGCGTCACCACCCCATCGGCCACCTACCGTGCAGCGGTCCAACTGGTCGGCACGACGATCGGCGTGGGCGCGTCCTACGACGCATTCGGCCTGAGCATCCCAGTGTTCTTCTACGGAACCACCATTCCCGAAGGCGACTCGTACCACACGGTCGCCTATCCCGCGCAGATCAGCCTGAGCCTGCCGATCATCTCCGATCTTCCGGTACTGTCCGACCTTCCGTATTGGACCCAGACATTGAAGCGGTCCGAGGCGATCGGGGCCGGCTACCTGGAGCGCGACATCGCCGCCGCACCGGCCGGTGACAAGGTGAGGATCGTCGGCGTATCCCAAGGAACGCAAGTGGCCGAGATCGCACGTTACGACATGGCCAAAGACCCGAATTACGTTGCCAACGCCCAGAATTACGAGTTCTTACTCATCGGAGATCCGTATCAGCCCAACGGGGGCATCCTCACCCGCTTCACCTCGTGGAGCGATCTTCCGGTGCTGGGCGACATCTTCCCGTTCGGCCGCCCCGGACCATCCGACAGCCCGTTCAAGACCACCTATTACCAAAACCAGTACGACGGCGTCGCCGACTTCCCGGCATACGCCAACGTGCTGTCCATCGCGAACGCCATCGCCGGGATGGCCTTCGGGCACGCCTTTCCCGGCTATGTGCTGGAGTATCCCGACGCCCCCAACGCCGTCACGACTCAGATCGGCAACACCACCTACGTGATGATGCCCCAGTATCTGCCGCTGCTGGCGCCGCTGCGCATACCCGCATCGCTGATCGGCGCGGAACGATTCGTCGACGCCCTCGACCCGGTGCTGCGAGTCTTCGTCGAGATGGGCTACGACCGCACCGCAGATCCCAGCCGGGTCAAAGAAATCAGCTGGGACACCCCTCAACAGAAATTCGACGAGGCAATGGCTCAACTGCCAGGGGCGTTCGCGCAGTCGATGGCGATCCTGGGCGGCGAAGCCTACGTCCCCACCCTGCCGGACCCGGTCGTCTCCGATGCCGAACCCGACGGCCCCTGGCCCGAGCACCCGGCGGCCCCGGTGGACACCTCGCCGGTAGCGCAAGGGGTGCGCCACATAGTGGACGAACTGGGGAAATCGCTCGCGGATGCGACGAGGCCGTTGTCCGAGGTGCTGCAAGCCATCGGCGCCTTGACGGCGCCCAGGACAGCCGTCGAGCCGGTAGACGGTAAGGCCCCGGCGGCTTCCAAGGTGAGCACCGCGGTCGACACTGTGGGCGATACGTCGGTGTCCACCCCTGACGACACCGAGGCGTCGACCGCGCCGAAGCCCACCCCGATCAGTCATCCCACCCGCGTGCCGTCGGCCACTGCACACAGTGACTCCGCGCCGCCGCGGCGGCAGTTGACGGCGGCTGCGAACGCGGGGCGTTCCCGGAACGGTCTGCGGGCGGCATTGCCGGCCCGCTCCTCAATCCGTGAATCAGCGCCGAATGCCAAGCCTGGACGCGAGCGCTCCGACCGGACTTCGACTCGCGCAGAACGGCACCCGACGAAGCAGGCCACAAAGTCCGGGGGCGCCCACAACCGTCCCGCGAAGTCGAAGCGGGCGCACGCGAGCTAATCGCCCGGGTGCGGGCGCTGCGGGCGACGTTGAATCCGCAGCGCCTGCGTCGGCACCTGGAGGTCGGTGGTCGGCGGCGCGGTCAGCACCGTAGTCGAATCCTCTTTCAAACGAACAATTTTCGGGACCGCTCCGGCGCGGGGCTGCCGGACGATGGTCGGGGGCGCGGAGGACTCGGGCTTGGGTGGCAACGCCTCCGTCGGCGGTTCCGGCACCGGCTTGGCCACACGGGTTTCGCGTCGCACCAGGTAGCCGGCGAACGGTCCGGTGAACACCATCACCGCCAACACGAGCAGGCTGAGCACACAGACCGTGACGTCGAACGTGCTGGTGATCTGCTGGGCCAGATTGTTGCCGTAGATCGCCGCGGGCGCCGGCCCGGAGTAGCGCGGCGCCAGGGCCACACCGATGGCCACGTTCGCCACGGTGAAGACGAACAAGACCGCACTGAAGGCCGCAGCCACCGTCGTCGACGTCAGACCCCTGTCGAGCTGGCGGTGCAACCACCGTGCGACCAACGCGGTCACCAGGTTGAACCCCGTCATCGCGACCGTGTCGTACAGCGCGCGCGGGAGATCGAGCGACTGGGCGATCAGGAAGTCGACGACCCGCAGCGCCGCCGCCGCGAAGGCCCAGAAGGTGATCAGCGTCAGGCACTTCTGCGCAGCGCCGCGGTAGGCACCGATGGTCGGCGGCCTGATCAGGAAGACGGCGTACAGCGTCGTCGGCGCAACGATCGCGGCCGCCGCGGCCCACGCGAGGTAGCCCTCGTAGCCCACTGCCGCCGTCGAGGTGTTCTGGGCGATGCCGTGAAACGCGTCGATATCGCGGCCGATGCCGGCCAGCCACACCAGGGTGGCGGCGATCCCGCCCGAGACACCGATGGCCGACGTGGCCAGCCGGGCCGCCCCGGTCCGCTCGGTCAGCCAGCGTGAGGCGATGACCAGCGCGATCATCGCCTCCGCGCCGTAGAGCACGGTGGTGACGATCACAGCGATGTCGTGCCCGCCGAACTCGACCTGGGTGACGAACAGGTACCGCAGCCGCCAGTAGACGTTGAACGCGACCGACAGCGTCGCGAGCGCGATCGACAGGAAACCGATTACCCGCGCTACGGCATACCAGCGCCGAAACTTGTTGTCCTCGACCGTGATCGACGTGATGGGTGGTTGCCCGGCGAGCAGCGCGCCCGCGACGCCGAGCAGCATGCCCGGACCCACCCCCGGCGGGACGGCCCCGGTGCCGCCGCCGCGCACCGTCTGCAGCACGTGATAGCCGACGAAACAGATGACCACCATCAGGTAGGCGGCGCTGAGCACGAGCCGGATGCGGCTGGTGCGCCGCACGTCGGACTTGCCGGCTCCGAGGCGGAACGGACCCAGGTGCGGCGCCAGTGCGGCGGCGATGGCCAGCAGCGTCACGACGGCCAGCAGGACGAACGTCGACCCGGCGCTGCCGGGGACACCGATGCCGAACTCCAGGTTCCACGGAAGCAGCATCGCGATGACGAGCAGCGCCACGGCGAGGCCGTCACGCACCCGGTTGGTCCGGGTGGGCACGTAACCGACCCGCCCAGCACGCTCCGCCGCCGGCGCGGCCGCGGTTACCACCTGGACGGTGGCGGACGCGTCGTAACGCTCGTCGCTCACTTACCGATTCCTCTCTATGAGTGACACCGCACGGGATTCAACCAGCGTGCTCACTTTTGCTCTGGCGCACAAGCAGCGCTGGCAGCCGCGGTTGTTCGGCCACCAAGGTCCGCCGAGGCTGTGCGGTAGCTTGGATTTGTCCGTCGGGGCTCGTAATACATGCACAAAGCAAGGAGAGGAACCGTGGACGTAGTCCTCGGGGTGGCGGTCACCGGGCGTGTGGCGCGCTTGGCCATGATCGGATCGCCCGCGAGTGGCGGCCAGGTTCTCGATCAGTACGCGCTCGACCTGCCCGACGACCTGGTAGCCGAGATGTCGGAGCTGGCCGAGACCATCATCGGCACCTACCGCGCCGTGACCGAGTCCGGCAACCAGGTGGCCGCGACCCGACTGTGCCTGCCCGACGATTCGGCGGCCGACACGCTGCGCCAGACCGTGCTCGACGCCGGAGTGCCGAACGTCGAGGTCGTGACCGAAGGCGAGGCCGCCGCAGCCCTGGCCCGCAGCGTGGGCGCCGACGCCGCATTGCTGCTGGCCGACGATGACACCGTGTCGCTGACGGTGATTGACCGCACGGCCGCACCGGCCCCAACATCGGCGACGTTGGCCACCATCCCGATCGGCACCGCCGGCGCCGCCGCCGCGTGCGCGGCGGCGCTCAAGCGGGTGCCCGCCGACGAAGCCCCCGGACGCGTGTTGTTGGTCGGCCAACGACTCGATCTTGATTCTGTTGCGGCAGAGCTTCGTTCGACCGCACCGGTCGAGGTGGCGCCGGATGCGGGCTATGCGATCGCCCGGGGCGCTGCCCAGTTGGTCGACGACATCGCACCGGCCAGTGCATCCACTCAGATGGCGCCCGTCGTCGGTGTGCCACAGGACCCGACCCAGATGGGTCCGGCCGCCGCGGATGCCACCCAGATGGCTCCAGCCGCCGCGGACGCCACCCAGATGGCTCCAGCCGCCGCGGACGCCACCCAGATGGCTCCAGCCGCCGCGGACGCCACACAAATGGCACCCGTCCGCGCGGATGCCGCCGTCGGGCCGGACCTGGCCTACTCACAGGATCCCGAGGACCAGCCCTGGGCCGACGAGATGCCGATGGACGCGGTCAACGAGTTCGTCCCCGAACAGGACGACGACCCGGACTACACGACCGTCATCGCGCCGCCACCGCCGCGGATGCTGCTGATGGGCAGCGCCCTGACATTCGTGGTGGTCGCCTTCGCCACGTTGGCCGTCACGGTCGCGATCAACGTCCGGCCGACAGCCGATGTGCGCGCGCAGCCTGCGCCCACCCAGCAGGCGGCCACCGTGCCCGGCAATTACCTTCCGCCGGTTCCGCACGAGCCGGACCCGGTCGCTCTGCCCGTCTCGGTGCTGACCCCGCCACCGGCCGCACCCGCGGCGCCCCAGGTGCGCCAGGGCACCGGCAACCAGCCGGTCAACGAGGCTCCTCCGGTCGCGCCGGTTCCTGCGCCTGCCCCGGCACCCGCACCCGTGGTGGTCCCGCCGGCTCCGGTGCCCGTACCGATCCCGATTCCGGTTCCGATCCCGCTTCCGCCGGTGGTGTGGCCGACGGTGCCGACGTGGGTGCCGACGACGCCACCGACGACCCCGCCGACCACCACTTCGCCGCCCACGACAACGACGGCTCCCCCGACGACGACTACCGCACCGCCGACCACCACGGCGCCACCCACGACAACGACGCCTCCGCCGACGACGACGTCCCTGCCCACCACCACGGCGCCACCTACGACGACAGCGCCACCCACCACCACGGCGCCTCCGACCACGACGGTGGCGCCCACCCACACGTCCGCTCAGGAGACCGTGCCTCCGATCGAGGTCCCGACCCACACCGTGCCGACCTACACACCGCCGGTCGAACAACCCACGTACCAGGCCCCGGCGACGACGGTTGCGCCGCAATCGCCGTTCGGTGGCGACTCCCCGTTCGGCGGCGGTTCGTCGTCCGGCGGTAGTTCGTCCTCAAGCGGCGGGTCATCCAGTGGCGGATCGTCGAGCGGCGGCCTCTTCGGCGGCGGTCGTGGCTCTGGAAGCGGCAGTTACGGTGGCTCACCGGTGACGACGATGCCGGTCAGTCCATAGCGGCTCTCGCGCCACTCAGTAGTCATGATTGGGGCAGGCGACGTCGACGTAGACGGTGACGAATGTCGCCGGACCGGGCTCCTGATTCGCGGGATTGTTGACCCCGGTGACCCAGCACTCCGAAAGCGGCTTGGTGTCGAAACCGTTGGTCCAGTTGATCTGAACGGTGTAGCCGTGGGATTCCAGGTCCCTGATCACGTCCTCGGCGCCGGCGGACGCGACCGGAGATGAGACGACCGCTGCGACGACCCCAGCGGCCGTCAGTAGTGCGGCATACAGAACCGAGGTCCGCGTCATGATCGCCATGATCCGCGCGCTCGACTGGAGGTGTCCAGTGCGCATCCGCCACCAGTACCTTGGAAACCGATGGTCCTCATCCGAAAGGAACGCGCTCGTGGCCAAGAAGCGCTGGAAAGATCTGTCTCCCACCGCGAAGACCGCCGTCATCGCGATGGCCACCGTCGATGCCGGGCTTCGGGCCTGGGCCCTGCGCGACCTGGCCGGCCGCCAGCCCGACCAGATCTACGGCCCGAAGTGGTTGTGGGGCAGCGCCCTCGGACTGGTGAGTACCTCGGGCGTGCTGCCCGCGGTCTATCTCATCGCCGGGCGTAAGTCTTGACGTAAGGGCCTGCTTCGGTCGGCGGCCGCCCGCAAGATCGTCGCCGACCTGGACTGAGATCCGTCCAACAAGTCAGGCCCCTCGAAAGGGGCCTGACTCTTGGGTGATTCGAACCGAATCCCTAGCCTGTGCGCGCCACGCTCTCACCGCGCGGTGCCGGGTCGGTGCTGCCGGTGTCGAGGATGTCGTCGAGGTTCCGCTTGGAGGTTTCCGGCGCGAAGTACGCGGCGATCAGCGTCAGCACCGATGACACCGAGATGTAGATCGCAACTGAAGTCACCGAACCGGTGGTGTCCAGCAACGTCGACGCGATCAACGGTGCGAAACCACCACCGACGATGCCGATCAGCATGTAGCCCAGCGAGACACCGGTGTAGCGGTAACTCGTATCGAACAGCTCCGCAATGAACGCCGCGAGCACCCCGTACATCGCACCCTGGAACACCATCGCAACAGATACCGAGAGCACCATGAGTGCAAAGTTGCCGGTACCCATCAGCGGATACACCGCGAAGGCCCACACCGCCATCCCGACGCCGCCGATGAGGAACGGAATACGACGTCCCACCCGGTCACTGAGGCGCCCGAAGTACAGGATCGACAAGAGCTGAGCAACAGCGCCGATGGCGACGGCGTTGAGTACCGTTCCCTTTGGGATATCGGTGTGCTGGGTCACGTAGGACAGCGAGAACACGTTGATCACGAAGTAGGCGACCTGCTGGCCGAGCCCGAGAAGCACCACCAGCAAAATCATCTTCGGTGCGTGGCGCAGCACCTGCAGGATCGGGGCCTTGTCCTCCTTCTCCTTGTGTTGCTTCTGATTTCGGGTGAAGACCGAGGACTCGACGATCTTGACGCGAATCAGCAGGCCCACCAACACCAGTGGTGCACTGAGTAGGAACGGAATACGCCAACCCCAGGACAAGAACTGTTCCTCGGTCACGAGTGCGCTCACTGCCGCCAGAGTGGCCGTGGCCAGCAGGAAGCCCAATGGCGAGGCGGATTGCATCCAGCTGCCGGCACGCCCCCGGCTGTCCACGGATTCGTCCTGCTCCACCACCATCAACACGGCACCGCCCCATTCACCGCCGAGGCCGATGCCCTGAATCAGACGACACAGCACCAACAAGATGGGCGCCCAGATGCCGATGGAGTCGTAGGTCGGCAGCAGCCCGATGGCCACCGTTGCGACGCCCATCATCACGATGGTCGCGATCAGGGCCGCCTTGCGCCCGACCCGGTCACCGATGTGTCCGAAGATGATTCCACCGACGGGACGGGCAGCGAACCCGACCCCGAATGTGGCCAGCGCCAACAGTGTTCCCGCCGCCGGATCCACGTCGGGAAAGAAGATCTTGCCGAACACCAGCGCAGCGACGGCTCCGTAGATGTTGAAGTCGTACCATTCGATCGTGGTGCCGACCATGCTCGCGATGATCGTGCGCCGACGCCGCGATTTCGCGCCCGTGGCGTCAGCGTCTGCAGCAGGAACTGTAGGGTTCATGTAGTCCTCTGATAGTTGCTGGTCATAGCGAAAATGCTAGGTCGGCGATATGCCTGTACCCATAGTCTCGGTGCAACGTGATCCAGCTCGCATAGTGTGCGCCTGCACAATTGCCGATGGTCGACCCAAACCTGTGTTTCATGACCGCAACAAACACAGTTGCACCATGGCCTGCGACCGAGGCGTTCGGAGGCTGATCCCGGTGGCTTCCTCGAACTTCCGGATTCGATTGAGCACCGTGTTGCGGTGACAGTACAGCTTGGTGGCCGTGGTCGAGACCGACCCGCTCTCGGCGAACACCAACATGGTTTCGACGAGGATGTCTCGATCGTTCATCCCGGCCAGCGGCGCATCCACGTAGCTGCGTAGGTCATCGATCACCGTGCACAGTTGCGAGATCGACAATCGCGACCAGGACCGACGAAGAGTCGTCGCATCCACACCCAGCTGCGCAAGCATCCGTACGGTCGTTGCCGCCCGGAAGACGTTCTGTAACTGAACGGTTCGCGATGCCACTGCTCCCGTCACTCCAGACAGGAGGTCGGCTGCCAGCGCCTCGTCATCGGGCCAGCGGCTGTTGGCAGACAGCAGGATCAGCGTGACGCCCCTACTCGTGTGATCCAACGCCACAATGCCGAGGCCGGCGAGCCGTCGGATCAACGCCGAGGTGGACTCTTCGGCCACAACGCCCACGACCCAGTAGAACGCCGTCTCGTCGAGACCGAGCACGTCTGCTGCCCGGTGCACCACGGTGGGACTCGGCTCATCGGAGAACAAGTCGGAAAGACTCTGCTGTTGTTCGATGATGTTGGTGCGCGCCATCTGCAGGCGCTGATCCATGTAGCCCCGCTGGATCGCGCCGGCGAAATCGTCGACCGCGGTCCAGAGTTGGCCGACGTGCATGGCGAGCACGGCCATGTCGGCGTCATCGGCCAGACGCAACAACGCCGACCACGCGACCAGGAAGTCGTTTCGGACCGCCGCGCTCAGATTCTCCAACGCGATGCCCTGACGGGCGCGCAGCGCCCCGACTTCCGCCGGGAACGCGATCAGTTCAGCGGAAAGGGGCCTGGACAGCAGACACGCCAGAAGATACCGAAATGCGTTGCGGGCACTGTCTTCCAGATCGTGTTTATCGGGGACGCTGTCGTAGTACCGCGCGCCACCGTCGATGCGCTCGAGATACTCGGCCGCGAGTTGGTCGTCGATCCCGGCGAGTTTCTCGAGCAGTATCTGCCACCGCCCGTGGGCTTCATCACGGTCTGGCAAGGGTCCCACTGGCCAACCCCAGAGTCCCCGCCAGATCCGGCGCCCATCGAGGATTCAAGGGACCGGCCCCCACCATTGCCAAACAGGCCGCCAGCGTCACCGCCACCGAATCCACCACCGGCACACCGAGTTCGGTTCTGGCGGCCTCGACGGCATCGGCGCCGTGCAGATTGGTGCACACGTAGGCGATCGCGTCAGGCCCGCTTCGGGCGACCTGCCGTGCCGGCGCCAGTAACTCCTCGGGCCGAATCCCGGCGATGTCGGTGGTCTCGGTGAGCCCGAAGCCGTGCGCCGCGGCCACCGTGATGCCTTCGTCGCGGTAGCACTCGCCGATCCTGGCATTCATGTCGTCGGGGTACGGGGTGACCAGGCCGACATTGCGCACGCCCAACGCCCCGAACGCCGCCAGGCAGGCCTGGGTGCTGGTGAGGGCTCGCACACCGGTCATGGTGGTGATCGCGTCGGTGATCGCGCGGTCATGTGCGACGCCCAGCCACGACCCCGCCGTGCCGTTCCAGGCGATCACGTCGACGTTGGCCGCCGCCAGCAGGACCGCCGCCGCTTCCATTCCAGCCGTGTCGAACTGGGCGTCGGAGCTGCCGTCGAGCCCCACCCGTCCTACCGGGATCCGGGTGAAGTGGACGCTGACGTCGGTCCGCTCCCCCAGCATCCGGTACGTCGTGGGTTCCAGGCAGGTATTCGACGACGGCACGATCATCCCGATGCGTGCCACCCGCCGTGCGGTGGGACCCGAAAACTCAGACGGCACGGGTGATTCCACCATCGTTCGTGATGGTGGTTCCGTTCAGGTAGGCCGCGCGCGGTGACGCCAGGAACACGACCGAGTAGGCGATATCGCGGGCACTGGGGATGTAGGACAGCGGCAAGTTCTCCAGGTAACGCTGCTCGGCCTCTTCAGGTGTGCAATCCCAGTCCTTGGCGTTGGCGGCGAACTGCTTGACCAGCCGCGCGGTCCGGACCGGGCCCGGGCACACCGTATTGATCATCACGCCTTGGTCTCCGACCTGCAGCGACAACGACTTGCTGAAGTTCAGGATCGCGGCGTTGGCGGCGGCGCCGGGCATGTGGTACTCCAACGCCTGCTTGCCGGAGTTTCCCGCGACGTTGACGATCCGCCCGATGCCATTTTTGAGCAGGTGCGGCAACGCCGCTCGGGTCATGCGGATGAATCCGAACAGCTTGAGGTTGATGTCGGCGACCCACTGCTCGTCGGTGATATCGCCAAAACCACCGAAAGACGATGCACCGGCATTGTTGATCAAGATGTCCAGGCCGCCGAGTTCATCGACGGCATTGGTGATCACCGAATCGAACACCGCCTTGTCGCTGAGATCCGCGGCCACGGGCAGAGCTTTGACGCCGGTCTTGGCCGAGATCGAGGTACAAGCCTCCTTCAGGGCATCGGCGCGGCGAGCCACCAACACCACATCCGCGCCTTCTTCGGCCAGCAACTCCGCGGTGGCCAGCCCGATGCCGTCGCTGGCACCCGAGATCAGTGCGCGCTTTCCTTGCAGTCCCAGGTCCATATTCGTCTCCTATTCACAGTGGGGTACTTCGGTTTTCGGTCGAGCCGGTGCTCGCGGGACAGCGTCAGGGCATGGTCAATACGGGTTTGATGACCTCGCCCTGCTTCGCTGCAGCGACGGCTTCGTTGATCTGGTCGAAACGGAAAGCCGTTATCAGCTTTTCGGCGGGGAATCGGCCCGCCTCGTGCAGTGCGACCAGAGCGGGAATGACCTGCCGGGGCCTGGCCAGGCCCTGGCTGACACCGATGATCGTGGGGTGGCGCACCAACATGTCCTGGACGTCGAGAGCGACTTCGCTACCGGTGGGCGGAGCGCCCACCACGACGCAGACGCCGCTGACGGCGAGCAGGTCGACGGCCTGACGAAGCACGGTCATGTTGCCGGTGGTTTCCAGTGCCCGGTCGGCGCCGCGGCCCTTGGTGGCGTCGTTTACCGCGGCGGCGACGTCGTCGGTGCCGGCGTTGACGGTGACGGTGGCGCCGAGTTCGCGGGCCAGCTCAAGCCGACTGTCTACGCGGTCGACGACGATGATCTGGCCGGCCGGGGTCAGCTGCGCGGCCAGCACCGCCAGCAGGCCGACGGCCCCGCCACCGTAGACGATCACACTGGATCCAGGTTCCGGCCGCAGCAGGTTCCAGACGCTGGCGGCGGCGGTCTGTCCACTGCAGCCCAACGGGGCGAGCACCGCGAAGTCGGTGTCGGTCTCGATCTTGACGACGCTGCGCTGGCTGCAGATCGCGTGGGTGGCGAACGACGACTGCCCGAAGAAGTGTCCGTAGAGCGCGCGTCCGGACCCGCGGCGGGTGGTCAGCGACCCGTCGAGGCGGGTGCCGGAACCCATGTTGAGGGCGAACCAGTTCAGGCATTGCACGGGGCGGCCGGCCAGACACGAGTCACAGTGCCCGCAGGAGTCGAAGGTCATCACGACGCGATCGCCCGGAGCCAAGTCTGTGACGGCGGTTCCGACCTCCTCGATGGTGCCTGCGCCTTCGTGACCGAGGATGCCGGGCAACGGAAACGGGGTCTTGCCGGCCTGGACCGCCAGATCGGTGGCGCAGATGCCCGAAGCATGGATCCGGACGCGGACCTCGTCGGGTTGGAGTGCATCCAGTTCGATGGCGCCGCAGCTGAATTCGCCGCCGATCTCCTCGACGACCGCGGCGATGACTTCGGTGCCGATGATCGCAGGCTTGGCCGGTGATGCGGCGACAGTGGTGTTCATCGAAGCGTTCCTTGTCGATTGGGGTTGGGTTGCAAGCGGGCGCGGCATCGGCTGGACGCCGCGATCATCCGTACCGCTTCGGTTGGCCGTCGTCGCCGTACCAGTCCGGCGTGGAATCCTGCAGGTTCACCAGGATGCTCTTGGCCTCGGAGTAGGCAAGCAGCGAATCCATGCCGTTCTCCCGGCCGTAACCGCTCTGACCGAACCCGCCCCACGGCGAAGCCGGGTTGTTCTTGTGGTGGTCGTTGACCCAGATCACCCCGGCTCGCACGGCGTGAGCAGTGCGGTGGGCACGGCGTAGATCGTCGGTCCACACCGCGGCACCCAGGCCGTAGGCCGAGTCGTTGGCGTGGGCCACCGCGTCGTCCTCGGTGTCGAAGGGGGTGACGATGACGGCGGGCCCGAACACCTCTTCGCGCCAGAGTCCCATCTCGCGGTTGACGTCGGTTACGACAGTGGGCTCATAGAAGTAGCCATCGGCGAGGTCTCCGGGGAGCGCCGGCACCTGACCGCCGGTGAGGACGGTGGCCCCGGCACCACGGGCCGCGTCGACCGCGTCGATCACTCGTTGCTGCTGTGCGGCGGAGATGACCGGGCCGACCTGGGATTCGGTGTCGAGCGGGTGGCCGAGGCGCAGTTGTGCGGCGGCTCGCGCGAAGCGGGTGGTGAACTCGTCGAACACATTGCGTTGCACTAGGAATCGCGTTCCCGACACACAGGTTTGACCACTGGCGATGAAGGCTGCGAACAGCGAACCGCGGAGGGCGCGGGTCACGTCGGCGTCGTCGTAGACGATGACGGGGGCCTTGCCGCCCAGTTCCATCGTCGACGGGACGAGATTGCCGGCGGCGGCCACGGCGATGGCGCGCCCAGTGTTGGTGCCGCCGGTGAAATCGACCTTGGCCAACGCGGCATTACCGACCACTGCGGCTCCCACATCGGGCCCGGCGCCGGGAACGACATTGATCACCCCGGGCGGCACACCAGCTTCGGTGCAGATCTGGGCCAGCAGCACGGCGGTGATCGGGGTCAGTTCGGAGGGCTTGACCACGATGCTGTTGCCCATGGCCAGTGCTGGTGCGAGCTTTTTGACGAGCAACAGCAGGGGGTGGTTCCAGGTGACGACCTGGGCCACCACGCCGAGTGGTTCCCGGGTGACGTAGTTGAGGAAATCAGATCCGAATGGGGGCATGGTGCCCTCCAGGGTCTGGATCCTGGCCGCGTAGTAGGTGAACCACTCGCCCAGGCGGGCGACCTGCGGCCGCATCTCCATGATCGGGCGGCCGGTGCACATCGCGTCGAGCTTCGCGAGTAGCTCGGCCCGTTCGTCGAGGATGGTGCCGATCCTGTGCAGCACCTTCGCCCGCGCGGCGAGGTCCGTCCGGGACCAGATGCCCGATTCGAATACTCTGCGGCCGCCCTCGATTGCGGCCTCCACCATCTGTGGGGTGGCGCACGTGATGGACGTGAACGGTTTACCCGTGGCCGGGCAGGTGATGTCGAGGGATTGATCGGTGCTGATCGTCGTTCCGTCGATGAACGGGCCGACGGCCCCGATCTGGTCGACGAGGTGCGCTGCGTCCTCACGCATATCGGATGTGCCTTTCCTGCTTGATGTTCGGCCTGGGGCCGCTAGTGGCCGGTGACTGCTCCATCGGTGTCGTCGGCCGGTGAGGTGGTTCGCTCGTCGGGGATCACCAGGTTGAGGATCACCGCGGCCAATCCCCCGACCGCCACGCCGGTCTGCAGAGCCAGCGCGATGCTCGTCGACATGAACGCGATGCCCTCACCCGGGACCAGGGCGAAACCCACGCCCAGCGACAGCGAGGCGGCGATGATGACGGTGCTGCGTTCGGTGCGCAGCGTGGGCCGTAGGGTCTTGATCCCCACGGCGGCCACGGTGCCGAACAGCAGCAGCGCGACACCGCCCAATACCGGGGTGGGAATGGTGCCCAGGACGGCGCCGAACTTCGGGACCAGGCCCAGCAGAATCAGGAGGCCACCGGCGAAGACCGAGATCCGCCGTGCAGCAACCCGAGTCATGCTCAGCGCACCCAGGTTCTGGGCGTAGGCGGTCATCGGTGTGCTGCCCAGGGCGCCGGACACCACCGAGCCGATGCCGTCGGCGATCAGACCGCTGGAGATGCGCTTGCGGCTCGGTTCCACCCCGACGAGCGTGCTGGTGGCCGAGATGTAGCCGGTGGTCTCCACCGCCGCGACCACGAAAAGCAGCATGACCAAAATGATCTCGGTGATCGACGGAATCCCGAATCCCAACGGCAGCAGGTGCGGCAGACCGAACCAGGCCGCCTCTTTGATGGGGGCGAAGTCGATGATGCCCAGGAGCGCCGACAGCGCGTAGCCGATCGCGATGGCCAACACAATCGCGATCGAACGCAGGAAACCGCGCAGCACAATGGTGAAGACCAGCATGCACACGAAGGTCACCGACGCGACGAGGAACGCTTGGCTGGTGCCGTAGTACGGGGTGTCGTGGCCGACGAACTGTTCGATGCCGATCGGGATCAGGGCGATGCCGATCAGGGTGATGATGGTGCCGACAACCACTGGTGGGAACAGCTTCTCGATGTGGCGGTAGAAGAAGCTGATCAGACAGACCAGGAGCCCGCCGAACATCACACAGAACGCGATGGAGCCGGTACCCGATACCAGCCCGATGGCGATCAGCGGCGGCAGGAAGTACAACTCGGTGCCCTGCACCACGGGCAGCCGGGCGCCGATGCCGAAGGCACCGTTGCCCTGCAACAGAGTCGCCAGACCCGCCGCCACCAAAGTTGCTGCCACGATCGAGATGGTCAGCGACGGCGACAGATGCAGCCCGCCGGACAACAGCACCGGGGCAAGTGCGGTCGGGGGCAACATGATGATCACGTGCTGCATGCCGTAGAGAACGCCGCGGCCGACCGGGAGCCGGTCTTCCAGGTTGTACAGGAACTCCAGCGCGGGTTTGGGTTCGGTTGTCCGGCTGCCGCCGGTATCCGGTTCGTGCTCGCGTAGGCCGTGGCTCACGACGTCAGACACCGGTGGTTCTTCGATCATGACTGGAGCCCTCCTTGACTCATGACTGGCCGGATCAGCGGGTGCGGTTGGCGGTCGCCGAGTCCAGGGCACCGTCGAGCATCCGGGCCAGGGTCTCGGTCAGCACATCGACGCCGGTGCACAGGTCGTCGTCGGCGGTGTACTCCGCCTCGGCGTGCGAGATCCCTTCCACGCTGGGCACGAACAGCATCACCGACGGAACGATCTCTTTCATGTTGGTCGAGTCGTGGCCGGCGCGGGTCTGCACGAGCATGCTCGACACCCCCAGGTCGTCAGCGGCAGCGCGCGCCAGCTCCACGCCTTCGGGCTGGTAGTGGTGCCCGGGCCAGACGTGGGCCTTGCGATGCTCGACCTTGACCTTGGCGCGGATCTCGGCTTCCGCGATGCGCTTTCGCAGCGCGACGTCGGCGGCCGCCAGCAGCTCATCGTTGTCCGAACGCAGGTCCAGGTGCATGTGGACCTCGCGCGGCACGACCACCGGAGAGTTGGGCAGCACGGTCATCTGCCCACAGCTGGTGTGCAGTTCCTCGCCGAACTCGTCGGCGATATCGCGCAGCGCCACCACGATCAGCGACGCCCCCAGCAGTGCATCCTGGCGGTCGTCGATTGCCGTGGCGCCGGTGTGGCCTTGGGCCCCCACGACATTCAGTTCGTACTTGTTGGCGGCCCAGGTGCGGTCCACCAATCCGATGGTGACATTGTCCTTCTCCAGTTCGCGGCCCTGCTCGATGTGGATCTCGGCATAGGCCGCCAGCTGGCGGCTGACGTCGCCGTCGGGGAACACATCTGTCGTGCCGATACTGTTGATGGCGGTCAAGGCCTCCCGGACGGTGATGCCGTCGGAGTCGGTGATGTTCAGCGTGTCTTCGAGGTCGGCCGCACCGGTGAACACCGCGCTACCCATCAGCGACGGCTTGAACCGTGAGCCTTCCTCGTTGAACCAATCCACGACGGCGATGTTGTACATCGGCTTCACCCCGGATTCGGCGGCCTGACGGCGGATCCGGTCAGCCGCGGCGGCGCCGGCAAAGACACCGTACGCGCCGTCGAACTTGCCACCACGAGGCTGGCTGTCAAGATGCGAACCAACCAGCACGTAGGGGGCGCCTGGATGAAACTCCAACAGGCCGAACAGGTTTCCTACCCGGTCCACTTCCACGGTGAAACCGCGGTGACGCAGCCACTGCGAGAACCACTCACGCATCTGACCGTCTTCGGCGGTGGCGGCTTGGCGCTCCACACCGCCGGCAGGCGTCTCGCCGATGACCGCCAGTTCAGCCCACGAGTCCAGGAACTCGCGGTCGCGGGCGGTGTCGAGGGCGATACGCAGATTGTCCTTGTTCACTTGTGCGGTCATGACGTTCCTCCAGGCATGGTGAATCGCGGGCCGCCTCGCGCGCGACTCGTGAAGGTGTGACGACCCCGCTCGGGGATCAGGTTGTGGCCGGTCCGGTTAGATCAGGTATTGCGACAGACCACGTTTGAGGTAGCCGCCGTGGCCTTTTCGGCCGTGGTATTGACCACGGTCGACGACGATGGTGCCGCGCGACAGCACGGTCTGCACACCGCCGTCGATCTCGAAGCCCTCCCAGGTCGAGTGATCCAGATTCGAGTGGTGGGTCTTTTCAAAGCCGATCGAGGTGTGCGCGTTGGGGTCATAGATCACGACATCCGCGTCGGCCCCCGGCGAGATGATGCCCTTGCGCGGGTACAGCCCGAACATCCGCGCCGGAGTGGTGGCGCAGATCTCGACCCAGCGCTCCAGACTCAGGTTGCCGTTGACCACGCCCTGATACATCAGGTCGATCCGGTGTTCCACGCCGGCCATCCCGTTCGGGATCTTGGAGAAGTCGTCGATTCCCATGTCCTTCTGCCCCTTGAAGCAGAACGGGCAGTGGTCGGTGGACACCGTCGCCACGTCCCCCGTGCGGATGTAGCGCCACAGCTCGTCCTGATGACGCTCCTCGCGGGAACGTAACGGGGTGGAGCACACCCACTTGGCGCCTTCGAACCCCGCGGCGCCCAGCTGCTCCTCCAACGACATGTACAGATATTGCGGGCATGTCTCGGCGAACACGTTGGCTCCGGCGCCGCGGGCCGTGGCGATCTGTTCCATCGCCTGCTTGGCCGAAACGTGGACCACATACAGCGGGGCACCGGTGACCTTCGCCAGCATGATGGCGCGGTGGGTGGCCTCCTCTTCCAGTTCCCACGGGCGTGACACCCCGTGGTAGTAGGGCGAGATCTCACCGCGGGCGATGTGCTGGGCCACCAGCTGGTCGATGGCGATGCCGTTCTCGGCGTGCATCATCGTCAGCGCACCGTTGCCGGCACACTGCTGCATGGCCCGCAGGATCTGTCCGTCGTCGGAGTAGTACACCCCCGGGTAGGCCATGAACAGCTTGAAGCTCGTCACGCCCTCGGCGACCAACTCGTCCATCGCCTTCAGCGAATCGGAGTCCACGCCGCCCAGGATCTGATGAAAGCCGTAGTCGATCGCGCAGTTGCCTTCGGCCTTGGCATGCCAGGCGGCCAAGGTGTCCTGGACCCGCTCCCCTTGCCGCTGGATCGCGAAATCGATGATCGTGGTGGTGCCGCCGTGGGCCGCCGCTCGGGTGCCGGTCTCGAAGGTGTCGGAGGCGACGGTGCCGCCGAACGGCATCTCCATATGGGTGTGGGCGTCGACGCCGCCGGGGATGACGTACTTATCCGAGGCATCGAGCACCCGATCGAAGGTCTGATCCGGGTCGCCGAAGGGAGCTGCCGCCGGGTCGACCAGGGCAGCGATGCGCTCACCGTCGATGAGCACGTCGAGCGCCTGGGTCCCTGTGGGTGAAACGACGGTGCCGCCGCGGATGTACGTCGTGGTCATGGCAACAGAGCGTATGGCGAGCCAGGTGATCGGGCCCATAGCCACAGTGCAACGTGTTACCTCACACAAATTGTGCATGCGCACATATTCAGGCGGTGTCCGCCCGACTTTCCCGGCCCGAATTGGGCATAGGCCAAGGGGCTGCGCCGGGCGAGGTCCAGCTCGCTCACCCTTCGCAACCGTTGCCAGTGCAGTAGCCTGCCGGGTGATGCGCAATCTGTCCGCACGCCGCGACGACACCCGGCTTCGCTGGCGGTGGCTGCTGCAGACACTCGGCAACCTCGACGACGACCTCGCCGCCGACTACCTGATGCAGATCGACCGCGGCGCCCGGTACTACGACAACGTCCCGGACGAAGACGATCTGCTCGACGCTGCGCGGCACGCGTTCCGCTATCTGCTGGCCACCCTCCTGGAACGGCCGATGAGCACCGAACTGGCGGAGTTTCCTACCGCGGTCGGGGCGTTGCGCGCCACCCAGGGGATCGCGTTGGAGAATCTCACGGCGGCAGTGCGCACCGACTTCCTGGTCGCCTGGTCAGCCCTGCTGAAGCTGGCCGGTGACGACGATATGACCGTGCTGGCGCTGCACGTCGACGTGCTCTGGAAAGCTGTCGACGACTTCGCGATCAGAGTGCAGCGCGGCTACCTGGACCAGCGCCTGTCGATGGCGCGGACCAGCACCCTCGAACAACAGCAGAGCCTGTCCGACCTGTTCTCCGGAGAGCCGGCACCGGCCACCGTCCGGCGCGCCGCCCAGGTCCTCGGCCTCGACGAGGCGTCCAGGTACTGGGTGATCGGGGTTGCCGGCGAGGAGGCTGGACGCATTGTCAACCGGCGCTTGCTCATCAGACACCTGAAGCCCCTGGACTACGTCAACCGCGGGGCGGCCCTGATCCTGGTCGCCGCCGACGGCCGCTGGCCCGACGATGAGTCCGTGGTCGACGATGTCCTGGCCGACCTCGAAGGAGCAGTCGCACCCCGCTCGGTACCGCTGCCGGAGGTGCACCGAGCCGCCGCCACGGTCCAGATGCTCATCGATCTGAACCTCAAGGCGACCACCTTGCGTCGCTCCTGGGCCCAGCTGTCGATAACTCAGATTTCGGAAGTGATCGAGGACCTGCGCGGGTACGTTCTCGATCCACTCCACGATGTCCACGACTACGAGCTGATCGTCGAGACGATCCAGGTCTACTCCGGCAGCGGTTCGGTTTCCGACACCGCGTCGGCGCTGTACTGCCACCGCAATACCGTGATGAACCGGATCCGCCGATTCGAAGAGGCCACCGGTATCAGCTTGCGCAGCCCACGCTCGCTGGCCATGGTGCAGTTGTGCCTGCTGCCGGCCTAGGACCGGACACCACCTACGTACCCTTCACGTTGAGCACCTGACGGAGCTCGTGCTCGATCTCGATCAGGCTCGCGGCGTCAGCCATGACGACGTCGATGTCCTTGTACGCGTCCGGGATTTCATCGACCCACGCCTCGCCATGGCGATATTCGATGCCCTGCATCCGCCGTGCGAGGTCGTCGGCCGTGAAACGGCGACGCGCCTCGTTGCGGGAGAACCGACGGCCGGCGCCGTGCGGAGCCGAGCACAACCCGGCGGGATTGCCCTTGCCGCGCACCACATACGACCGAGTTCCCATGCTGCCCGGGATCAGCCCCACGACACCCTTGTGCGCGTCGATCGCACCCTTACGCGTCAACCACACCTCGCGGCCACCGTGGTGTTCCTTGCGGGTGTAGTTGTGGTGACAGTTCACGCGTTCGACCTCGAAATCACCCGCAGTCTTCGGCTCGTCCAAATGGGCATAGCCCATCCATGCGGCGAACACCCACATGTAGCGGTCCATCATCTCGGCGCGGTTCTCGAAGGCAAATCGCTGCGCCCAGTTGAGGTCTCGCAGATAGTCGGTGAACTCCGGCGTGCCCTGAGGCAGGTAGGCCAGGTCGGGGTTGGGCAGGTCGATCCACCACCGCTTCATGAGCTTCTGCGCAATCCTGATGTGCTTCTGCGCGATCTTGTTTCCGACACCACGGGAACCCGAGTGCAGGAACAGCCACACCCGGTCGTCCTGGTCCAGGCACAGTTCGATGAAGTGGTTGCCGCCGCCGAGAGAGCCGAGCTGCTCGCGCCACTTGGGCGAGTGCGACAGGTCGATCCCACCGTCCTTGGCCAAGTGCTCGAGGTCGGTGATCCGACCCGCCGTGAACGGGAACCGGGCGAGCGTGTCGTTGTAGTTACCGGGCGACAGCGGAATCGCCGCCTCGATCGCCGTGCGCAGCGCCGCCAGATCACGGCCCTCGATGTCGGATGCGGTGAACTCGGTGCGGGCCGCGATCATGCCGCAGCCGATGTCGACGCCGACCGCGGCCGGAATCACCGCGTCAATGGTCGGGATGACGGTGCCGACAGCCGACCCCTTGCCACTGTGGGCATCAGGCATCAAGGCGATATGGGGATGCACGAACGGCATCGAAGCGGTCTGCCTCGCCTGCTCGATGGTGTTGTCGTCGATGTGGCTGGCGAAGTTCAACAGCTTGTGGTCGACGACGCGATGCGTAGTCATGACGTCGATTCTGCCGATGCTGTCGAGGGGATTGTTTGTCCTGGCGGACCGTCAGGCCCAGAGACCAAACAGGCCCCCTCGAAAGGGGGCCTGACTCGGGTGGCAGATGCAGGATTCGAACCTGCGTAGGCGTAAGCCGACGGATTTACAGTCCGCTCCCATTGGCCGCTCGGGCAATCTGCCTGGTTTCGCGCCGCCCCGTTTCCGGTTTGGTGCGACTAGCAGGGTACAACGAGGATGTACCCAAGTTACAAACCGGCAGGATTATCGAGGGAAGAGGAGGGGCGTCCGATGGCGGATTCCAGCTTCGACGTCGTCAGCAAGGTCGACCGTCAGGAGGTCGACAACGCGCTCAACCAGGCCGCCAAGGAACTTTCCACCCGGTTCGACTTCCGCGGCACCGACACCAGCATCGTCTGGAAGGGCGAAGAGGTGATCGAACTCACCTCCAGCACCGAGGAGCGCGTCAAGGCCGCGGTCGACGTGTTCAAGGAGAAACTGATCCGCCGCGACATCTCGATGAAGGCCTTCGACGCCGGCGAGCCGCAGGCCAGCGGCAAGACCTACAAGGTGTCCGGCGACATCAAGCAGGGCATCAGCAGCGAGGAGGCCAAGAAGATCACCAAGCTCATCCGCGACGACGGCCCCAAGGGCGTCAAGGCCCAGATCCAGGGCGAGGAGATTCGGGTCAGCTCGAAGAAGCGCGACGATCTGCAGGCCGTCCAGGCGCTGCTGCGTGGTGCCGACCTCGACGTGGCGCTGCAGTTCGTCAACTACCGCTGAGGAAGCCGCCGACTGTGCGCACAGATCGCGTTCGACGACGACACCGCGATCTGAGCGCACACTCGGCGCATCAATGGGTCGGCTCAATGGGTCGGCCAGGCGAGAACCTCGGAATGAACCGGTGCATGGTGGCCGCTCCGGCGCACGACACCGCGCCCAGGGCGGCCGCCGCCACTCCCAGCGGGGCCACGGCTGCCACCCCACCGATCGCCAGCGGCCCGAGGAACATCCCGCTGTCGTGCATCAGCCGCCAGGCGGCCAGGAACTCGGCCCGCGTCGCAGCAGGCGCCACATCGGCGCCCAGCGTCATGATGACGCCGTTGCCCAGCCCGTTGCCCACGCCCATCAGCACGGCCACAGCCGTCATGGCGATGACCCCACCGGCGAACGGCACCGCGAACAACGACGCACCGATCACCAGTAGCGAGGGCACCGCCATCGCCCGCCGCCCATAGCGGTCCATGACCATCCCGGCCGGGTACGAGCACAGCAGGTCGGCCAATGCACCGATGCCGAACACGACCGACGCGGTCGCCGCGCTCAGTCCGATGTGATCGGCCCACAACGGCAGCACCGCATCCCGGGACGCCCGCGCCGCCCCCATCATCAGCGCGCCCAACCCGAGGGTGCCCAGGAGCGCGCGATGCGTGCGCACGATGTCGCCGAGCCGCGCCCCGCCGGGCACCGCGCCCTCGGCCCGCGGCGGATCGGCCAGCCGCGCCATCAGATACCCCGACACCACGATGCCGATCAACTGCACGATGAACCCGCCCCGAGTCCCGGCGGCCAGGATCACCGCCGCCCCGATGAGGGGCCCGACGAAGTAGCCCAGCCGCCAGGTCAGGGCGAAGGTGGCCATCGCGCGGGCGCGTTTCTCCACGCCCACGGCTTCGGCGAGATAGCTCTGCCGCGCCAAACCCCATACCGCACTGGAGAACCCGGTGAGCAATGCGCCGATGCCGAGCACCACCGGATTCCAGGCCACCAGGGACAGCAGCACACCCGCCGTGCCGAGCGACGATCCGACGATGATCGACCTTCGCTCGCCGAACCGGGCGACCATACGGCCGGCCGGCAGATCGCCGAGCACCGCGCCGAGCCCGACGAGCGCGACGATGAAGCCGGCGGCGCTCACCGAGGCGCCCAGATCCCGTGCGATGAGGGCGATCACGGGTGCGCCTGCGCCCTGCCCGATCCCGAAGATCGCGGACGGCAGGAAGACGGTGGTGACGAGGGAGCGGAGCGGGACGCCCTCGCTCACGCGCTGGTTTCGGCCGCCGTCACCGTGTAACGGCTGGGCCGGCGCGCCAGCCCGTAGTGTCCGCGCAGGGTCGTCGCGGTGTAGTCGGTCCGAAACAGTCCGCGCCGCTGCAGGATCGGCACCACTTGCTCGACGAAATCCTCCAATCCGCCGGGCAGATACGGCGCCATGATGTTGAACCCGTCGGCGGCGCCCTCGGTGAACCACAGCTCCAAATTGTCGGCCACCTGCTCAGCCGTGCCGGCGAAGGTACGGTGTCCGCGGCCGCCACCGAGTTTGGCGATCAACTGCCGTACGGTCAGCGACTCGCTGCTGGCCAGGTCCTTCACCAGTTGGTAGCGGCTCTTGTTGCCCTGAATCTGCTCGATGGGCGGCAGGGCGGGCAGCGGCGCATCGAGCGCGTGCGCGGTCAGGTCCACCCCGAGCATCTGCGACAGCTGACGCAATGAGTACTCGGGCGAGATCAGGTCAGTGAACTGCTGTTCCAACTCTGACGCGGCCTCCTCGGTGGGACCGATGAACGGCACGATGCCGGGCAGGATCTTCACGTCGTCGGCGCTCCGGCCGAACTTCACCGCGCGGGCCTTCACGTCGCGGTAGAACGCCTTGCCGTCTTCCACCGAGCGCTGAGCGGTGAAGATTGCCTCGGCGTATCGCCCAGCGAAATCCTTGCCCGACTCCGAGGACCCGGCCTGCACGAGCAGCGGACGACCCTGCTCCGAACGCGGTGAATTCAGCGGGCCGCGGACCGTGAAGTGTTCGCCGTCATGGTCGATGCGGTGCACCCGGTCCGGGTCGGCGAAGATGCCGGTGGACTCGTCGAGGACCAGGGCGTCGTCTTCCCAGCTGTCCCACAATGCGGTTGCCACGTCTACGAATTCGGCAGCACGTCGATAGCGCCCGGCATGGTCGGGAATGCCCTCGACACCGAAATTGGCCGCCTCGTCCTCGCCAGCCGAGGTGACGATGTTCCATCCGGCCCGCCCGCCGCTGATGTGATCCAGCGACGCGAAGTTGCGGGCCAGGGTGTAGGGCTCGATGTAGCCCGTCGTGGCGGTGGCGATCAGGCCGACGTGCTCGGTGGCTGTCGCCATCGCGGTCAGCAGCGTGATCGGTTCGAAGATCGCCTGCGTGTTGTGCTTCACTCGCGGCCCCACGGCGAGCCCGTCGGCGAAGAACACCGAATCCAGCTTGCCGCGTTCGGCCAGTTGGGCCAGACGCTGGAAGTGCTTGACGTCGGTCAGGTCCCGCACATCGGTGCGCTCGTGCCGCCACGCTGCCTCGTGGTGGCCGACCCCCATCAGAAATGCGTTGAGATGCAGTTGGCGTGGCAATGGTTCCCTTTCCTAAGTGGTGACGCGCCAGCCCGACAGGCGCCCTTCGATGGCCACCACGATGCCGTTGAAGGTGACTCCCACCAGGGCGATGGTGACGATGCCGGCGTACATGTTGGGGATCTGGAAGTTCAGCTGCGAGGCGGTGATCAGGTATCCCAATCCAGCCTTGGCGCCGACCATCTCGGCGGCGATGAGCACCAGGATCGAAGAGGCCGCCGCCATGCGCAGGCCGGTGAAGATGGTCGGCACCGCCGCGGGCAGGATCACCTTCTGGAACAGCCGGATCGGCGAAAGCCCGAGAGAGCGCGCCGATTTGATCAGCAGGGGGTCCACGGTGCGTACCCCGGAGATGGTGTTGAGCAGGATCGGGAACGACGCCGCGTAGATCACCAGCGCGACTTTGGAGGTTTCGCCGATGCCCAGGATCAGGATGAACACCGGCAACAGCGCCAGTGCGGCGGTGTTGCGGAACAACTCGAGGATCGGGTTGAGGAACTCCGCGACCGGCCGGTACCAGGCGATCGCCACCCCGAGCGGAATGCTGATCACGATCGCGATGGCGAGGCCGATCAGGGCCCGCGACAGACTGGCCGAAACATGTTCGGCCAGTTGTCCGTTGCCCAGGAGTGTGAACCAGGCGCTGATGACCTCGGAGAACGGCGGCAGGAAGACCTTGTCCACCAACCCGACCCGCGGCGCCACCTCCCACAGCGCCAGGAACGCGGCGACGACCACCGTGGGACGCAACAGACGCCATGCAAGGGCCTGCACCCGGCGGCCGCGATGCGCGGCTTCCGGCGCGCCGGCCGGCGGCTCGATCGTCGGCTCGACGGGCGCCGCGACCGGAGCCACTGCGATGGCACTAGACATGTTGAACCTCCTCGGACCGGGCGCGTTCCACCTCGTCGTGCAGAAGCGACCAGATGTGGTGGCGTTGCGCCCGGAACCCTTCGCTGGATCGGATGTCGTCGGTGCTGCGGTCGATGTCGACGTCGACGATCTTCTTGATCCGGCCCGGTCGCGAGGTGAGCACCGCGACCCGTTGGCCGAGATACAGCGCCTCGTCGATGCCGTGGGTGATGAACAGGATGGTCTTGCCGGTGGCCTGCCAAATCCTCAGCAGCTCGTCCTGCAGGGATTCCCGGGTCTGGGCATCCAGCGCGGCGAACGGCTCGTCCATCAACAGCACCTCGGGGTCGAACGCGAGGCTGCGGGCGATCGCGACCCGCTGCTTCATGCCGCCGGACAGTTCGTGCGGGTAACGATCCGCGAAGCCCTGGAGCCCGACCAGATCGAGATACTCTTCGGCCCGTCGCCGCCGCTCGGCAGCCGGCAGTCCTTTTGCCTCCAGGCCGAATTCGATGTTCTTGCGGGCGGTGCGCCACGGCAGCAACGCGTACTGCTGGAAGACGATGCCACGATCCAGACCGGGACCGGTGATCGGCGTGCCGTCGAGCAGGATCTCCCCCGACGTCGGCTGGGTCAGGCCGCCCAGCAGATCCAGCAGGGTCGACTTGCCGCAGCCACTCGGCCCGACCAGCACCAGGAACTCCCCCGCCGCCAGATCGATGCTGATGTCCTGAATCGCGGTGAAACGGTCCTTCTCACCCCGGATCGCGAACTGCTTGGTCACCTGGCGCAGGCTCAGTTTGGGTGTCGCGCTCTCGTATGTACTCACTTGTGTGCCAACGCTTTCCCATCGGGCCCGCTGCCGTCGGGATAGGTTCCGTTGGCGTACGGGTTGAATTCGTTGGTATAGAGGTCTTTTGCCTTCAACTGGCCCTCCTTGAGCTCGCCATTGCGGACGAGCCAGTCGATCCAGGTCTGCAGTTCGCGTTCGGCGATCACCGCGCCGGGCACCGGAATGCCCGAGCTGCGCCAGTATTCGATGGACTGGGTGTCCTCGTTGCGCTTTCGCTTGTTGATGATGTCCCGGAACTTGGCGACCACCTCGTCACGCGGGGTCACCTGGGTCCAGCGGATCGCCCGCGCGGTGCCCTGCACGAAATCGGCCACCGCATCGCGGTTCTTGGCCAGGAAATCGTCACGGACCACATAGGTGCCGTAGCTGAATGCGCCGAACAGCGACTTGTCGGTGAACAGCGGCCGGATCCCGCCGCGTTGCTGCGCGGTTTCGCGCCAGATCCCGTTGAGGGCGGCGACGTCGATCTGGCCTTCGCGCAACGCTTGCTCGGTGTTGACCGGCGGCACCACGGTGAGGGTCACCGTCTTGATCTCGTCGTTGGTCAGACCCTCCTTGGCCAGCCATTCCCGAGTCAGGAATTCGTGATGGGCGCCAAGGGTATTCATCCCGACCTTCTTCCCGATCAGGTCCCTGGCCGAGCGGATCGGGCTGTTCTCCAACACGAAGTAGCCGGTGTATTCGCCGTCGTCGGCGCCGTATGAGCTCAGCACTGAGGTGATCGGCGCACCGGCGGCATTGAGCTTGACCACGGCACCGTTGAACGCCTCACCCACGTCGATGTCGCCGGTGGCCACCGACTGGATGTCCTGCGGCCCGCTGGTGGTGTTGCCCACCCAATCCAGCTTGATCTTCTGGTAGTAACCGAGATCCTCGGCCAGTTCCTGGAACCGAACCTCGCCGGCCCAGCCCTGGTAGCGCACCACGGTCTTGCCGTCTTCCGTGCGCGCGGATTCACCGGACGAGCCACACGCGGTCAGTACCAACACGAGTGCGCTGAGCATCGCGAGTACCGAACTGAATAGCCGCATGGCCGTTGCCCCCTGTGGAGTCGCACTGATTGGTGCGGCTCATGGTGGCAACAAACCGGGGCCGAGTAACCCTTTAGCCTCGTGAAGAATCGAAAGGTTCAGGGCGGGTCAGGCGCCGCCGTACTGCGGCTGGAGTACCGGGGCGAGCGCGGAGAGCGGAATGTGCGCCTGCACGGTGCCGCCGTCCATCGACCACTGCATCGCCCCCGGCGTGAAATTGATCGGGGAGTCGCGGCCGACCGGATAGTCCGGCATGTAGAGGATCAACTCGTCCGGCGTCAACGCCCAGGCCTTGTAGCCGCCCGAGTACACCCTGTCCGGGGTCCAGCGGTCAGGAGTGAAGGGATAGGTGCCGGGCTGGTGCGGCGGCGGTGCGGCATCAAGGGCGGCGACGAGGAACGGCTCACCCAGGCGCGGGATCTCGGCTCGGTGGTCGACACCCGGTTTGAACAGGTCGGCCAGCTGCAACTGCCGCCCGCCGGCGAACGTGAAGGTGCGGTAGGCGTCGCTGACGATCGGCGCGTTCGGGTGTGACAGCGCGTCGGTACCGACCGTGCCTGAGTACATCTCGTGGAAAACGGCCGTCGTCGCGTCGCCGTGCTGGAAGATCTCGAACTGCTCCTCGCCGAAGCTGTCCGCGGCCATCTTCTGCGCGGCGTTGCGCCAGTTGTTCATCAGGTTGGTCAGGTACTGCCGGATGACGGGGTTTTCCACCAGATCGCCGGGCAGCGCCAGCTTGATGTCCCGGACCGCCTTCCGGTCCGAGGTCACCGACGTGTGGCAGGCCTGCCCGTCCCACTGTCCGGCCAGTTCGTCACAGAACGTCGCCGCCGAGGCCGCGGCGGACGGGGCAGTCGTGATGGCCACCACCGAACCCGCCACCAGGGCCGCTGCGCCGATCAGTTTGCCGATGCGCAACATGTCAATACCTCAGGGAAGTTCCACTTTGCTTGCCCGCCACTGCCCGTCGACCTTCTCCATCGTCATCTTGATGCGGCTGCGGTCGATCCGTGGATCGGGCACGGTGCTGTTGGCCACCGACTGGTCGACGAACAACAACACGACGACCTTGTCCTTGCTCGCCGACTGCACCGCCGATTGCACGACGACGCCGTGAGCGGTGGCCTTGTTGTCGATGAGCAACTGGCGCAGTTGGACACTGGACTGCGAGTACATGTCCTTGAACTCGCCGGTGGCACCGGCCAGCACCTGGTTGAAGTTCTCGTCGACCTTGTTGGAGTCGATACTCGTCAAGATCTGGGCATAGTTGACCGCGGCATCCTGTGCCTGCTGACCGGCCTGTGCGACCTGCTTGGTCTGCCACAGCTGCCAGCCGAGGAAACCGGAAAGTGCCAGGGAGGCAACAAAGACGACGGCAACCGCGCCGACGAGTACCGGGCGACGCCAGCCCCGTGTCTTGCCCTCCGACTCAGGCTCGGGCTCTGCCGCCTCTTCGGCGTCGGCCTTCGACTCGGATTCGGTCTCGGACTCGTCGTTGTCTATGTCCTTGGCGTCGTCGGCCTCCGACTCGACAGTCTCTTCGGCCGTCTCTTCGATACCGATTGCGTCGTCGACGGTTTCGGCCTTCTCTTCATCGGTGTGCTTGTCAGCTGTCACGGTCACCGTCATCTCCTTTGGGTGAGGTTGGGTGGTTTAGCGGGGCGGTTCGATCGGCAGGGTCGGGCCGCCGTAGGGAGTCGGAATCGAGTAGCGCCCTCTGGGCGTCGGGTCGGTGGTGCGCCCCAGGTCCGCACCGGGTGGGGGCCCGGCGGTATCGTCGCCGGCCGGGCGCGGCGCATTCTTGGCGCCGCGGACGAGGACACCGGGATGGTCGTCACGGCAGTAGGTGTACATGTAGGGCTCTGGGTAGTCGGCTGACGATGGTGGCCGGCGCGGTGTCCCGTAGTCGCAGGTGTAGCGCGGGTAGATTTCGCCGGTGGCCCACAGCCCGTTGTCATGCATGACACTGCCGATCGCATCGAGTACCGAGGTGCGGTAGTTCGGGAACAAGGCATGCAGCGCGGGCACCCGCAGATACAGCAGTTGCGATGTGTTGGCCAGACTTCCGAGAAGCTGCACCATGGTGTCGGAGTTGTCGGCGAACAGGTTGTCGACCGAGGTCAGGGCTCCGGGAGTCTCGTTCGTCAGCCGGCGGAAGCCGTCGCGCATCCGGTTGATCCCGTCGAACGTGGAGCTCAAGTTCTGCGAGGCCACCGCGATGCCGGCGTTCTTGTCTGCGGCCAGGCTGAAAACCACTCGGCTGGTGCGCAATATGCTCGCAGTCTCGGGCAGCACCGAGTCCAGCGTCGACAGCAGGAACGTGCCGCCGTCGATGACATCGGCGAGCTTGCCGGGGCCGGCCTGCGACATGCTCAGTTCTTTGCGGATCACCTTGAGTTTCTCGACGTCGACCTGGGCCAGCGCGCCGTCGGCGTCAGCCAGCAGCTGAGCCAGACTGACCGGCACCGTGGCCTTGCCCAGGCCGATCACACTGCCGTCGGACAGGAACGGCCCCTCACTCGAATTCGCCATGAAGTCGATGTACTGCTCGCCGGCCGGGGACAACCCCGACACCCGGACGTCACTGGACTTCGGGATCGGCACTGCCGAGCTCACATTCACGACCGCCTTGACGCCGGTCGGCGTGATATCCAGCCGTTCCACCCGCCCGACCTGCACGCCGCGCAAGGTGACGTCCTGATTGGGCAGCAGGCCGGCCGATTCCGGCAACTCGATGGTGATGCGGTAGCTGGAGTCGAACGGTTTGACCCGCAGCGCCCCGATCATCAGGTAGGCAGCGGCCACCACCAAGGTCATCACCAGAGCACCGGCTGATAGCCAGGCCTTTCGTTGATAACCGAACCGGACCAGCCGGACCACGACATTCGCCAGCGAGTCGATCATCGTGGGGCCTCGGCAGGGGCGGGCGCCGGCACAATCTCGCCGGGCTCTGTCGGGCTCGGAATCACCGGCATCTGCGGCACGCCCGGCCCACGTCCCACCACCCGCTCTTGCAACCGCAGCAAGGTGTACTGCAGCGAGCCGACCAGCTGATGCCAGTTATAGCGCTTGGGTCCGTGCAAACCGGGATCACCGGCGAACCCGATGTCGGGAATCGAACCGAGAACCAACCGGTCGATGCTCGCTCTGGTCGACCACGCATTGCTCGGCATGCTCTTCACGATCGGCGGCATCAACCGGTTGAGCGCGTACAGGGTGGCATCCGGAGCCAGGGCCACATCGTTCCAGGCTCCGGCGACCTTGTTGGCGTCGGCGATCACACTGCGGCCGCTGGTGTCGGTACCGGCGATCGACGGGAACTTACGCAGCTGCTCGGAGGTGTCACCGATCTGTGCGATGAGATCGGCGATCTGTGTGGTGTGTTCGGACAGGACCTGGGTGGCCGGGGCGGCCTGATCCATCAGTTCGCTGACGGTCTGGTTCTTCTCGTCGATCTGACCCAGCAGCTTCGAGGTCTCCGACATCGCGGTGTCCAGTTCCTCGGAACGTGCGTTGAGCGTGCCGAGCGTGTGATTGGTCTTGGAGATGAGGGTGCCGAAAGCCTCGCCCTGATTGCCGGTGGCCTTGCCCAGTCCATTGATGATGTTGGTGAAGTTGCGTACCGCACCGCCGTTGACCAGAATCGCCGCCGAACCCAGCAGCGACTCGACGGTCGCAGCGGCCCGCGTCGAATCCAGGCCGATGACGTCACCGTTCTTGAGCAGCGGAGCATTCGGATCAACCGGGGTGGGTGGGCGAACCGAGACGAACACGTCGCCGAGCGGTGTGGCCGAACGCAATTCGGCGGTGGTGCCCTTTGGCAGGCGCACACCGTCCATGATGCGCAGCGTAGTCACCGCGGTGTAGTCGTGGGCCACCATCGAATCGACCTCGCCTACGTCGGCACCGGCCAATTTCACCTTGGCGCTGGCCGGCAGGTTCAACGCGTTGGAGAATATCGCGGTCAGCCGGTAGCCGCCCGAGCCCACCCCGGGCGCGGGCAGCGGCAGGCTGGCCAGGCCCTCGGAGGCACACCCCGAAATGGTCAGGCACGCCGTCATCACCACAGGCAGAACGTATTTACGCACCGGTTTGATCATTTCTGCCCCATCGCCGCCATGCCGTCGAGGACAGAGGTGAGCCCGAAGTCCGGTCCGAAATCCTGCACCGTCCCGGTGCTGCACCCCAGTTGCCGCAGCCCCATCATGTTGCACACCTCCTTGACGGTTTGCGAATCGAACAACACCTTGTCGACCAGCACGTGCACTCGTGCCGCACCGTTGTTCTGGTCGACGATGTTGTAGAGGTTGTCCAGTGTCATCGGGGCGACGTCGAGGAGCTCGGCCAGATCACGCCGGTGGTCGACAAAGGTTCCGGTAGCCGTGTTGCCGTTGAGCACGATCTGCTTGATCTCATCGCGGTGGGCCTGCAGCACCTCACCAACCTGGGTGACGACCTGGTTGAGCTTCTTGCCGGTTGTGCCGGTGCCGAAATTCTCATCGGCCAGGATCTGGCTGAGTTGGCGGACCGCAGAACCGAACTCACGCAGGGTGGCATCGTTGTTGGCCGCGGCCTGAAACAGCGAGCTGAGATTGCGCACGATGGTGGTGAGTTGATCGCGGGTCACCGCGCCTTTGTCGGCGCTCAGCCGCAGAGCATTGGACAGTTCACCAAGGGCATCCTTCATCTCTTGGCCGTTGCCATCGGCGATCGCTGCGCTGGCATTGACAACTTCGGCGATCGGCCCGTTGCCCTTTCCGTCACCCTTCAGGGATGCCGACAGCTTGTCCAATACGTCGAGCACCCGGGCGAATTCCACCGGAGTCTTGGTGCGGTTGAGCCCGATGGTGGCGTGGTTCTGCAGCGTCGGTCCGCCGCGATAGGGCGGGGTCAGTTCGATCTGTCGGTCGGTCAGGATCGAATTGGACACCGTGACGGCCTGGACATCGTGCGGAAGCTGCACATCTTTGTCGACGGTGAACTCAACCTCCACATACCCGCCCTTGGGGACGATCCTGGTGACCTTCCCGACCTGCATACCGAGCACCGCAACCGTATTGCCTTCATAAAGCCCTGCGGCACTGTCGAACTGGGCGGTCACCGTGATGGTGTTTGTCAGGTCCTTGAGATACCACCAGCCGGCGCCGGCCACCGCGGCCAGGGCTAGCACGCCCACCGACACCAGCGCCAAGAGTCTGTTTCTGCTGCGGCTCATTTTGCAGTTCCTGCGAAGCTCATTTGCAGTCCTTGAGGTATTCGATCATGCCGAACTGCTTGGCACGCCCGCTGATCGCACACATCCAAGAGTCGACCAACAGACCGTTGCTGACGTTGAGGTCCGCCGCGTTGCCGGTGCCCGTGGCGTTGGCGAGCCCGCGCAGGGTCACCGGAGCGGTTTGCAGGAAACTGCGCAGCATGTCGTCATGCTGTCCCAACATGTCCGACAGCTCACGAATGTTGGTGAGCAGTGCCTCAAGTTCGGGCCGGTCGTCGATGACAATGCTGCTGAGGGTCTCGACGAGATTGGTCAAGGACGCCAGCATCGCCTGGAATGAAGCTCGGCGCATGACGAACTCGCCGACCAGATCGTTGCCCTGGTTGACGAGGCTGCCGATGGTCGACTGCTGGCGGCGCAGGGTGTTGCTGACCACCTCCGTGGTCTGCAACATCGTGCCCAGCTGATCACGCCGGGCCGAGATGATCCGCGCCAAGGTATGGGTGTTCTGCAGCGCCCGCGGCACGATCTCGGGTAGCCCGTTGAGCTGGTGCCCCAGGATGCCCAGCGACTCGGCGAACTTGTCGGAGTCGACCTGTTCAAAGGTAGTGGTGACGTCTGCCAGCGCTTCCTGCAGATCGTAGGGCACCTCGGTATGGGTGAGGTCAAAATTGCCGTTGGGTAGTGCGCCCTCACCGGCGGGCTGCAGCGAAAGGTATCGGGAACCCAAGATGGTGGTGATCTTGATGACCGCCCGCGAGTCCTTGCCCAGCGGAATGTTCTTGCGCACTTTGAGTTTGGCCTCGACATGGTCGCCGGCCAGCTTCATGCTCACCACCTCGCCCACCGGGAGCCCGGCTACGGTGATCGGGTTGCCCGGCTTGAGTGCGGCGGCCTGCAGGAATTGCGCGGTGTATTTGCGGTAGCCGATATCGGCCACCTTGACGATCAGCATCGCCCCGATCAGGGCACTGACGACCATGATCGCAATGATCCCGAGCCGGGTTCGGCTATAGCTCTCCAGCGGCCTGCGCCGCTTCTTCTGTTGCTCAACCATTGGCCATATTCCTGCATCTCGGGCTGTACGCGGCCTTGTTCCCGGGTGTTGCGGCGTCCACGATGATCGGTGTCACGTCGTTGAGCCCGGGGAAGAATCCCGTCGCATTCAGGTCGCAGGCATAGGAGTTCGCGTAGGCCCCTTCGTTGGTGATCCGGGCGAATCCCTTGAGCAACAGCGGCAGGTTCGCACCGGTGAATGCCAGCTGGGGCTCGATGCTGACCATGTGCTGGGCGAAGCCAGGTTCACGGGTGACGAGTTCGTTCAGTGAGGGGTAAACCTCGTCGGTGATGGTGGACAATTGGCGGACCACTCGCGAGATGGAGCCTATCGACTCCACCATCTCCGGCCGTCGAGCATCGAAAGTACTTACTATTCCCCGGGTTTCGGTGATGACCCGATCCAGGCTGTCGTTGTGCCTGGCCAGGTTCTGGGCCACCGTGTTGAGGTCGTTGATCACCTGACCGAGTTCCTCGTCGCGCCCGGCAAAGGAATCGGTCAACTGCGCGGTCTGATCGACGAGTGCAGCGATCGAGGCGTTGTCGCCCTGCAGCGAGGAGATCACCCCCTGGGTCAGGTTGTCGGCATCACGCGGGTTGAGCACGCTGAACAAGGGTTCGTACCCGTTGAGCAGGGTGCCCACGTCGAACGAGGGATCGGTGCGTTCGACGGGGATGACCGCACCCGCGGGAAGCACGCCCGGTTCGCCCACCTTGCCGAGCGAAAGCCCGAGATAGCGCTGGCCGACGATGTTCTGGTAGGTCACCGATGCAACAGTGGTGCCCAACAACTGCTGGTCGTTCTGCACCACGAACGACACCTTCGCCAACGGGCCGTCCAGTTCGATCTTCTCGACGCGGCCGACTCGAACCCCGGCCATGCGGACGTCGTCACCGTCGCGTAGGCCGAACACATCGGTGAACAGTGCGGCATACGGGGTGGTCTTGCCTGCGACGTCACGGCGCAGCGTGACGTACACCAGCCAAGTCAAAACCAGCGCCGCCACCATGAACAGCGACAGACCGATCATTGCTCCGCGGTATTTCATCGAGGCCCCCCGGATGGAACTAGGTCTGCCGCCTGACTGTCCGAGACCGACACCGTCGTACCCCGAGCAACCGGCCCGAGCAACAATTGGGTGGCGACACTGGCCGGCTGGCCGGTTGCCACGCTCAGCGCCGCGCGTTCCTGCGGACTACCGACCGGCCCGACGTTGCCGCCGAAGGACGCCGGCGCGGCCTCGGCAGGCAGCAGTGGGCCGGCGGGCGCTGGTGCGGGCCCTGGGGCCGATCCTGGCACCGACGCTGCAGGCGGCGAGTTGGGCGGTCGGGGTGCCACCGGCGCGACCGGCGACAGCAGCACCGGCGGGGGCGGCGTCGGCATCAGCGCGGGATTCGCGGTCCCCGGCACCGGCCCGGACGGCGGCATCCACGGCGGCAGCGGCGGATTCGGGTCGGACAGGTCAGGATTCGGGTTCACCAACGGCGGACCGACCGCGACCAGGTTTCCGTTCGGCCCCACCACGGTGCCCTGCGGGGGCACGAGATCGGCCGGCGGTTGATAGTTCTGCGGCAGCAATACGTCCGGCAGCGACGGCCGGGTCGGCACCAGTGGTGCGGTGAAGCAACTGGGCCCCTTGAGTCCGGCGTATTGCGGGCAATCGGCTCGGGTGTAGGTGTAGCTCGGCGTGAACGACAGATTCACTCGCATATTGCCGAAGTCATGATCGGGCATCCACACGTTGTCGAAGAACTTGGTGGAGAGCTGGTTGAGCTTGACGAAGGCCGGGACCCAGTTGTCTGAGGACTGGGCCAATTCCCCTACCACTGGAGTCATTTCGGAGGTGATCTTCACCAACTGGTCGGAGTGGTTGGCCAACGAGGTGTGAGTGGTGTCCGTCGTGTTGATGCCACCGTTGATCAGTGCGGTGAGCTGTGAGCGTTGCTCAACGAGTGTCTGCATCGGCTGCACGGCCTTGTGCAGTGCGTCGAGCAGATCCGGCGCGGTCTGCTGCAGGCCGCGCGTGGCGTCGACAAGTGCCGATACGGTCGTCGGGCCCGGTTCCGTCGCCACAATCGCGTCGAGCTGATCGATCAGTCGGTTCAATTGCGCTCCGCTGTTGAGCAATTCCGTTCGACGGTTCTCGGTCGCGGCGTTCACTGCGGCCAGGATGCCCACCGTCTTGTCCTCGCGACCGCGTCCGGTCGCGGCCAGCACGTCGCGCAGCTTGCTGATCGTGGTCTGGAACAGCACCGTCGGCAGTTCGGTGTCCTCGGGGATCTGGGCGCCGGCAGCGATCGCTGCGCCCGGACTCGAACCATTTGCCGGGCCGCCGGCGTGGTCGACCAGTTGCACCGACGACACCGCGAAGACGTTGCTGGGCACCACACGTGCGGTCACCGTATTCGGAATGGAGCCCGCGTATTCGGGTTTGAGGTCGATGTGGACGAAGTTGGGATCGCCGTTGGCGGCCGGGACGACATCGTCGACCATCCCGACGAGTACGCCGTGATATTTGACGTCGGACCGCTGCGGCAAACCGTCGCCGACATTGATCAGGGCGGCCACCACCGGCACCCGGGCGTCGAGACGCCCGGTCGCCTTCACCAGCAGGACCGTCGAAACCAGCGCTGCCACAACGAGAACCGCGGCACCACAGCCGAGCAGCTGTTGGTCGGACGGCCCACGCCCGTCGGTTTCCAGCGAGTTACCCATCTAGCCGCCGAACCTCGCTCCTGAATCGACCGTCCACAGCGCCATGGTGAGCAGCATGTTCACGATGACCACCACGGTGATGCTGGCCCGCATGGCATGGCCGGCGGCCACGCCCACGCCCACCGGTCCGCCCGAGGCGTAGAACCCGTAGTAGCACTGCACGGTGGAGGCGATCCACACGAAGATGACCGCCTTCAGCACCGAGTAGAGGATGTCCTGCCCGGACAGCATGAGGGTGAAGTAATGCATATAGGAACCGGTCGAGCCGCCGCTGATCAGGAACACGACCACCTGGGTGGTCAGATAGCTGACCGCCAGGCAGAGGGCATAGAGCGGGATCACCGCGACCACCGCGGACATCAGCCGCGTGGTGACCAGATACGGAATCGGACGGATCGCGATGGCATCGAGCGCGTCGATCTCCTCGGCGATGCGCATCGACCCCAGCTGTGCGGTGAACCGGCAGCCGGCCTGTGTTGCGAAGGCCAGCGAGGCGGCGATCGGCGCCAGCTCACGGGTGTTCACCAACGACGAGATGATGCCGGTGGCCGGCCCGAGCCCGAGGAGATCGAGGAAGTTGTATCCCTCGATGCCGACGAGCGCGCCCATGGTGATGCCCAGCACCACCGCCACGCCGACGGTGCCGCCACCGACCACGAGTGAGCCATTGCCCCAGGCGATGTCGGAGAGCAGCCGGACGAACTCCCCCCGGTAGTGCCGCAGCACGATCGGTACCGCTGTCAGTGCCCGGACGAAGAACACCATCATGTGCCCCAGCCGCATCACCGGCGCCGACGCCCGCTTGTACAGCCGCACCCACGGTGCGAGCAATGGTGGGACGAATGTCGAGGCCGTCATGTCACAGCCCGACCCGGGGGAACAACATGATGTAGAGCTGGCTGATAGCCACGTTGACCACCATCAGCAACAGAATCGATTCCACCACCGCCGCGTTCACGGAGTTCGCGACGCCGGTCGGGCCGCCTTTGGTGGACAGCCCCTTCTGGCACGACACGACGGCCACGATCGCGCCGAAGATCACCGCCTTCACCAGCGCCACGACCATGTCGCCGGTGGTGGCGAACGAGGCGAAGGTGGCCACGAAGCTGCCGGGGGCACCGTTCTGGAAGTAGACGTTGAACAGGAAGCTGGCCAGGAAGCCGACGAAGCACACCACCCCGGTGAGCGCGACGCCGATCATGATCGCGGCGACGAAGCGCGGCACGACCAGCCGCTGAATCACCGAGACACCCATGACCTCCATGGCATCGGTTTCCTCGCGCATGGTGCGCGAACCCAGGTCGGCGGTGATCGCCGACCCGACCGCGGCGGCCATGAGAACGGCCGCGACCAGCGACGCGGCCTGCCGAATCACGGCCAGGCCACTGGCCGCACCGGCCAGTGACGTCGCACCGACCTGCCCGGCCAGCAGGGCGAACTGAATCGAGAGGGTGACGCCGATCGGCAGGGCCACCAGCACGGTGGGGAGCACGGCCGTGCCGGCCATGAAGGCGCCCTGTCGGACGAACTCCTGCCATTGAAAGCGGCCCGTCAGAAGGTCCAGGAACAGGATCTGGATGGTGCGTACACCGAGCACGAACTGGTCCCCGACCGTGGCGAGCGACGCCAGCGGATGACGCCGGGCATAACCGGTGGCCCAGTTCTCGATGGCGTCGATTCCCCGTTGCGGCTCGACCCCATCGGCCACGCTGTCAGGCGGCGCCGTCATCCTCTCTCATTAAGCAGCAGAACGAACACAGGTCAATTCCTCCCCAGACCGAGAGATGGCCACCGCCGGCCGGATAACTCACAGTGGTTCGCACCGTAGCGTCGGCGCTCATCCCTCGTCAATGTTTTGCCGAATTATCATTCACTTATCGAGGTTGGCTCATCAATTTCCGGCAAATCCGTCGTCGCCGCCGGCACACCGCCACTTCCGCTCCGACGTACAGGTGACGGGCGTGCCGCTTCTCGTATCACCTGTAAATGCAGTGCATTCAGGCTAGAACGGGCACCCGTTAGATTTGACGCCGGCGCAAGGCTGGACTCTGATCCGGCAGGGATTCGTGCTCCACGGAGAATCTCACGACGGAATCCGCACCAGGCATGCGCGTTAACTTTGCCGATCGTGCCGAAACCGTGAAAAAAGTTGCCAGATTTGCCCGGACAGATGGAGCCCGATACCTGGCGCGCCGCTGCGCCGAAGTCTACTGACTACAGGCGATGTCAGTCGGGTTTCTCCAACATCTCGTGCGATCTCGAACCTGATGCGCCGGGCACTCCGACAACCACCGCTCAGTGGCGACCAGATTCCCGATTCGCCTGCTCCATGATCGCATCCAGCAGCCCCGGCATCGCGGCGTCCACGTCATGTGCGCGCAGCCGTTGATAGATGTGCCCCTCGCCGACCACCCGCTCGATGAGGCCGGCATCGCGCAGGATGTTGAAGTGGTGGGTGGCGGTCGACTTGTTGATGCCCTCATAGAGGGCCGCGCATTTCACCGGCTCACCGACGTCGTGTAGACGACGCACCATCTCCAGGCGGATCGGGTCCTGCAGGGCGGCCAGCAACTGAGGCAGCGCCGCAACCGGGCCGACCGGACTGCGCGCATCGACTGCCGAAGGCCCTGTCATGCGTGTCCCCCGTCACCGGAAAATAAGTTTGATGAACGTCAAACCCAGCGTAGGCTCGGCCAGGTTCGATGAACATCAAACCTACCGGACGGGGCGTGGCGATGACGCGGATCTCGGCGGATGACGCACTCGGTTGGGAAATCGAGCACGGCCAGCGCTGGGCCTACCCATTACTGCTCATCTTCAGCGGAGTGGCTCTGGGAGTCTCGGGCCTGCCCGCACCGTTGTACGGAATCTACGAAACCGCCTGGCACCTCACCCCCTTGGCCACCACGGTCATCTTCGCGGTGTACGCGCTCGCCGCCCTGGCCGCCGTCCTCGTCTCCGGCCGCATCTCCGACGTGGTCGGCCGTAAGCCCGTGCTCGTCGGCGCCCTGATCGCGATGCTCATCGGACTCGGCGTGTTCCTGGTCGCCGACAACATGGCCCTGCTCCTGCTGGCTCGCACCATCCACGGCGCGGCGATCGGCTCGATCGTGGTGGTCGCCGCCGCCGCGCTGCTCGACCTGCGCCCGCACCGCGGTGTGCGTACGGGACAACTCAGCGGCGTCGCGTTCAACATCGGCATGACCGTGGCGATCATCGGATCCGCTGTCCTCGCGCAGTACGCCCCGCACCCGCTGCGCACCCCCTACGCAGTCGTCGCGGTGATCTGCGTGCTCGTCGGTGTTGGCGTCCTGGCCCTGCGCGAAACCCACACCACCCGCTCCCCCGGCCCCATCCGGATCTCGAAACCCGCCGTGGCCAAGGAGATCCGGTCAGACTTCTGGTTCGCCGCGCTCGGCGCGATGGCGTCGTGGTCGGTGCTGGGTGTGCTGCTCTCGCTGTACCCGTCGCTGGCCGCACACCAGACCCACATCGAGAACCTGGTGTTCGGCGGCGGAGTGGTGGCCATCACCGCGTTCTCCGCAGCGATGGCTCAGTTGGCCGCGACCCGCATCCCGGCACACCGCTCCGCGATCGCCGGCGACGTGGGCATGGCGATCGCCCTGGGGCTGACGGTTCCGGTGCTGCTCACCCAGTCCTGGCCACTGGTGTTCGTCGCGGCAGCAATGCTCGGTGCGACGTTCGGGCTGGGATTCGGCGGATCGCTACGGCATCTGTCCCACGTCGTCCCAGCCGACCAGCGCGGCGAGACCATGTCCGCGTTCTATCTGCTGGCCTACACCGCGATGGCCGTCCCGACCCTGCTGGCCGGGTGGGCCGCCACCCGCTGGGATCTGGCCACCGTCTTCCCCTGGTTCGCCGCCGCGGTGTCGACGGCGTGCCTGGCCGCTGCGGCCATCGGCGCCCTGAGCCGACGCAGAACGGTCACCGGCTGAGCCAGTTCGACAACTTGCGCTCAGCAACGGCGTCTCGGCAATACTCTGATCGCCATGGCACCAGCGCAACGCGAACCCAACGTCGTCGTCCTCGGCGGAGGATCCTGGGGCACCACCGTCGCCTCCATCTGTGCTCGGCGCGGGCCGACGTTGCAGTGGGTGCGCTCGGAGGAGACCGCCAAGGACATCAACGACAACCACCGCAACTCGCGCTACCTGGGCGACGAGGTGGCACTACCCGAAAGTCTCAAGGCCACCAACGATTTCAATGAGGCGGCCAACTGCGCCGACGTGATCGTGATGGGTGTGCCGTCACACGGCTTCCGCGGGGTACTCACCGAACTGGCCCGTGAACTGCGCCCGTGGGTGCCGGTGGTCTCCCTGGTCAAGGGCCTGGAACAGGGCACCAACAAGCGGATGAGCGAGATCGTCGACGAGGTACTGCCCGGGCATCCGGCGGGCATCCTGGCCGGGCCGAACATCGCCCGCGAGGTCGCCGAAGGCTATGCCGCCGCCGCGGTGCTGGCCATGCCCGACCAGCATCTGGCCGCGAACCTGGCACAGTTGTTCCGCACCAAGCGTTTTCGCACCTACACCACCGATGACGTGGTGGGCGTGGAGATGGCCGGGGCGCTCAAGAACGTGTACGCCATCGCCGTCGGAATGGGCTACTCGCTGGGCATCGGCGAGAACACCCGCGCGATGGTGATGGCCCGCGCGGTGCGGGAGATGTCCAAACTGGGCGAGGCCATCGGCGGGCACCGCGACACCTTCGCCGGCCTGGCCGGCATGGGCGACCTCATCGTCACCTGCACCAGCCAGCGCAGCCGCAACCGCCACGTCGGCGAACAACTCGGTTCAGGCAAGTCGATCGACGAGATCATCGCATCGATGAATCAAGTCGCCGAGGGCGTCAAGGCCGCCAGCGTGATCATGGAATTCGCCGACAAGTACGGGCTCAACATGCCCATCGCCCGCGAGGTGGACGCGGTGATCAACCACGGCGCGAAAGTGGAAGACGCCTACTACGGTCTGATGATCGAAAGCCCCGGCCACGAGGTGCACGGGTCGGGGTTCTAGATCTCCGCCGGCCTCAAACCCCGCGCACTGCGGCGCGGAAATCCTCGGCCCCGACCGGCGGGGCGATGGTCCAGAGCACCTCGGCCTCGTCGCCGGTGGGGTTGTGCCAGTCATGCAGTTGGGTCGCACCGAAGGTCATGCTGTCGCCGGTGTCGAGCAAGGTGGTCTGCCCCTCGACGGTAATGCTGAGCCCGCCCTTGAGCACGTAGACGAATATTGTTGCGGCATCGAGCCGGTAGGCCCCGCCGGAGCCACCGCCCGGCCGCATGACGGTGTGCATCACCTGCACATGGTGTTCGGACTTCGGGGTCAGCAGCTCCTCGCGGACCCCGTGTCCACCCATTTCCAGCGGCGCCCCGGCCCCGCTGCGCACCACCGGCGCCGAGGGGTACTCGAACAGGTCGCCGATGCCGATCCCCAGGGCGTCGCAGATCCGGATCAAGACCGGGACCGACACATTGGTCATCCCCCGCTCGGCCAGACTCAGGAAACCCTTGGTCACCTCGGCCCGGGTGGCCACCTCGGTCAGACTCAATCCTCGCTGACCACGAAATTCCCGCAGCCGTGCCCCGGCCCGCCCCATGCCGGTCTCCGTGCCGGTCTGCTGGTCGTCCGCCACTGAAGCTTCCCCCTTCTGTTGACGCCCGCTCGTTTAGTGGTGTAAAACACGTCCATCGTTTTATGGCATTGAACCCTACATGTGGCGGTGCCCCGAAGCACAGAAAGGTACGCGGTGTCTGCACCTGCAACCGAACCCAACAGCAAGTCGACGCCGATTCAGGCCGCCGTCCTCGACGGCAGCGGAACCATCAGCATCGAGCACGTCGACCTCGCCGCCCCCGGCCCCGGTGAGGTGCAGGTCAAGATCGCCGCCGCCGGCGTGTGTCATTCCGACCTGCACGTCACCACCGGAGCCTGGGACGTCCCGGCGCCGGTGGTGCTGGGACACGAAGGATCGGGCGTGGTCACCGCGGTCGGCCACGGCGTCGACGACCTCGAACCCGGCGACCACGTGGTGCTCAGCTGGGTGCCCGGCTGCGGCGAATGCCGCGCCTGCCAGGCCGGCCGGCCGGCCCAGTGCGCGCTGGTCGCGTCGGTCGTGGCCACCGGCGGCACCCTGTACGACGGAACCACCCGGCTGTCCAACGAACGCGGCCAGATCCACCACTACCTCGGGGTGTCCTCCTTCGCCGAGCAGGTCGTGGTTCCCCGCAGCGGCGCGGTCAAGGTCCGCAAGGACGCCCCGCTGCAGGACATCGCCATCGTCGGCTGCGCCATCGCCACCGGCGTCGGCGCGGTCCGCAATACCGCCGGAGTGCAACCGGGATCGACCGTTGCGGTGATCGGCTGCGGCGGGGTGGGCCTGGCCTGTGTGCAGGGTGCCCGGCTGGCCGGCGCCTCGCGCATCGTGGCTGTCGACGTCGTCGCCGAAAAGCTCTACCTGGCAAGCAAACTCGGGGCCACCGACACCGTCGACGCCTCGGCGGTCGACGACGTCGTGGCCGCCCTGCGTGAGGTGCTGCCCGACGGATACGACTACGTCTTCGACGCCATCGGCAAGATCGCCACCACCGAGCAGGCCATCGCCGCGCTCGGCCTCGGCGGGGCCGCCGTCATCGTCGGACTGCCGCCGGCCGGCGAGCGCGCCAGCTTCGACCCGCTCGCCCTGGCCGAGGCCGATCAACGGATCCTGGGCTCCAACTACGGCTCGGCGGTGCCCGAGCGTGACATCCCCCGACTGGTCGACGAGGTCATGGCGGGCGATCTCGACCTGGCCTCGATGATCTCCGCGCGGCGGCCGCTGGCCGACGCCGCGGCCGCCCTCGACGACCTGGCCGCCGGCCACGCGTTGCGCCAACTCCTCGTCCCGAACGCCTGAGAAGAATCGAGATCCCAAGTGAGTGAAGATCTTCAGACCCGGGCCGAAATGCCGAACGGCGATGCCGGCCTGCGCCGCGGAGTGATGGGTGGCGGCGAACTCGCCGCGCAGGCCATCGCCAACATCGCGCCCAGCGCCGTCATCGCGTTCACCGCTGCCGCCATCTACACCACCGCCAGTAACGGCACCTGGATCTCGTTCGCGCTGGCCACCGTCGTCATCCTCTCGGTGGGTTACTGCATCTCACAGTTCGCCAAGCGCCGCTCGAGTGCGGGCTCGCTGTACAGCTATGCCGCGACCGCACTGGGACCGTTCGGCGCGTACCTGACCGGCGTCAGCCTGATCATCGGTTGCTTCGGTATCGCGGCAGGTTCACTGAGCGGCTCGGTTGCCTACACCGCCACGCTGCTCAACCAACTCGGCATCCCGGTCCACGGGGTGGCCGCACAGATCGTGCTGGCCGCCGTTCTCGGTGCGCTGGCCACCTTGTTCACCATCCGCGGCATCCGGCTCTCCGCACGGGTTTCCCTTGTGCTGGAACTGATTTCGGTGTCGATCATCACCCTGCTGCTGGTCTTCACCCTGGTGCACCTCGGGGCGGACGCGTTCGACGCCGACCAGTTCGACCTGAGCAGCGCCAAGCCATCGGGTATCGCGGTGGGCATGGTGCTGGCGATCCTGGGCTTCGTCGGATTCTCCAGCGCCGACGCCCTGGCCCGGGAGGCCAAAGATCCCTACCGCGCGGTGCCGCGGGCGATCATGTGGAGCGCCGCCGGCGTGGGTGTTCTGTACGTCTTCGCCGCCTACACCCAGGTCGCCGCGTTGGGATCCGACCTCGGCGAATCGGCGCAGCCGCTCAACGATCTCGCGACCCTGGTCGGCATGCCGAGCTGGTTCAACCCGATCCTCAGCTTCGGTATCGCCGCATCGTTTTTCGCCGTGGTGGTCGCGCCGATGAACGTCATCGGCCGCATCCTGTACGTGATGGGCAAGGAAGGGGTGGTGCCCTCGGCCGTCGGCCGGACCCACCCGACCCACCTCACCCCGCACCGCGCGCTGCTCTCGGTCGGCCCACTGGTGGTCGCGGTGCCGGTGCTGATGTACCTCGCCGGTACCGACCCGCTGGACGTGCTGACCTGGGTGGACACCTACGGGACCTACGGTTACATGGTGGCCTACGCCGCCGCCGCAATCGCGGCCGTCGTGTTCCTGCGCAGCATCAAGGTCCGCGTTCCGCTGGTCTGGCCCGCCGCCACGTTGGCCATCGGATCAATGGCATATGTGTTCTATGCCAACGTGTTTCCGGTTCCGGCCTACCCGCTCAACGTGATCCCGTGGCTATTCCTGGGCACGGTTGCCGCCGCGCTGGCCTGGTACTGGATTCTGAGCCGCCGGTCACCGGAAGTGATCGCGAGGATCGGCACCAGCGACATGGAGACGCTCGAGGGAATCGGCTGAGGGACAGCCGATCTCAGCCGATCTGGAAGGTGGGCTTGAAGTCCGACTCCTGCTCGCCGATGACGAAGCTGCCCGACGGGCTGATCACGAAGCCGGCCTGATTGCGCCCGTCGATGCACGACGTCGTGACACCGTCGGTACCGCAGCTCACGGTCTGATAGCTGATACGCGAGTTCGGGGGCAATGGCTTGGGATTCTCGACGACGGCGAACACCGGGGCCGGCGAACTGGCGAATCCAGGCACTCCCGGCCCGCCGCTGACCAGATTGGCTCCGTTGGGCGCGGCCGGGATCGGTCCGCTGCAGCCGTAGCTACCGTTGCGCTGAATCACGCAGGTGATGCCGTCGGAGATGCTGAACGCGTACCAGGTCTTGTCCATCACCGCGTATTCGGAGGTCTTGACCGGCGCGTACGCGTTGACGTTGGGGACCGCCGGAGCCGGTTGTTCCGGGTCGGCTGCCGCCGCTCCGGGCACGCTCATCACTGCCGCCCCCGCGGCGCTCACCAGGCCTATCACCACTCTGCTCAGCACGCCGCCACCCTAACCCGGGGCGATAGCGCGGTCCACCGCTCCGGGGGCTGCGCTACTTACCCGAGCCGCAGGCCAGGTCGACGTAGACCGTGGTGTAGCGGACCCGCTCCTCGGTGTTGCCCCGGGGCGCGGCCTTGAGCTCGGTGATGTCGCGGCCGGGACGGACCGCCTTGACGTTGCAGTCGTTGATCGAACCGCTGCCGACCCGCGACAGGATGACGCGGTAGCCCTCGTCCTCCAATTGCTTGATCGTCTGCTGCGCCGACCCCGTGCCGCTCGGTGCCGCGGCGGCAGGACCGGCCAGCGCCAACGCGCCCACCGCCATCCCGGTCGCCATGGAAGCGACGGCAACATTTTTCCAGATGTTCATCATTGAATTACCTGGCCTTTCTCTTGCTGAGGTAGTTCCAGCCTAAGGAGCGATTCAGCCAGGGTCCATCAACTCATGTTGAACACATACGAATTAGTGCATACGGCCCGGCGGTCAAAGAATGTTCAGGCCTAATTCATATTTTTTGCATGCGCGGCAACCGTCTCCGGGGCGACCTCACCGGCGAGCGGGATCCGCACGGTAAACACCGTACGACCAGGCCTTGAAGCGACTGCGACGGTTCCGTGGTGCGCCTCGACGATCGAGGCCACGATAGCCAGCCCCAACCCGGTACTACCCAATTCCCGCGACCGCGATTTATCGGCCCTGACGAATCTGCCAAAAAGATTCGGCAACAATTCGGCATCAATTCCCGGACCGTCATCGGCCACCGTCAATTCGGCGAATTCACCGACCTCGGTCAATGCAATTGTGACGGTCACGCCGGGCGGCGTGTGTATCCGGGCATTCGTCAACAGATTGCTGACCATCTGGTGCAGCCGGGCCAGGTCCCCGCGTACCCACAGCGGATCGTCGGGCAGCTCGGCCACCCAGTGATGTTCGGGCGCGCCCACCGCCACATCATTGATCGCATCCACCGCCAGATCGCTCAGGTCGATGTCGTCGGTCTCCAGTTCCTGCCCCTCGCTCAACCGCGACAACAGCAGCAGGTCGCTGACCAGCCCGGTCATCCGCCGCGCCTCGGCCTCGATGCGGGCCAACGCGTATTCGGTGGTCGGCGGAAGGTTCGCGCTGTCCTGCCGGGTGAGCTCGGCATACCCCTGGATCGCTGCCAGCGGAGTGCGCAGCTCATGGCTGGCATCGGTGAGGAACTGTCGGGTGCGCCGGTCGGAGTCGGCCAGCGCGGCCAGCGCGCTGTCGACGTTGGCCAGCAGCTGGTTGAGGGTCTCCCCCACCAGGCCGACCTCGGTGTCCGGATCAGTGTCCTTGTCCCGCACCCGGGTCGTGATGCGGTGATCGCCACCGTCCAATGGCAACTTGGCCACCTTGGCCGCGGTGGCCGCCACCCGGCTCAACGGCCGCAGCGCGTAGCGCACCACCGCCACCGTGCCCAATGCGGTGACGATCAGGGCGATGACGATCATCACCCCGACGGTCACCGTCTTGCGGGCGATCACCAAGTTCGCGCTGTCCAGCGACACCCCCGAGACCAGCACGTCACCGTTGCCCGCGGGCTGACTGGCCAATCGATAGGAGCCCAGCACCGGAAGCTTCACCGTGCGGGGATGCTCGTCGGTCCAGGCGTACTGGTCGAGTGCGCGGGTCACCGTCGCCGGCGCCGGGTGCGGCTCACCGTCGGAGAACACCGCTGACTGGACCACCTCGCCGTCGTGCAGCACCGCGATCAGATTGCCCGGAGCCTGCCCGACGAACGCCGTCAGCGCATCGGTGTCTGACGCCAAGTCGTGGTCGTTCCGACTCTCCCGCCACTTCTCAAGGGAATGGCTGAACGCCGCCAACGACCGCGACACCTCGGTGTCGCTCATCGTCGTCACATACGTGTGCAGGCTGTACACCGACAACGCACCGACCGCGAACAGCACCACCGTGACGAGCGCACTGACACCTAGCACCAATTGCCGGCGCAGCGAGCGCGGCCCCCAACGCCTGGGCGGCATCAGCGAGTCACGACGCCGGCCGCAGCATGTAACCCACCCCGCGCACGGTGTGGATCATCGGCTCGCGGTCGGTGTCAACCTTCTTGCGCAGGTAGGAGATGTAGAGGTCGACGATGCTGGACTTCCCGCCGAACCCGTAGTTCCATACCCGGTCGAGAATCTCGGCGCGACTCAGAGCCCGGCGCGGGTTGCGCATCAGGTAGCGCAGCAGCTCGAACTCGGTCACGGTCAGATTGATCGGCTCGCCGCCGCGGGTGACCTCGCGGCTGGCTCCGTCGAGCACCATGTCCCCGACCTTGAGAGTCTCGTCGGCCGGCGGCGTGGTGTGGCTGGACCGGCGCAGCAGCCCGCGCAACCGGGCGACCAGTTCCTCGAGGCTGAACGGTTTGGTCATGTAGTCGTCGGCGCCGGCGGTCAAGCCGGACACCCGGTCCAGTACCGAATCCCTGGCCGTGAGGAACAGCGTGGGCGTATAGCCGTCGGCCTCGCGGACCCGCTGCAGAATCTGCAGGCCATCGATGTCGGGCAGCATGATGTCGAGCACGACGACATCGGGTTCGATCTCGTCGAACTTCGTGACCGCGTCATGGCCGTTGTGCGCCACATCGACCTCCCAGCCCTCGTAGTGCAGGGCCATCTTGACGAGGTTGGTCAGCGCCGGCTCGTCGTCGACCAGCAGTACGCGAATCGCAGACCCATCGGCGCGATGAATCTTCGGCAACTGTCCGAGGATGGCCTGCCGCGGTTGCTGGGCACGAGGTGAAACGGACATCGTCGTCATATTTCCATTGTGCGGAGTACACAGACGGTTGTCACGGAGTTCATATGGACTTCTAAGGGAATACCGCTTCTATGAGACTTCTATGACGCTCGTCACCTTGGCGACCTGTGGTGACCTGACTCAAACAACTTGCGATACATACAGTTTCCAACGAATTGGTGAACACTTGGCGCCGCCCCGATTCCCATTCCAGGCGATTAGCCGTGCGCACCAGGCAAATTCACAGTGAGATACTTTCCCGAAACATTTGGGTTCTCTATGCATGGCCCAAACTTCCTTGCACCAGCTCACAGCGATAAATACTCTCGCTCATAGCAATTGGGTGTTGCCGAGCTTCGACGGGTCCAGAAAGTGGCCCGTGTCGCACTGCGCTCCAACACCTTTCGAAGTTGTTCACCGACAACGGCGTCAATACTTGTGCGCGGGCCCGCGATGAGGCGAGCCCGCGCATCACCAACTCCAGACGGAGGCGTTGCATGCAGCAAACCACTGATTTCGTAGGACGGGCCCGGTCCGTGCTGCGATACGACCTGCCGGCGTCTCTGGTCGTATTCCTGGTCGCCCTGCCGTTGTCGCTGGGTATCGCAGTGGCGTCGGGCGCTCCCGTCCTCGCCGGCATCATCGCCGCCATCGTCGGCGGCATCCTCGCCGGCGCCCTGGGCGGATCGCCGCTGCAGGTCAGCGGTCCCGCGGCCGGGCTGACCGTGGTGGTCGCCGGCCTGATCTCGCAGTTCGGTTGGGCAGTCACCTGCGCCATCACCGTGTGCGCCGGCGTGCTGCAGGTGCTGTTCGGACTGAGCCGGGTGGCACGCGCCGCACTGGCCATCTCCCCCGTCGTCGTGCACGCGATGCTGGCCGGCATCGGCATCACCATCGCGCTGCAGCAGATCCACGTGCTGCTCGGCGGCAGTTCCAACAGCTCGGCCTGGGCGAACGTCGCCGAACTGCCAGGTCAGCTGATCAACGCTCACGGCCACGGTGTCGTCCTGGGCGCGCTGGTGATCGCGATCCTGGTCGGCTGGCGCTGGGTGCCCACTGCCGTCAAGAAGGTGCCCGGCCCGCTGGTGGCCATCGTCGGCGTCACCGCGCTGTCGTTGCTGCCGGCGTTCGGTGACGTCACCCGCATCCAGATCAACGGCTCCCTGCTGGACGCGCTGGCCCTGCCCGGCCTGCCCGAAGGCAACTGGGGCGCCTTCGCTGCCGGAGTGCTCACCGTCGCGCTGATCGCCAGCGTCGAGAGCCTGCTGTCGGCGGTGTCGGTGGACCGCCTGCACACCGGCCCGCGCACCAACTTCGACCGCGAGATGATCGGCCAGGGCGCGGCCAACATCGCCTCCGGCGCCGTCGGCGGGCTGCCCGTCACCGGTGTGATCGTGCGCAGCTCCACCAACGTTGCCGCCGGAGCTCGCACCCGGGCGGCAGCGATCCTGCACGGCGTCTGGATCCTGGCGTTCGCGGTGCCGTTCGCCGGCCTGGCCCAGATGATCCCGACCGCCGCCCTGGCCGGCCTGCTGATCGTCATCGGCTGCCAGCTGGTCAAGCGTGCTCACATCGAAACTGCCAGGCGTACAGGCGATCTCGCGGTGTATGTGGTAACGGTGGCCGGCGTGGTGTTCCTCAACCTGCTCGAAGGCGTGCTGATCGGACTCGCGCTCGCCATTGCCCTGACCGTGTGGCGGGTGGTCCGCACCAACATCGTCGCCGAGCCCACCGGTACCGACACCTGGCGCGTCGCCATCGAGGGCTCCTGCACGTTCCTGTCCCTGCCCAGGCTCACCAGCGCATTGGCGGAGGTCCCCACGGGCACGTCGGTGGCCATCGAGCTGTCGGTCGACTTCATCGACCACGCGGCCCACGAAACGATCGAAGAGTGGCAGCGCCAGCACGTGGCCACCGGTGGCACGGTCGACATCCACGACCTGGGTTCGGTCGAGATGGGCAGCGCCGTCACCGGCCCGCCGATGCGTGGCTTCACACCGTTCGACAAGCGCTCCGGCGTGGTGCCGTGGAGCTCCTGGCAGCGCGAGGAGACGTCGTCGGTGCTGCACGGCCTGGCCGCCTACCACCGTCGCACCGCCCCGGTGCTGCGCCCGCACATGCAGGAGCTGGCGCACGCCCAGCGGCCCGAGACGCTGTTCCTCACCTGTGCCGATTCGCGGGTCGTGCCCAACGTCATCACCAGCAGCGGTCCGGGCGATCTGTTCACCGTGCGCAACGTCGGCAACATGATCCCGGCGGGCCAGGCCGACGCGTCGATCGAAGCCGCCATCGCGTTCGCAGTGGACAAGCTCAACGTCTCCTCGATCGTGGTGTGCGGGCACTCGAGCTGCGGCGCGATGACCGCGATGCTGGGCAAGACCGACGCGGGCGACAAGCACCTGGAATCCTGGCTGGCCCATGGCGATCCGTCTGTCGCAGCGTTCGACGAGGGCCGCCACCCGGTGGCTCAGTCGGCAGCCGATGCCGGTTTCGGGATGGTCGATCAGCTGTCGATGGTGAACATCGCGGTGCAGGTTCAGACGCTGCAAGCGCACCCCCTGGCCCGCCGGGTCAACGTGATCGGCCTGTTCTACGACATCGCCAGCGCCGACGTGCTGCGGGTGACCCCCACCCACATCGAGACCCTCGCCGGCGCCGCGTAGGTTCTCCCCACTGCACGGCTTGCACCGCGAGCGTGCGTGTCTGTCGCCGACACACCATGTTTCGGCAACTGTTCACGCACGCTCGCGGTGTCTCGTCAGTCCTCGGGGCGTCAGTCGAGCGGGAAGTGCTTGCTCGACGCACCCCGACACGCAGACCACGAAGACGCGTGCCATAACTGGCCAGTCGCCCTTGCTGGAGATCAGAAGTAGCCGGGGCGTGATCCGTCTCGACCCGCCATGTCCTCAAGCCGGCGGATCCGATCGGCGATCGGTGGATGCGTCGAGAAGAGCTTGCCGATGCGCTCGCCAGAGCGGAAGGGGCTGGCGATCATCAGATGCGCTTGATCGGCCAACTGCGGCTGCGGAGGAAGCGGCGCCGCCTCCACCCCACCGGAGATCTTGCGCAATGCCGATGCCAAAGCCAGTGGATCACCCGACAACTCGGCACCGGACTGATCGGCCTGGTATTCCCGCGAGCGCGAAACCGCCATCCGCACCACCGTTGCCGCGATCGGTCCCAACAACGAAACCAACAACAGAGCAATAGGATTCACGCCGCCGCCTTGTCGGCCACCACCGGACATACCGGCGAACATCGCCATGTGCGCCAGTCCGGTGATCACCGAAGCCAGCGCGCCGGCCACACACGAGATCAGGATGTCGCGGTTGTAGACATGCGAAAGCTCATGGCCCAACACTGCTCGCAGTTCGCGCTCGTCGAGAATCTGCAAGATGCCGGTGGTGCAACAGACCGCGGCGTTGCGGGGATTGCGCCCGGTGGCAAATGCATTCGGATTGGCCGTGTTGGCGATGTACAGCCGCGGCATCGGCTGATCAGCGGTGGTCGCCAATTCGCGCACGATCTTGTAGATCTCCGGCGCCTGCTGCTCGGTGACGGGCTGCGCGTGCATGGCCTTGAGTGCGAGCTTGTCGCTGTTGAAGTACGTGTAGACGTTCATGCCGACTGCCATCAACACCGAGATCCACAGGTAGATACGCGAACCAGTGGCATTGGTGAACAGACCGCCGATGAAGACGATCAGCGCCGACATGCTGATCAGCAGGATGAATGTCTTGACGGTATTGCCGGTGGGGTGCCAAGTCATCGAATTTCCTCCCGCATGCCGACCGCGTACGTCAATTAAACGTCGTCGGTACGCGCAGGGGGTGTGGATTCGACGCTAATCGCACTGTGTGCACGTTGACGATTGTGCGAGCGTGCGCAAAATGCTGCCGTGGTGCGGCGTGTCGGGCAGCAGACATGCACGCTCGCGGTGCAAAAGGAAACTCAGTAGTGGCCCGGACCGCGCCCGGCCATGTCCTCCAGACGACGGATCCGCTCGTCCATCGGCGGGTGCGTCGAGAACAACTTGCCGATGCGCTCGCCGGCCCGGAATGGGCTGGCGATCATCAGGTGCGCCTGATCGGCCAACTGGGGCTGCGGGGGCAGCGGTGCCGCCTCGATGCCACCGGAGATCTTACGCAGCGCCGAGGCCAATGCCAGTGGGTCACCGGTCAATTCGGCTCCGGACTGGTCGGCCTGGTACTCGCGCTGGCGGGAAACCGCCATCCGGACCACCGTCGCCGCAATCGGTCCGAGCAGCGAAACCAGCAGCATGGCAAGCGGATTCGTGCCTTCACGGTTGCCGCCGAACATCCCCGCGAACATCGCCATGTTGGCCAGGGCGGTGATCACCGATGCCATCGCGCCCGCCACACATGAGATCAGGATGTCGCGGTTGTAGACGTGGGAGAGCTCATGCCCGAGCACCGCACGCAACTCGCGCTCGTTGAGCAGCTGAAGAATGCCCGTGGTGCAGCACACCGCGGCATTGCGTGGGTTGCGACCGGTGGCGAACGCGTTCGGGTTGGCGGTGTCAGAGATGTACAGGCGCGGCATCGGCTGATGCGCCGTGGTGGCCAACTCCCGCACGATCCGGTAGATCTCGGGCGCCTGCACCTCGGTGATCGGTTGGGCGTGCATCGCGCGCAGCGCCATCTTGTCGCTGTTGAAGTACACGTAGACGTTCATGCCGACGGCGAACAGCACCGCCAGGTACATCACGTTGCGGCCGAACAACGAACCGACGAACACGATCAACGCCGAAAAACCGACCAACAACAGAAATGTCTTGATCCGGTTCGCATGCGGGTTCCACGTCATCGCAGTTTCCTCCTAACGGGCAACTACTCGGCAACCATCGCTGATTAAACGCTCAGTTACCGTCCGTGGTTCCGGAATCAGCCGTGACGGTTGACCGTGTAGTCCACCAGTGTGGCCAGCGCGTCACGCCCGGGCCCGGCCGGAAGGCCGGCCAACTCGTCACGTGCCTGCGCCGCGTACTCGGCCACGGTCTCCTTGGCACGGACCATGCCGGCCGACCGCCGCAGCAGCGCCAACGCCTCGGCCACGTCCTCGTCACGCTCGACGGGCGTGTCCAGCAACTCGCGCAACCGGTCGGAATCCGGCCCCGACTCGCGCAACGCATACAGCACCGGCAGGGTATGCACGCCTTCGCGCAGGTCAGTACCCGGAACCTTGCCCGATTCGTCGGGCTCACTGTCGATGTCGATGATGTCGTCGGAGATCTGGAACGCGGTGCCCACGATCCCGCCCAGGCGGTGCAGCCGCTCGATCTGGTCGGCATCGGCACCCGAGAACGTCGCGCCGAACCGTCCCGAGGCAGCGATCAGACAGGCGGTCTTCTCATAGACCACCTTGAGGTAATGGTCGACGGAGTCGACATGCTCGGCCGCACCGCGGGTCTCGCGCATCTGGCCGGTCACCAGTTGGGCGAATGTGTCAGCAATCACACGCACCGCATCGGGCCCGAGCAGCGAAACCAGCCGCGAGGCCGTCGCGAACAGGTAGTCACCGGCCAGGATCGCGATGTTGTTGCCCCACCGGGCGTTGGCGCTCGGCGCCCCGCGACGCATCTGGGCCTCGTCCATCACGTCGTCGTGATACAGCGTGGCCAGGTGCACCAGCTCGATGACCGCACCGGCGATCGCGACCTGAGGGTCGTCGGGCCGGGGCCCCAGGGACGCCGAGAGCACGGTGAACAGCGGGCGGAACCGCTTGCCCCCGGCCTGGAACAAGTGCTGGACCGCCTCGGCCATGAGCTCGTCGGCTTTGCCCAGCTCGTCAGACATCAGTTGTTCGATCCTGGCGACGCTGTCCCGGACGTCGGCGGCGAACGCCGCGTCCCCGAAATCAACGCCTGCCACCACAGTCGCTGGTGTCCTCATTCGTCCAACATACTGGGAGCAATGGATATCAAGGCAGACGTGGTCGTCGTCGGCGCCGGGCCGGCCGGGTCGGCGGCCGCCGCATGGGCGGCTCGAGCCGGTCGTGACGTGCTGGTGGTCGATGCCGCGCAGTTCCCCCGGGACAAGTCCTGCGGCGACGGACTGACGCCGCGCGCGGTCGCCGAGCTGGAACGGCTCGGCATGGGCCCGTGGCTCGACACCCGGATCCGCCATCACGGCCTGCGGATGTCGGGGTTCGGCGCCGACGTCGAGGTGCCGTGGCCCGGGCCGTCGTTCCCGTCCACCGGAAGTGCGGTCCCGCGCACCGAACTCGACGACCGGATCCGCTCCGTCGCCGCCGACGACGGCGCCAAGATGCGATTGGGCACCAAAGCGGTTGGGGTCAACTATGACTCACGTGGACGAGTCGAATCCGTGCAGCTCGATGACGGCGCCACGATCGGCTGCAACCATCTGATCGTGGCCGACGGAGCCCGCTCCACCCTGGGCCGTGTGCTCGGCCGTACGTGGCACAAGGAAACCGTCTACGGCACCGCCATCCGGGCCTACATCGCCACGCCCCGAGCTGACGAGCCGTGGATCACCTCGCATCTGGAGCTGCGCTCCCCCGAAGGTCAGGTGCTGCCCGGCTACGGCTGGATCTTCCCGCTGGGCAACGGCGAGGTGAACATCGGTGTGGGCGCCCTGGCGACGGCCAAACGTCCCGCCAACGCCGCCCTGCGCCCGTTGCTGTCGTATTACACCCAGTTGCGCCGCGGGGAGTGGGGATTTTCCGGGGAGCCGCGGGCGGCGCTGTCGGCGCTGCTGCCGATGGGCGGTGCGGTGTCCGGGGTGGCGGGGCCCAACTGGATGCTCATCGGCGATGCGGCGGCATGCGTCAATCCGCTCAACGGCGAGGGCATCGACTACGGGCTGGAAACTGGCCGGCTGGCGGCCGAGCTGCTCGGGTCCGGCGACTATTCACAAGCCTGGCCCGCGGTTTTGCAGGAGCATTACGCCCACGGGTTCTCGATCGCCCGACGACTGGCCCTGCTGCTCACGCTGCCCCGGTTCCTGCCGGCGTCCGGTCCGGTCGCGGTCCGCTCGTCGTTCCTGATGAACATCGCCGTGCGGGTGATGGGCAACCTGGTCACCGAAGAGGACGACGACTGGGTCGCCCGGGTGTGGCGGGGCGCCGGTCTGGCGTCGCGTCGCCTGGATCAGCGCAAACCGTTCAGCTGAGCGCGGTCATTGCGGTTGAGCATCCAGATCCGGGTGGACAGCGCCGTCGCGAAGGCACACCACAGCGGATAGGGCGCCAGCACCGCGCCGGGGCCACCTTGCGCCTGTACTGCGCGACGGGTCAGATCGGCGCTGCTGGCGGTCAGTGCAGCGGCGGTGACGGCCGCGGCGCCGAGTTGGCGGCGGGAGAAGAACACCCATGACCATGCCGCGTTGACGGCCAGGTTGCCTGCCAAGGCCACTGTGTAGTGACGAGCCCGGTCCGGGTGACCATCGGCGCGCAGCCGGTCGATCGTACGGGCCGATACCACCGCGATGCCGGCGTACAGGATCGGCCAGACGACCGGAAAGGCTTGTCGCGGAGGCTGAAACGACGGCTTGCGCAGCTGTTCGTACCAGCTCGACTGCGCGGGCCGACTGGCCAGCCCGCCGACAAGCGCAGTGGTCAGTGCCGCGGTGGCCGTCTTGGCCAGGGTGATCGGTCGCATGCGTGACTGGTTACCCGGATCGAGTGGTCCGCACACGTGGGCGCTGCGCGTCGCTTTCTACGCCGGGGCTGCGCTTCGCGCCTTGGAAGCGCCCTGGGGTAGAACGCGGTGCACCGAGAGGCCAGTAGAGCCTCAGGTCATCGGTACTCACACAGATAGGCCGTCTCGACCTCGGTGCGGACCTGGAACTTGCTGTCGGCCGGCACGGTGAATTGTGTTCCCGCCGCGAAGGTTTCCCACTGCTCGCTGCCGGGCAACTTGACGGTCAGAGCGCCGGACACCACCCGCATGATCTCGAGCTGGGAAGTACCGAACTCGTACTCGCCGACGGCCATGACGCCCACGGTCGCAGGCCCCTCCGGTGCCGTGAAGGCGATCGATGCGACGTCGCCGCCGAAGTACTCGTTGACCTTGAACAATGCCGCTCCTTGAATTCGAGTGAGCGGCCAGGATAGCCGGACGGGCAACCGCCGCCGCCGGCTACACCACGTACTTGAGCACCCCCAACATCGCGTTCTCGTCGGCCGGCTCACCGGTGCACCGCTCGAGCCCCGCCAGTACTGCCGACGGGTCCATCCCGGTGCCGATCAGCACAAGCTCGGTGCCGCCCGCACGCCGCTTCTCGAAACGCAGCGCGCTGCCGACCAACTGCAGCAGGAAGCGCTGAGCGCCGAAGTCGACGAAACCCTTGGCGCGGTAAAGCCCTTCGGGGCGGTCCCGCAGAAACTCCATGAACAAGCGTGGGTTGACCGCGGCATCGGTGCGGAACTCGACGCTCTGATACTCGGGATGGTCGTGATCGTGCTCCTCGCGCAGCAGTTCGTCGAAAGACAGCTGGGCCTGCGGAACCCGTGGCTGCGGCGGGTCGATCAGCAACTCGGGGTCGACGCGGGCAAAGTCGGTGGGCAGCACCGGAACCCGGGGACTGAACTTGCGGATCCGTGCGAGCAGGCCGTCGATGTCGGCGCACGAGGACGCCTTGTTGAGCACCACCAGATCGGCGACCGGCAGCCCGTGACTCAGGTCGGGTTGCAGGCCGTCGAGGACCAGAACCAGGCCGGCGTAATGGAACCGGGGATCGTCGACTGTGACAATGGTGCGGGCCAGGGAGGCCGGCTCGGCCACGCCACTGGCCTCCACCACGATGAGATCCAGCCGGGGTTTGACAGCCGCGAGCCTGCCCAGCATCTCGCCGACTTCTTCGCCGTCGACCGCACAACAGATACATCCGTTGGACAGCGATGCCATCGCGTCGACCTGACCGGCCACCAGCATGGCGTCGATGTTGACCGCGCCGAAGTCGTTGACCAGCGCACCGATCCGGACGCCGCGGCTGTTGCGCAGCAGATGGTTGAGCAGCGTGGTCTTGCCGGCGCCCAGGTGCCCGGCGACCGCGAGCACGGGTACCGATCCGGTCGACGTCACCGGCCCATCGTAGGGTTAATGGTAATTGTTTTCACTAAGCGGGTCAGGTCGGCCAGCGGGTGTCGACGATGTCCAGCGCGTGGGGCAGCCTGGCCCGGTACCGCGCCTTGTCCGCCGCCTTGAACGGGCCCCACCACGGCGCCTGGAACAACCCGAGGACGTTGGCCTTCGACCCTGAGTAGCCCGACGCCAGCAGCACCCCGTTGGCGGCGTACCGGCCGCCTTCGTTGGCGCCCTCCATCGTGGTGACGTTCTGGTCGGTCTTGATCCACTCGCCGGCCAGGAACAGATTGTCGATCCCGGTGACGGCCTCAGGCCGGCGCGCCCACGAACCCGGGTCCTGGATGAACAGCGGCTCATCATTGCGCACGTTGGGCGTGCCCGAGTCGATGATCGACGGGTCGAGAAACCACGAATGCACCATCTTGTCCGTGACCACGATGCTGGTGTCGTTGAGATGTGCCTTGATCTGCGCCCAGGCCTCGGCGGCGATCTGCGGCGGGGTGCACTGCCTGGCACTGAGCCCGTTGAAATTCCCCTGCGTGCTCCAGTCCGAGATGATCGCCGACAGACAGTCTTTGACAGTGCCGTCCCCATAGGACGTCAGCGGCCGCTTCCAGAACTGGGCCTCACTGATGGAGGTGAGCCCCCACCCGGAGTCGACGTAGTTGACGTGCCCCTTCGTGACGTCGACGCGCTCACGCAGAAAGAACATCAGCCCGTTCATCCACTCGGTGCGTAACGCCGCCACATTGGCGAGCTTGGGATCGGCGGCGATCACGTCGGGGGTGAGCACCGCCGCGAGCTTCTCGCAGGGCACGGCAGAGATGTACCAATCCGCGACCACAGGTTGGGCCACCCCGTTGCCGTCCACCACAGTTGCCGAGGCGATGTGGCGACCGTTCGGGGTCAGCCGGGCCAGCGCCTGACCGAGTCGGAACGTCACCCCCAGCGACTGCAGGTGGGCCACCCAGGGATCGATCCACTGCAGGCTGGTGGGCCCGTTGAGCACCCGGTCGAACCCCTTGTTGTCGATGTCGTTGCCCAGCAGCAGGATCGACCACACCGAGGCCTCGCCGACCAGCCCGATCGAATGCGCGCTGGCGTCTTTGGACTTGGAGGCGGCCAGGTTCCGGATGATGCCGTCGGCCAGGTAGCGGTTGTACTCCTTGCTCTTGTGGTCCGCCCCGATGTATTTCTCCCAGGTCATGTTGTCCCACTGACCGAGCTTGCGCTCATCGCAGCTGGTGACGTAGACCGCGAGCTTCTGCGCGGCGTACACCGCTTCCAACGGCGGCAACCGGAACAGCGTCTGGAACACCGCGGCCACCGACTCGGTGAACGCCTTCGGGGTGATGGGGTTGGGCAGCGTCGGGATCGGAAAGGGCAGCGGAATGGTCAGATCCGCCCGCCCCAGCCCCGAGTGCAGATACGACGTGGCTCGGGTCAGGTTCTGCCATACGCCGAAGGTGTTGCCGGCGAACGGGATACGCCGCATGGTGTCGGTGACGTTGCGGTAGAAGCCCGGGAAGAACCGGAAGCCGTGTTCGGCCGGTAGGGCGCTGCCCGACGGCGACGGTGCCGGGATCGACCGTGCCTTGCCGCCCAAGGCTTTTCGCTCGAACACCGTGACCCGGTACCCGCGCTCGGCCAACTCGTGCGCGGCAGTCAGGCCGGCCACCCCGGCACCGAATATCGCGACCGTGGACCCGGGCGCGGCGTGCGCGGTCGCCGGTCTGCTCAGCGCCGCAGCGGCCACCCCCGCCGTGGCCGTTCCGGCCAGAAACGACCGCCGTGAAATGTGACGTTCCCCAGCCCCACCCGACATCCCGATACCACCTCAGCTCGGCGACCCCTGTGGGCGTTAAGTTAATGCCGATTCCGCTTCACACCCGGCCGACACGCCGAGTTGAATTCAGGCCGACCGGTCGCGATCCGATGCTCACAAACTCGAGCCGTCCACCATTCAGGACCTCCGAAGACATGCTCGGCCGACTCGAGAATGACCATTCACTTAATTCTTGCGGTGGCGTCACGAAATGTGACATGCTCCACAGGCGGCCGGGGGGTCGAAACGGTGCTCAGCACTACCGGTGTCACCGGCCGGCCCCGCGCATGCCACGACAAGCGCGGAAGGAACTCGATGACATACGAGCTACCAGCGTCCAAGGGCCCAGTTCGGGACGTCCTGGTCCAGGGCGGCCACGTGCTCGGCTTCTCGGTGCAGGCGCTGGTCAGCGTCGTCACCGCGGTGGTCCGCCGGCGACTGGTGCTCGACGAGGTCGTCAACCAGACCTTGTTCATCGGCCGGGTGTGCACCGGGCCGGCCCTGCTGCTGATGATGCCCATCGGGGTGTTCATCGCCGTGTCGGTCGGTGAGCTGGCCGGGCGCATCGGCGCCGGGGGCTACTCGGGCGCGGTGGTGGCGTTCATCATCGTCGGCCAGGCCGCGGCCCTGGTGTGCGCGCTGATGATGGCCGGCGTGGCCGGCTCGGCGATCTGCACCGACCTGGGATCGCGCACCATCCGCGAAGAGATCGACGCGATGGAGGTCATGGGCCTGGATGTGATCGAGCGACTCGTGGCACCGCGGCTGGTCGCCGCCGTCATCGTGGCCCTGGCCCTGTGCTCGATCGTCACCTTCGGCGGCGTGATGGCGTGCTACCTGTACCACATCAGCGTGCAGCACCTGCCCGCCGGAACGTTCCTGGCCACGTTCAGCCAGTACGGCCAGGTGTCGGATTTCGTTATGGCACTGATCAAGTCAGCGGTGTTCGGACTTACCGCGACTTTGGTCGCCACCTTCAAGGGCCTGCACACCAAGGGCGGCGCCGGCGGGGTGGCCAACGCGGTGAACGAGGCCGTGGTGCTGGCCTTCGCACTGGTCTTCATCCTCAACACCACCATGTCGGCGCTGTACACCGTGGTGGTTCCGGCCGTGGGCAGCTACAGATGACCGCACTTACCAGCAGTGCTGCCCTGCAGCGGATTTCGCGACCCGCGGTCGCCGGGTACGACGCACTCACGGTGGCCGGCCAGCACGTCACCTTCTACGCCAAGGTCCTCGGTTCACTGCCGTATGCCCTGGTGCGCTACCGCAAGCACACCCTCGGCCAGATCGGCGAGGTCACCTTCGGCACCAGCTCCCTGCTGTCCGGCGGCGGAACCATCGGGATCGTGTTCGCCATGTCGCTGGCCGCGGCCATGATGCTGGGCGTCGAGACCCAGCGCGGCCTGGACCTGGTCGGCATGAACACGCTGTCCGGCATGCTCGCCGCGATCGCCAACACCCGCGAATTGGCGCCGGTGGTGGTGGCGATCGCCCTGGCCGCCAAGGTCGGAACGGGCTTCACCGCCCAAATCGGGGCCATGCGGATCTCCGACGAGATCGACGCGCTCGACGCCATGGCACTGCGCTCCATCCCGTACCTGGTCGGCACGCGCGTGCTGGCCTCGGTGGTCTGCGTCATCCCGATCTACATGATCGGCCTGCTGGCGAGCTATCTGTCCACCCGTACGGTGGTGGTGATCTTCAACGGCGCGTCCCCCGGCACGTACGACTACTTCTTCCACCTGGCCCTCGGCCCGCGCGACCTGCTCTATTCGGGGATCAAGGCGATCGTCTTCGCGATCGTGGTGGCCCTGGTGCACTGCACCTACGGCTACTTCGCCTCGGGCGGGCCCGCCGGGGTGGGACAAGCCGCCGGCCGGGCACTGCGCACAGCGATCCTGGCGGTCGGCATCCTCGACGTGCTGCTCACCTTCGCCCTGTGGGGCCTGGTCCCCGAGATCCCCGGGATGGGAATGTGAAGCGCCTCAGGCCATTCGGCAGGCGCCGCAGGTATTCGGAACCCAGCCGGGCGAAACTGGCGCTGCGCGGCCTGGCCGCCGCCACGGTAGCGGTAGCGGTGGCGTCGGCGCTGGTGGCCCGGGCGTCCGGACATCTGGAACGCAGTGCCGATGTGTTCGTGGGAGTTCCGGTGTCGGCCGGCCTGATCACCGGCGGATCCCCGGTGCGCTACCACGGCGTCAACGTCGGACGCATCGCCGACATCGAGTCGGGCACCCACACATCCCGGGTCCGGCTGGCCATCGAACCCGACAGCCTCGGCATCATCCCGTCCTCTACCGTCGCGCGGATCGTGCCCCGCACCTTCTTCGGCGACATCTACCTGCAACTCGTTGACCCGCAACACAACCGGTCGACAACGGGGCTGAAGCCAGGTGACACCGTAGCGATCGACGACAGCCCCGACGCGATGGCGCTCTACGACGTGTTCACCAAGATCGTCGAGCTGTTCTCACAGATCAAACCCGAGCGCATGCAGACCGCCCTCACCGCGATCAGCCAGTCACTGCGCAACCGCGGCACCGAACTGGGCACGACGATCGACAACCTGAGCGCGAGCGCCCAGGTGCTGACCCCGTCGCTGGTGCGGTTCCTCGACACCACACCGCAATTCCGGGATGTGATGGCCTCGCTGAACACCGCCACCCCCGACATCATCTCCACGCTGTCGGCGGCGACGTCAGTGTCCAACCGGATGGTCGACGACCAGAAGAAGTTCGCCTCGGCGCTGGACGGTTTCGCCCGGTTCTCCTCTGTGCTCACCTCATTCCTCTCCGACCATCGCGCGCAGCTGATCACCGTCGTCGACTCGGCAGGCAAGATCATGGCGACCACCGCCGCCCAGCCACTCGGTCTGGTGGACACCCTGGCCGGCGCCCAGTCGTTCGGTGAGGCCGGCGCCAAGGTGTTCGCGACGGGCAAGTTCAACATCACCGCCGTGGCGACTTTCGCCGGACCGATGCCGTACGCGCTGACCGACTGTCCGGCGTACGGCAACACCCAGGGCGCCCGGTGCGCCGAATCCGCTCCGTCGGGTGCGGTACCGGATCAGCCGGTGGACGTGCTGTCCCGCCCGGCCGCCGATCTGCCGGTCACACCGTTCACCGCGCCGGCCCCGCACCTGCCGACGCATTCGTTCCTGCCGCCGGGCCCCGGGTTGCCGCAGTCCGCCCCGATCCCTACGGAACCGCTTCCCGCCGAGGCAGTTCCGGGAGCCGCACCTGCGTCATCGATTTCCGAGGCTGCGCCCGCGTCGGTCATCGTCGACGCCGACGGCCAGGCCCATGCCCTGGCGGTGCTGCAGGACGAGCTGGCCCCCCCGGCCGGCACCCCCTCGACCCAACCCAACATCGCCACTGTCCTCATGCTGGGCCCCCTGGTGCGCGGCACGGAAGTGCAGGTGTCATGAACCGCAACGGACGGTGGCAGTCATGGGCCAAGCTGGGCATCTTCAGTACAGCCGGAGTGCTCAGTGCAGTGTTGGTGATCAACACCCTGTCGGTGCCGGTGCGCGGTAGCACCGTCACCTATCAGGCGCAGTTCACCAGCGTCGAGGGCCTCAATGTCGGAAACCCGGTGACCATGAACGGCATTCGGATCGGGCGGGTGGATACGATCCGGTTTGCCCCCAACACCGACGGCACCACCCGGGCCGATGTCGACATCGAGGTCAACTCCGACTTCACCCTGACCAGCAATGTCACCGCGGCAGTGCGCTACGGCGACATGCTCGGTGCCCGCTATGTGGCCCTGTCCGACCCGGGCGGGGCAATCATGGATGTCTCCACCGACGAACCTCCGGCGCGACTGGCCGCCGGGGGCGTCATCCCCCTGGCCCAGACGTCGCCCGCGGTTGATCTGACCGCACTGCTCAACGGGTTCAAACCGCTGTTCGACGCGCTGGCTCCCGAGCAGGTCAACACTTTGACCCGGGGATTCGTCGAGACCTTCAGTGGCCAGGCCCAGACCCTGACCACGCTGCTGACCCAGATCGCCGCAATGACTTCGTCTTTGAGTAGCAATGCGGGCATTTTCACCCAGCTCATCGACAACATGTCGACGTTGATGCGCACCATGGACACCCGCCAGCCCCAACTGGAACAGATGCTCAGCGGGCTCAACCGGCTCAGCGCAGCGGTGACCTCCGGTGACCGGCAGTTCGAGACGCTCATCGACCAGGGCGACGCCGTGCTGGCCACCCTGGCCAACACGGTCAACAACTCGAGCGCGGCCTACGGAGACACCATCACCAATCTCAATGCCATGCTGCAGACCTGGCAGCCCAACACCGAGGAATTCACCAAGTTGCTGACCCGGTTGCCCGAGTTCGGTGACGCGATCAACCGCACTTCCAGCTACGGCGGGTTCGTCAGCCTGTACCTGTGCAACTTCACCCTCAAGATCCGTAGCCACGAAGCCAACATCTTCGGCTACACGCATTCCGAGGTGTGTCAGTAGATGTTTCTCGTCAAACTGATCGACCTCGTCGTCGGCGCGGTGATCTTCCTCTTCGTGAAGGATCAGCGCAAACACAACCCGTCAATCCCGTTGGCGCTGGGCATGATCGGCACCGTCACCCTGGTGGCCATCATGGTCGTCTCGATCGGCATCCCCCGCGCCGTCTACCACGTGCGGACCAATGCCTATGTCGCCGAGCTGGCCAATGCCAGCGGTCTGTCCGGGGGCGACCCGGTGTACGTCGCCGGGGTGCCGGCGGGTCGGGTGGAGGACGTGGCCCTGGCCGTCGACCGGGTACGCGTCGGCTTCCGGCTCGACAAGGCGCAGGCCCTCGGCAATCGCACCACGGTGACGGTGCGGCTGCGGACCGTGCTGGGCAAGAGGTTTCTGGATGTCATGCCCGCGGGCGCGGTAAATGGATTGGACTCCAACGTGATTCCGTTGTCGCGTACCACGGTTCCCTACAGCCTCGACGAAGTGGGCCGTAAGGCCGCCGACACCGCCGAGCACGTCGAGGCGCAGCCACTGACGGCGATGATGAACACCCTGGTCGACACCATGCCCGGCAACAGCACCGAACTCGGCCAGGCGCTGGCCGGAATCAGCGCCGCCAGTTCGGCCTTCGCCGACAACGGCGACAAGATCGACGAGATCCTGCGGATCAGCCGGTCGATGGCCGAAATGCTGTCGCATCAAACCGATTCGCTGGCCGACACCGCGGCCAATGCCCAGTACATCGTGTCCTCACTGGCCGCGCGTCGCCAGGCGCTCACCGACATCGTCACCAACCTGACTGCGATCATGCGGCACCTGGCCGCGATCTACACCGAGAAGCAGGCCGATTTCGGCAGTTTGATCGCCGGCCTCACCGCGGTCACCGGAACCCTGAAAGCCAATGTGGACAAGATCGACCAGACCCTGCTGAAGATGCCCCCGGCGATCCGCGCGGTCACCAATTCCACCGGCAACGGCACGTGGGCCGACGTCAACTCGCCGTCCGTGGTGATGCCCGACAACCTGTTGTGCTTCCTCAACGTTCAGCGGGAATGCCGATGAAGCGACAGATTTCGATGGCGCTCATCGTGGTCCTGTGTCTGGCCGCCGGCGGCTGGTACGTGTTCGGCCGCACCGACCGGGCCCGGACCGTGCACGCCGATTTCGGCTACATCAACGGCATCTACCCGGGCAGCAAGGTCACCGTGCTCGGAGTGCCGGTGGGACGGGTCACCGCGGTGACCCCACAGGGCACCACGGTGCGGGTCACCATGACGCTGCCCGACGACGTCGCGCTGCCCGCCGAACCCGATGCCTACGTGGTGAGCCCGGCCCTGATCAGTGACCGCAGCGTCGAACTCGGGCCCGCCTACAGCGGAACGGGGCCCACCCTGGCCGACGGTCACGTCATCGGGGCCGACCACAGCCACTCCCCGATCACCTTCGACACCATGCTGGGCAGCCTGAGCACACTGACCTCGGCGATCGGGCCGCAGCAGGGTGACATCGGCGCGGTGCTCACCCGCGGTGCCGACCAGTGGCGCGATCAGGGCAAGCTGTTCAACTCCGCGATGCGCAACCTCAGCGCGGCCAGCGGAGTGCTCGGCGCCCGGGCCGAGGACATCGGCGCGGTGGTGGACAACCTCAGCACGCTGATGGCCGCGTTCAACCAGCGTCAGGTGTCGCTGAACCAGATGGTCGACGAGCTCGGTCAGGTCGGCGGAAGCTGGGCCGACGCAGGAGTCGACATCGCCCAGCCCATGGCCGATCTGAAGGTGGTGCTCGATCAGGTGGACACCTTCGTCACCCAGCACGGTGATGATCTGGGCACGATCGCGGCCAACCTCAACGCCGTCGGCGATGTGCTGACCGCCAAGCAACCGCAGCTGGCCGAGTTCATGGACCTGGTGCCCCTGATGATGCAGAACCTGTCCAACACCGTCGGCCAGGACCGGCGCGGCCGGATCCGGTTGAACGTGTCCACGGTGCTGTCGCAGTTCGCCGCGGCCCAGAATTTCTGCGACCGCAACATGCTGCCGATGTGTGTGGGTGCCGGGATCACCAACCCGATCTCCTACCCGATCAGCCGCTCGGACCCGCTGGGCATCGTGTCTGCCGTCACCGGCAACGCACCGGCGCCGAACCCGAAGTACCCGAGGTGAACGGTCATGCCTAGATCCCTGCCCAAGCCCACCCTGCGGGGCGCGGCCGCCGGTTGCGCGGTCGTCGTGGCCACCGCCGGCGTATGGGCGTTGAGCGATATCGGAATTCAGGACCTGCCGCTTGGTCGCACCTCGCCGAGTGACACGATGGCCGTCACCGTGGTGCTGCCGACCGCCGACGGCATCACCATCGGGGCCGACGTGCGCAACGGGCAGAAGGTGGTGGGCCGGGTCAGCGGGATGAGCCTGGCCGCCTCGGGCGCCTCGGTTCAGCTGAGCCTGGCCGACGCCGACGGTCTGGACTCCGCGACCGTGGCCAGCGTGGAACTGCCGTCGGCCCTTGGCAATCCGTTCGTCCGGCTCAGCAGCGCCCAACTGGCTCCGCAGCGGGCGTTGCGCGACGGCGACGTGATCCCACCCAGTCACACCGAGCTGGGGCCGCAGATCGAGAGTGCGCTGGCCACCTTCGGGGCACTGCTGTCCCGCAGCGGCGTCGACCAGCTGGCCACCATCGTCACCGAACTGGACAAGGCGTTCGGCGGGCGGGCCGACAAGGTGCGTGGTCTGATCGACTCGATGTCCCTGCTGGCCGCCAAGGCCTCCCAACACCAGGGCGAGTTCGACCAGGCAATGAGCCTGGCCGCCAACATCACCGGACAGTTCGGCCACGAGCAGCAGACCGTTGCCGGCTACCTCGACGCGGTGCCCAAGGTGGTGGCAATGCTCGATGTCCAGCGCGCCAAGCTGCAGACGCTGTTCTCCGCTACCACCGCACTGGCCGCCACCGCCAACAGCGTGCTGTCGTCGACCGACCTCAACGCCATGGTGAACGACGCCGGCACCGTCGTGCAGACCATGGGCACCTTCAACGACCGGCTCGGCGGGATGCTCGCCGCGATGAACAACTTCCTGGAGAAGTTCGGCAACTCGGTACACGGCGACTACCTGATGTTCGATGGCGCCCTGGACATCCCGGGCACCATCGACAAACTCCTCACCGGAGGATTGATCGTCAACGGCACCCCGATCACCGGGGACGTCGCCTTGGAGGGGTTCTTGTCGGGAGGTCTGAATTGAGACGCCTGGTAGTGGTTCAGCTGGCGATCTTCGCAGTGATCGCCGTGATCGTCATCCCGTTCGGCATCCGCTACGTGGCCGGACCCCAAGGGTTCCGGACACCGATGACCCTGACCGCGACGATGACCGACGCGTTCGGCCTGACCGCCGGGACCAGCGTCACCGTGCGCGGGGTACAGGTCGGCACCGTCGACGACGTGTGGCTCGACCCCGACGGCACCGCCATGGTGCGGCTGGCAATCGACCCCGGCACCCGGATCCCGCGCGACGCGATCCTGACCGTCGGGATGGGCACGGCCGCAGGCATCCAGAGCGTCGACATCATGCCGCAGTCCGACGCCGGCCCGTACCTGGCCTCCGGGGACACCATCGCCGCACCGGCCGACCGGCAACCGATCCAGATGGACCGGATCATGGGCGACACCGCGCAACTGGTGAAAGGCATTGACACCCAGGCGGTTCAGTCGGTCGGAACCGAACTGTCGAACGCGTTCGACGGGCTGGGCCCCGACTTGGCCATGCTGATCGACAACGCGTCGGACATGTCCACCCGCATCCGAAGCCAGACCGGTCAACTGCAGCCACTGATCGAGGGCACCGCAGCATTGGTAACCACCATGGCCGGTCAAGGCGACCCGTTCGTGCGCGGTATGGCCGCCAGCTCACGGTTGGCCAATCAGCTCGACGGCAGTGGCCCGGCGTTCCTGTACCTGACCGATCGATCACCCGGCGCACTGAAGTCGCTGCAGCGGGTGCTGGATACCTATCAGGGCACGTTCGGCGCCACCCTGGCCAACCTGGCCACCGTCACCCCGATCATCGGTGACCGTACCGATTCGCTGCAGACCGGGCTCACGACCATCCCCAAGGGCTTGCAGGACCTGACGTCGATCGTCAAGGTCGACGCCACCGGCCAGACCCGGGCGGATTTCTCACTGATCGCCACGCAGGGACCGGTGTGCAACTACGACGTCGACCGGCGGGCCATCGGCGATGTCAGTCCCACCGAACCAAACCTGGTGATGTACTGCCCGCCCGCACCCGACATGCTGATGCGGGGGGCGGTCAACGCACCCCGACCCAACGATCTAGGCCTGCAGAACTCACAGACCCCCGGACATCCGATCGGACCCGACGTGGTCAGTGACCCGGTCAAGATCCCGACCCTGGCCCAGCTGGCGTACAAATGGCGCAGCATCCTGAAAGGTGGCCCGCAGTGAGCAATTCCGATGATGACTCTGTCGACGACCGCGGTGAATCGGTACTGACGTTGGAGGATCCCACCGAAGACCCAGCAGACGAAGCCGACGAACTCGAGGCTGAGCTGGAAGCCGAGCCCGAGGTATCTGAACCGAGCCGCCTCAAGCGCCGACTGGTCGCGGGCCTTCTCGCCGTGGTGGCCGTTGCCGCCACGGCCGCGCTCGTGGTGTTGTCCATCGGCGCGTACCACCACCGCCAGGACGACGCCCTGCGCACCGAGGCCGTCCAGATGTCTCGCGACTATCTGGTGGCGATGGCCGCCTTCGACTATCAGAAGATGGACGCCAACCGGGACCACATCGTCTCCGGCTCCACCCCGGCGTTCGCGGCCAAGTACGACGAGATGGTCAAGGCGCTGCGCGACATCGTGGTGACCAGCAAGGGCGTCGCGACCGCCACCGCCGAACGCGTGGCCGTCGACTCGCTGGACGGTGACACCGCAACCGTCGTCGCGTTCGTCGACCAGCACGTCACCAATGTGACTGCACCACAGGGTAGTAACCAGAAGTACCGGATGGTGGTCAAGCTCGTGCGCAGCGGCGACCGCTGGATCGTCGACGACGTGCAGACCGTGTAGTCCCCCCGTTAGCCATCGTTCGCCCCGAGAGGAGTTCCATGCCAGCGACATACGTGGATCTGGCCGCCGAGCCGCGGTTGACCACTGCCGAAACCCGCATCACCGTCACTCAGCGGGTGCCGCGGTGGATCCGGAAGAAGCACGTCGACCTCTCCGACGCGCTGGACTTCTGGTCCGCCGCCGGGGCGGCAGCGAACGTCATCATGCAGATGAGCTGGCCTGAGGTCGGGTACGGGGTGTCCGAAAGCCGGGTGGAGTCAGGAAGTTTGGTACACCACCCGTGGAAGCGGCTGCGCACCACCGCGCAATACCTGACCGTCGCGATCCTCGGCACCGACGAGGAGAAGAACGCCTACCGGGAGGCCGTCAACGTGGCGCACCGGCAGGTGCGGTCCACCGAAGACAGTCCGGTCAAGTACAACGCGTTCAACCGCGAACTGCAGTTGTGGGTGGCGGCCTGCCTTTTCATCTTCTACGAGGACACCCATCAGCTTCTCTACGGGACGATGACGGAGGAACAGGCCGAGACGTTCTACCAGAGCGCGATGACCATCGGCACCACCTTGCAGGTCCTCGAGGAGATGTGGCCGGCGACCAGGGCGGACTTCGATGCGTACTGGAACACCGCATGCGAACGCGTCGAGATGACCCCGTTCGTCCGGGATTACCTCATGGTCCTGGTGGAACTGCGGATGATCAACTGGCCGATGCGGAAGATGCTGGCGCCGCTGCTGAGGTTCTTGACCATCGGCTTCCTGGCGCCCGTTTTCCGCGACGCGATGGAACTGGAGTGGACCGACACCGACCGGCGCCGCTTCGAACACCTATTTCTGTTCGTGGCGTTCGTCAACCGGTTCCTGCCGAAGTCACTGCGCAACGGCAACTATGCGGTGCTCATGAAGGACCTGCGCCGCCGGATCCGCCGCAAGAAGGCGCTGATCTGAGGGTGACGGCTGCCGACCTCGGCCCGGGCACACTGCTGTGGCGCTACCTCGGGGATCGGCGGTTCCTGTTCACGCTGCCCCGGGCGGTGTGCCTGCAGTCTCTGCATCCGACGATCGCCACCGGGATCACGCAGCATGCGCTGTTGCACCGTCGAGTCTGGCTCCACCACAAACGCACTGTGACGCAAGCGATCAGGATCGCCCACACCAACGTCGACATGCGGCCGTACATCCGGTTCGCGCACGAAGACGTCAAGGGCCGCGACCCGGCCGGGAACAAGTACCACGCGCTGAACCCGGACGTCTTCCACTTCCAGCACGCCACCTATGTGGAAAGCCTTGTGATGATGGTGAATACCTTCATCCGGAAGCTAGATGACGACGAACACGAGCAGCTCTACCAGGAGTGCTGCGCGTGGTACCGGCGCTATGGCATCTCCACCCGACCGATGCCGGCGAGTTGGTCCGAGTTCGGCGAGTACTTCGAGAACGCATGCCGCACCCAGTTGTCGGCGGGTGAGCACTTCGAGCCGTTTCGCCGGCAGATGTTCGCGCCGACGGACTGGTGGCCGCGAGCCGTGCCGCATCGCGCAATCCGGGCCATGCAGCATCCACGGGCGGCCGAGCTGACCGGGACGGTGGTCAGCGCTCGCGATCGGCGATCCTTGCGGCGGTTCGCCGCCGTGAACCGGGTCCTGCCGACCGGCCGGGTTCTGTCCTGATCTTCCGCCGAAACGGCATTCCAGCAGATGGTTACTCGAACAAGTGCTGCTGGAATGCGGTTTCGGCGATGGGAACAGGCAAGAATGACCGGGTGCCCAGAACTCGAACGTTGTGCGTGATCGTCGCGGCGGCAGCACTGGTCGGCATCACCGGTTGCACTAGCACCGTGTCCGGCGCCGCCCTGAAGAAGACTCCGTCGCCGGAGGAGAACAAGCTGGAGCAGATCATGTTGCCGATCGAGGAACTCAAATCGATCGTCGGAGCCAACAACTTGACGTTCACCAGCAAGTCTGCGGACATGAGCAACAACTTCTGGAGGATTCGCGACGAAAAGTGCCTGGCCGCACTCTTTCCCGCCGAGGAGATGGACTATCGGTTCACTTACTGGACGGCAGTGCGCACCCAGGTGGCCCAGGACCCCGACTCAGACCACCACCACTTGGTGCAACAGGCCGCCGTGCTTTACGCGTCGGAGGCTGAAACGCAATCCATGCACCGGATCTCGGAAAAGGTATGGCGCAACTGCGCGGGCTCCACAATCCCGATCCGCGAGAAACAGGGCGAAGAGACCAGCGACCGCACCTGGAATATCGGCCATCTCGTCGTCGACGGCGACCTGATCACCCAGACAGCCACCCGCGCGGGCACCGATGGATGGGCATGCCAGCACTCACTGTCGGTGGTGTCCAAGATGTCGCTCGAGGCCAAGGTGTGCGGCTATCAGATCCACGACCAGGCAACCAGCATCGTCAACAAGCTGGTCACCAACGCTCACCGCTGAACGAGGAGCTTCCGGCGGAGTAGTTCCCGGTTGCCTCGTCAAATTATTTGACGAGGTTCCGCACTTCACCGGCCGATGAGCGCGCCCCGAAAGCTGCCGGAGTCCTATCGGCCCACGGTCACCAAGTGATACGCGAGCTAGGGGGACGGCTTCGTCGCCGCGTGCAACGCCACGATGCCGCCGGTCAGGTTGCGCCACTTGACCTGTGACCACCCGGCGTCGCCGATGCGACGAGCCAGCTCGTCCTGATCCGGCCAGGCCCGGATCGACTCGGCCAGGTACACATAGGCATCCGGGTTGCTCGACACCGCGGTGGCCATCCGCGGCAGTGCCTGCATCAGGTATTCCTTGTAGAGCGTGGCGAATGCACCGTTTGTCGGCGTGGAGAATTCGCACACCACCAGCCGGCCGCCGGGCCGGGTCACCCGGGCCATCTCGCGTAGCCCTGCCACATGGTCGACAACGTTGCGTAGTCCGAAGCTGATGGTGACCGCGTCGAACACCCCGTCGGCGAACGGCAGCCGGGTGGCGTCGGCACCCACCTTCGGCACCGGGCGCGAGGCCCCGGCAGCGAGCATGCCCACCGAGAAGTCCGCGGCCACGCACCACGCGCCCGAGGACGCCAGCTCGACCGTCGATACCGCGGTGCCCGCGGCCAGGTCCAGCACCTTGTCGCCGGGCCCGATTCCCAGCGCTGCACGCGTCTGCCGGCGCCAGAACCGGTCCTGCCCGAGCGAGAGCACCGTGTTGGTCAGGTCGTAGCGCCGCGCCACGGCGTCGAACATCGATGCCACTTCGTGGGGGTTCTTCTCCAGGCTCGCTCGACTCACGCCGCCGACGCTACCCGTAGCAATCCCTGTGAACTTCCTGCGATCGGGAATTGGCCTTCGCTGGGGCGACTTGAACCTGATCATGAGCGAAAAAGTGTGGTTCATCACCGGTGCATCGAGGGGCTTCGGACGTGAGTGGGCAATCGCGGCCCTGGACCGCGGTGACAAGGTGGCGGCCACGGCGCGCGACACCGCGACGCTGGCGGACCTGGCCGACAAGTACGGCGACGCGCTGCTGCCGATCCGACTGGACGTCACCGACCGCGGGGCGGACTTCGCCGCAGTCGCCCAGGCCCACGGCCACTTCGGCCGGCTGGACATCGTCGTCAACAATGCGGGCTACGGCCAGTTCGGGTTCATCGAGGAGTTGTCGGAAGCCGACGCGCGCGATCAGATCGAGACGAACGTCTTCGGTGCACTGTGGGTCACCCAGGCCGCGCTACCGTACCTGCGCGCCCAAGGGAGCGGGCACATAATCCAGGTGTCCTCGATCGGCGGTATCACCGCATTCCCGCTGGTCGGGATGTACCACGCGTCCAAGTGGGCGCTGGAAGGGTTGTCGCAGTCACTGGCCCAGGAGGTCGCACCGTTCGGTGTGCACGTGACGCTGATCGAGCCGGGCGGGTTCTCTACCGATTGGGCCGGATCCTCTGCCAGACACGCTGCCCCGCTTGCCGATTACGACGAGGCCCGCGCCGCCGCGCAACGCGCCCGCCAGCAGCGCAGCTCCAAGCCCGGTGACCCCAAGGCCTCGGCCGAGGCGGTGCTCAAGATCGTCGATGCCGAAGAACCGCCGCTGCGGGTGTTCTTCGGTGAGCTGCCCCTGCAGCTGGCCAAGGCCGACTATGAGAGCCGGCTGGCGACGTGGGAGCAGTGGCAGCCGATCTCCATCGAAGCTGGTGGCTGAGGGCTGACTTGCGATAGGTCGTTAAGTGCCAAATAGATTGGGGAACAGTTGTTTTCGACATTTGCGACCATCGCGAACAGAAGCCGGACCGGGAATAGTTTCTGTGCGCAGTTGGGTTCCGACTGTTCGTCATTGTCTTTGAGCGAACGGGGAATCGCATGACTGAACAGAGTGTGCCGTCCTCCGGCGCATGGGGCCTGGGCGCCGACGCTGAGGAAATCAGTCGGCTCAGCGAAACTGGCCTTGACGAGATGCCAGCCATCAACGCCGATGTGGTCCAGCAGTACCGGGAGAATCACGGAGTGATCAACACCGGGTTGTTCGCGGGGATGCCAGGCCTGCTTCTGCGCACGAAAGGGGCGCGGTCGGGTAAGCCCAGGGTGAACCCCCTGTACAGGTTTGACTTCGAGGGCAGCTGGTACGTCATCGGCGCAGATGGGGGAAACCCCAAAACCCCAGCTTGGGTGTACAACCTACGAGCAGAGCCCAAGACATCGGTCGAGGTCGGCAACGGGACCGCGGCGGTGGTGACTTACGAAGTGACGGCCAGAGAGTTACCGGAATCGGAACGCAACCGGGTGTGGGCGGAGCTGCTGCGCGAAATTCCGCATATTGACGGATTCCAGGCGAGAACCGACGGCCGCGTGATCCCGGTATTCGAGCTGTCGGCAAGGAAGTAGCCGAAAACCACCGCAGCTGTTTCATCCGACCATCACCGGGGAAACCTGTGTAGATGCCGGAAAGCGTCACACAGAAGTTGATCAGTTCGCACCTCGTCTCCGGGGCGATGACACCCGGAGAGGAGATCGCGATCCGCATCGACCAGACGCTGACGCAGGACGCGACCGGAACCCTGGTGATGCAGGAGCTCGAGGCACTCGGGCTCGACCGGGCCCGCACCGAGGTCAGCGTGCAGTACGTCGATCACAACCTGCTGCAGACCGACGAGAAGAACGCCGAAGACCACGAGTACCTGCGCACCGCCGCGCAGCATTTCGGGCTGTGGTTCTCCAAGCCCGGCAACGGCGTCTCGCACCCGACGCACATGCAGAGGTTCGGCATACCGGGCAAGACGATGGTGGGTTCGGACTCGCATACTCCGGCGGCCGGCTCGTTGGGCATGCTGGCGATCGGGGTCGGCGGGCTCGAGGTGGCGCTGGCCATCGCCGGTGAACCACTGCACCTGCGGGCACCCGAAGTGTGGGGTATCCGGCTGGAAGGCGAGCTCCCGCAATGGTGTTCAGCCAAAGACGTCATCCTGGAAATGCTCCGGCGCCATGACGTCAAGGGCGGCGTCAACCGCATCATGGAGTATTTCGGTCCCGGGCTTGCCGGGCTATCGGCGATGGATCGCCATGTCATCGCCAACATGGGCGCGGAACTCGGCGCGACCACGACCGTGTTTCCCAGCGACGACGCGGTGCGCGAATTCCTCACCGCCGAGGACCGCGGCGACGACTGGATCGAACTCGTCGCCGACGACGGCGCCCAATATGACATCGACGAGGTCATCGATCTCTCACAACTCGAACCGCTGATCGCCAAGCCGTCGTCACCCGGCAACGTGGTCCCGGTCTCCGAGGTCGCCGGCGAACCCGTCGCTCAGGTGGTCATCGGCTCCAGCGCCAACCCCGGCCTACGGGACTTCGCGATCGCCGCGGCCATGGTGCACGGCCACCAGACCTCACCCGATGTCAGCTTCGACGTCAACCCGACCTCGCGCGAGATCCTCACCGACCTGACACGCATGGGCGCCACCACCGAGCTCGTCATCAACGGTGCCCGCATCCACCAGGCCGGCTGCATGGGCTGCATCGGCATGGGCCAGGCCCCGGCCACCGGCCGCAACTCCCTGCGCACCATGCCCCGCAACTTCCCCGGCCGGTCCGGCACCAGAGAAGACTCGGTGTGGCTGTGTTCACCAGAAACCGCTGCGGCATCGGCGATCACGGGCGTCATCACCGATCCGCGACAATGGGCAGCAGACAACGGCATCGAGTACCCGACGCTGAATCTGCCCACGCACTCCAGCGTCAACACCGCCATGCTGGTCGCCCCGTCCACGCCCGAGCAGGCGCTGGCCGTGGAGGTTATCAAGGGCCCCAACATCTCCAGCCTGCCCGAGCTGACACCGCTGTCCGATGAGATCGAGGCGCCGGTCCTGCTCAAGGTCGGCGACAACATCTCCACCGACGAGATCTCGCCGGCAGGTGCGCGCGCCCTGCCGTTCCGGTCCAACATTCCCAAGCTGGCCATGTTCAGCTTCACCCAGATCGACGAGACCTACCCGGAACGGGCGCAATCCGCTCAAACCGGCCACATCATCGTCGGCGGGGAGAACTACGGCCAGGGCTCGTCACGCGAGCACGCCGCGATCGCGCCCCGCTATTTGGGGCTGCAGGCGGTGATCGCCAAGTCCTTCGCCCGCATCCATTGGCAGAACCTCGCCAATTTCGGCGTGCTGGCACTGGAATTCCTCAACACCGCCGACTATGACACGGTGGCGCAGGGCGATGTACTCACCCTCACCAACCTCCGTCAGGCGGTGTCCGCCGGCCAACCGATCACGGTCACCAACACCACGCAGCGCACGACTTTCAGAGTGCGCCATCGCCTTTCACCGCGACAGATCCAGCACGTGCTGGCCGGTGGCCTGATCCCCTGGCTGGCCGCGCAGGGCTAGTTTCTGCGCGCGAGAGAAAATCAGGCGGCACGCAGGTGACGCAGGCCCTGCACGGCCTCGTAATGGCCGATCAGTTCGTCGCAGATGGCCGGCCAGGTGCGGCCCAGCACACTGCGCCGGGCAGCCACCGAATAACGCGGTCGCTCGGCGATCAGATGCTCGACGGCCGCAGGCAGCGCCGAGGAGAATTCGTCGACGGGAAGCAACAACCCGGTGCGGTACGGCGCCACCAGATCCCGGGGCCCGCCGGCGTCGGGTGCGACCACCGGCAGACCTGACGCCATCGCCTCCTGCACCGCCTGGCAGAACGTCTCATGCTCGCCGGGGTGGACGAACACGTCCATGCTGGCGTAGGCCTCGGCAAGTTCCGGCCCATGCAGCTCCCCGGTGAAAACCGCTGTGGGCAATGTCGTTTGGAGTTTGGCGCGGTCCACCCCGTCACCGACCACCACCAGCTGCAGGTCGTCGCGCCCGGCCAGCGCGGCCAGCCGTTCCACATGCTTCTCCGGCGCCAGCCGTCCGACGAACCCGACGATCGGCCTGCCCTCCGGAGACCACGCCGACCGTAGTCGCTCATCGCGGGCCGACGGGGCGAACCCGGTGATGTCCACGCCGCGTCCCCACTTGAACACCCGGGGAATCCGGTGGGCCTCCAGGTTTTCCATCGCCGAGGTGGACGGGGCCAGGGTGCGGTCGGCCTTGCTGTGCAGACGACGGGTCCACGCCCACGACGCCCGCGACAGAACACCGACCCCGTAGCTCTCGGCGAAACCGGCGACATCGGTCTGGAACACCGCCACCGTCGGCACCCCCAGGTAGCGGGCGGCGTGCACGCCACCCCAGCCGAGCAAGGCGGGTGAGGCGAGGTGCACGACATCGGGGTCGAAGCCGCGCAGCACATTCACCATCCGGGGCCGCGGCACGCCCAGCGGCAGCGAGGTCACCTTGGGAAACATCCGCGAAGGCACCCGGTGCACACGTACCCCGTCATGCACACGATCGGCCGGCGGCTGACCCCGCGGGGCATCCGGGGCGATGACGAGTACCTCATGGCCGGTGCGGCGGAGATGCTCGATCACCCGAAGCACCGAGTTGGTGACGCCGTTGACATTCGGGAGGAAGGACTCTGCAACGATCGCAACGCGCACACCAAGATGGTCCCAGCGGCACCTGTCCCCGAGGTAGCGTCCGGGGATACGACACGCTAAAAGCTGATGCGCGCGACTGCCCCCACGTCCACGATGTGTTGGCCTGCGCCACCTCTATTCGCACCGCAAACGCGCATGACCAGCGTGCCAGCCAAGGAAAAGCTGTGCGCGGTGCACCAAATCCCGGTCTTCGTCAGGGAGAGTCAGCACGTGGGTACACGCTCCCACAACAATCTCGGCGAATCGCTCGTATAGGGCGGGGATGCTCAACCTGAACTCGCCGAAGACCTCGTCTTCTGGCGGACCCTCGAATTTCGCCCAGGCCAGCACGTAGTGCAGGAGACGCCGATCGGCAGGTTCCATACCTTGTGCGGGATCGATCCGCCTCGGCGACATGCGGGAGAGTTGCCCACGCGAGTATCGCGGCGCGGCGAGCCCGCGGCGGCCATGCGTGTCACGTTGATGGGTCCATGCCGCCATGATCAGGCGGCGGTCCGCAATCGACAAAGCAGGCGAGTTCACCAGCCCCCAACCCACGATTTTGGCCATCCGCTCATACAAACCAGCCGATGTCAGGCCGAATTCGCAGAAGGTGTCTTCATCGCGAGGTCCACCGAACGGTGCCCATCTCAGGACGTACTGCACCATCTGCCTGTCGAAGGCATCCACCGGACCGGATTACCAGCCGCGTTCAGCGAGGCGGTGCGGCTGGGCGATCGGCGTTGCGGCGGTGTCGGCATCACCGCAATTCTGCCTCATTACCCATGTGGTCAGCCGGGTGGCGCGCCTGCGGGTTCGCTGCTCATTCCCGGCTGGCTGCCACCCCCGGCGCTGCGGATTCGGGCTGTTGCTGCAGTTCAGCGGGATTTACGGTGGCGGCCGCCGTGATCGACAGACCCGCGATCACCAGGCAGATCACCGTGTAGGCCAAGCTGCCGATGGGATCGCCGCCGGCAGTGACGCCGTCGGCCGCGCCGAAGTAGGCCGGCAGGGCCGACAGCCACAGGACGGTCATCACCGCCAGATAGACCGCGGCGTAGCGCAGGACGAGCGGGTTCGCGTAGCGCACGGTCGCGGGATCACGGTCCTTGCGCAGGCTCGACCATTGACCGAACAGCACCGGAATCGCCACCAGGACGATCACCACGAGCTCGGCCGCGTAGATGAACCCGCCGACCGTGGTGCTCCCCGAAATCGAGGTGCCGACAGTCGCGGGCAGGGGCAGCACCGCGGTTCCGATCGATGCCAGGACGCCGACGACGATGGTGCGGCCCAGGATCGCCCACCCCGTGAAGGTCCTGCCGTCCTGAACGTGCCGGCCGACGAACAGCTGCACGCAGAAGGCCAACGACATCGGCCAGAGCGCAGCGAACACCACCACGCTGGGCAGCGGCACCGAATCGAAGAACGGCTGATTCATCGGATGATCCAGCGTCCACTCCCACCACCGCAGCTGCGGGCCGAGGTGGTCGAAGATCTCGTAGAACGCGTGGTGGACGAACCCGACGCAGATCGCGCCGACCAGCACACCGCGCCGGCGGAAGACCCCGAGGATCCGGACGATCTCGTAGGCCACCGTCGCCATCATCGGGTAGATCGCCACGATGTACAGCGGCAACCGGCCCCACAGGAAGTCGACGGTGAACACGTTGTGGGCGAACATCGTGTCGACGTGCTCGCTGATCCCGAACGCGCCGGGGAAGTACAGCGGCGGTTCGATGATCAGCAGATAGGCGATGGCGCCGAACCACAGCACCAGGTTGGTCGGATCGTTGTGACGGCGCAGCCGGACGATCGCGTAGACCAGGGTAAGCACCGCGCCGACGATCACGGTGAGCTCCAGCACCGGCAGCGTCCAGTTCTCCAGCCCGAACGGGTTCCGGAACTCGACCAGCCCCCCGGCGGTGTCACACGAAAAACCCAGGCGCTCAGCTAAACCCGAGAATGTCGGGGTACACAGATCAGACATCGGCGGTGATCGCTTTCTCGTCGGCGACGTCCCCCGCGGTGTACCACTGCGTGACCTCGTAGCCGTCCTCGTAGCGCCGGAACCACTCGTCGGCCAGCACCGGCAGCTTCTCGTGCGCCGGGTTGTGGCCCGGAACCTGACTGCGTACAACACCAGAGAGGGCCGTCAGCATCTCGCGCACCGGCAGGTGCGCGAACGCATTGGCGACGGGTCCGTCATACGGAGTCTTGGTGAACGGAAGCTTTTGCAGCAGAGCCTTTTTCCGCGCCTGCATGCCGAACATCGACATCGCGTCGATCTGGCGTTCTTCCAGCGGAACGTGCTTGTTGAAGCCTTCCGTGGCGATCTTGAGCACCGCCCACACATGCTTGAAGATCGACGGCGCAACCCGCATCCGGTACCACGGGTCATCGGCCACCGCGTCGTAGATGATCAACGCCGAACTGCGGTGCTCGACCTCTTCGACGAAGTGCCACAGGAACAGTGACGCCACCCGGTCGTCGCCTGGGGCGAACAGTGTGTCGTCGTGGTCGAGCATCAACTTGAACACCGGGGTGAACGTCGCCTCAAGATCGGCGGTGTAGGCCAACCGGTACTTCAACGGCGTCTCGGCAGTCAGGTCGTCGAACGCCTTGACCACCTCGTCGAGGGTCTCCTTGAGGCCCGGGTAGGCCTTGATCAGGCCCTTGGCGTGCTGACGGTGGGCCATCGCGTGCTGGCCTTCCTGCCGCACGAAGGCCTGGGCCTCCTCGGCCACCGCCGGGTCGGTGATGAACGGCATGGCCTCGGTGATCATGTGGCCGATCATCTTCTCGAAGGCGATGGCCAGGAACGACACCGCGTTGGCCATCGACGAGAACGCCGGGTTGGTCTCGTTCCACAGGAACGGGACGCGGTGGTCCGCGAACGCGAACCGCATCTTCCGCACGATCAGATCCGTCATGGGTGCCACCTCAGCTCGTCAAAGCAATCATACAAACAACGCCTTCTTTGTATGATTACTACACGCGGATGCGGCCCGTCAACGGCGGGTGGCGATATCCTGCAGAGATGTTGCTGGCCAGGAATCCGGACCGTGGCGCGTAGGCGCGGGTGGGACGGGCGGCCGCCCGGCAGCGACGAGGAAGCCTCCGAACGCATCGTGGCCGCCGCCGTGACGCTGATCGCCGAGACGGGCACCGGGATCAGCATCGCCGACGTCGCGGCATCGCTCGGCGTCATCCGCCAGACCGTGTACCGCTACTTCCCCACCGCCGAGGCCCTGATGCACGCGGCTGCGATCGCCTCGGTGGAAGGCTTTCTCGATCGGCTCGCCGAGAGCGTGCGAGGGATCACCGATCCCGCTGAGGCGATGACCGAAGGCGTCATGTTCACGTTGGAGGAGGTCGCCCGCATACCGCACCTCCGCATCATGCTGTCCGGACCGCAGGCCGCAACCAGTTCGGTCAACGTCGCCTCCGACGAAGGTCAGGCCTTCGGCATGCGGATGATCACCCGGTTCGACGTCGACTGGGAGAAGTACGGATACGACGAGTCCGCACTACGCGAACTCGTGGAATTCACGCTTCGCACCATGCTGTCGTTCTTCGTCGCGCCCAACGATCCCGGCCGCAGCCGAGAAGAGTTGCGACGCTTCCTCAGACGCTGGCTGGGCGGGTCGATTCTGGCTCAGCCTGCCGATGGCGCGCGATGACATCCCCGAACACCGCGGGAACCAGCCGGTTGAAGATGTCGGCCCGCTCCCACTGCAGGAAGTGGCCGGCACCCGGAACCACCAGTGGCCCAATGCGATTGAGGAATGCCCGCTCGGTGCGGGGTACGAAGTCCTCGCCGACCACATGATCGTCGGGGCCGTACAAAACCAGGGTCGGCACCTCGACCGCAGCCATCAGCGGAATCTCGGACATGGCCCGACCGTAGGCGAGTTGGTAGGACGCCCACCCGGCCCGTAACCGCGCCTCGTCGGCGAACGGTTCGGTCATGAAATCCACGTCGGACTGGGTGAACGCGTAGGCCGAGCCCCACAACCGATTGGTGTACATCGCCGCGACCCACTGCCTGCGCGCTTCCGGCGTGGGCAGCATCGCGGCGAGTTCGTCGGGGAAGGCACCCTGCATCCAGCGGTAGTCACCGGTGGGGTCGGCCGCGCCGCCCACCGAGCCCGGATGTTGCGTACCGATTCCTGAGTAGTCCACGGCCATGGGCGGCACGGTGTTGAAAACACAGAAACCCGTGACGAATCCGGGAAACCGGTGAATCAGGTCGGTACTCACGACGGCACCGACATCGCTCGCCGCGATCAGGCAGGACTCGTGCCCGAGCTCGTCGTGTACCAATGCGTACAGATCGCGGGAGTAGGTGACGATGTCGTGCTGGTCGTCAGGCGGGACGGCGCTGTCGCCCATGCCGCGCAGGTCCGGGACGATGACCTCGAATCCGGTGGCGGCCAGGGCCTCGATGTTGCGCCACCAGATCCGCTTGGTCTCGGGATAGCCGTGGACCAGCAGAAGTGGAACGCCGCCGATGCCTTCGCGGACGAATGCCAGCGAAACCCCCTCGGCGACAACGGCAGTGTGGATGGTGAACGCGTCAGCGGCCGGCGTCGGAGGCTGCGCCGGACGATGGCGCGGATCGTAACGGAATGACACGTATCAACGGGTTCCGCGCACCAGCCGACCCGGACGGGCCCCGGTGTCGACACCGTGACGGCGCGTCACTGCGCCGCTGACGATCGTTGCGTCGTAACCACTTGCGCCCTGCACCAATCGCTTTCCACCCGCGGGCAGGTCGTAGGCCATGGTCGGCGCATGCAAGGTCAGTGCGTCCAGATCGATGACGTTGACGTCGGCCTTCTTCCCCACGCTGATCACGCCGCGGTCCGACATGCCGTACAGCTGCGCGGTGTCGTGCGACTGCTTCCGGATCACGTACTCCAGCGGCAGCTTCTCGCCGCGGCGACGGTCGCGGGCCCAGTGGGTCAGCAGGAACGTCGGGTACGAGGCATCACAGATCATGCTGCAATGCGCACCGCCGTCGGACAGGCCGAGCACGCCGGCCGGGTGGGTGAGCATCTCCCGGATGGCGTCGTGATTCCCGTCGGAGTAGTTGAACATCGGATACATCAGCATCGCACCGGCATTCGCTTCGAGCATCAGGTCATACATCGTCGCCAGCGGATCCAGGCCCCGCTGCTTGGCGATCGCCGCGACGGTGCGCTCGTCGGTCGGTTCATAATCCGGCGGTTCGCCGATGTGGTACAGCCGGTTTGCGACATTCTGCGCGAGCATGAACATGCCGTCGAACAGTTTGTTCGGATCGATCGGCAGGTCTTCTTCGGCCAGGATCGCCGCGCGCACCTTGGGGTCCGCGAGCCGCTCCGCGAGTTCCTCCCGGGTGCATTCGGCTTGCAGGCGCCGGTAGGTCGGACGGTGCGTGAAGGCGTGATGGCCGGGGAAGCCCAGCAGCATGCCGAACGGTCGCGCCGCCACCTGGGGAAACAGCCGGCTGCCCGCCTGATGTGCCGCCGCGGACAGGTCGAGCTGCTCGCGCCACAGGTTGGGGTCGGCGTCGACCTGGATCAGTGCGAAACTGAGTGCGCAGTCGATCTCCTCGCCGAGGCGGCGCATCCATTCGAGTTCCTTCTTGGGTGCGACGATATCTTCGCCGGCCGCCCCCTGCGGGGCGAGCTCGAACACCGCAGCTCCGGCGGCCGCGGTGGCCCGCCCCAGAGCGAACAACTCATCTTCGGCAGCAAAGGTGCCGGGCACCGGCTCGCCGTCCATGGCGGTGTGCGCGATCGTGCGCGAGGATGAAAAGCCAAGTGCTCCAGCCTCTACAGCCTCCTGCACAAGTTTCGCCATGGCCTTGATGTCATCGGGCGTCGCTGCTTCGTTGCGGGCGCCGCGCTCCCCCATCGCATAGGCCCGGATGGCACCGTGGGCAATCTGGGTGCCCATGTCGACAGCCAGTTCACGTTGTCCGATCACGTCCAGGTATTCGCCGAAGGTCTCCCAACCCCAGGTGATGCCCTCGGTCAAGGCCGTGCCGGGGATATCCTCGACCCCCTCCATCAAGGAGATCAGCCACTCCTCCTGGCCGGGCCGCACCGGCGCGAAGCCAACACCACAGTTGCCCGCCACCACGGTGGTGACCCCGTGGTTACTCGACGGTTCGAGCACGGCGTCCCAAGAGACCTGCCCGTCATAGTGGGTGTGAATGTCAACGAAGCCGGGGGCGACGATCTTTCCTGTGGCGTCGATGGTTTCGGCTGCGTCGCCGGCCAAGGCCGGGTCGTTGGCGCCGCGCCGACGCACCTCGACGATCTTTCCGTCCTTGATCGCGACATCGGCGGTAAATCGGTCGGCACCGGTCCCGTCGACGACGGTGCCGCCGGTGATTTTGAGATCGAACACGTTTTGCTCCCTTGAAGCTCTCAGGCCGATACGGTGGCAATGTAACACCGTTACATTGCCACCGTCCCGAGTTTGTCCTTCTCAGTGGGAGGCACCTCCATGGCCCTGAGTTCCACGCACACCGACAGCCCACGACGGGCCGACGCGATCGGCGACCCGCCGGCACGACCCACCCTGGTGCCGGCCGGCCGCTACTACTCACCAGCCTTCGCCCAACTCGAAGTGGAGCGGATGTGGCCGCGAGTGTGGCAGGTGGCATGCACCGTCGATCATGTGGCCGAACCCGGCGACTACTTCGAATACCGTTGCGGCCCTTATTCGGTGCTGATCATCCGCGCGGACAACGGTGTGTTGCGCGCCTTCCAGAATGCCTGCCGCCATCGCGGCAACGCGCTGTGCACCGGCGCCGGTTCGTCGTTGCGGGAACTGAAGTGCGGCTACCACGGCTGGACCTGGGATCTGGCCGGGGCACTCAAACGGATCCCGAACCGCAAGGGGTTCGGCACGGTGCACATGTCCGAATTTCCACTGGCTCCCGTGCAGGTCGACACCTGGGAACGGCTGGTCTTCGTCAACCTCGACCCAGGCGCGATACCCCTGGCCGACTACCTGGAGGCGGTCCCCGGCGACATCGCCTGGTGCGGGCTCGGCGACTTCCGTTGCTACGCAACGATGACCATCGACGTCGACGCCAATTGGAAGACCATCGCCGACGGCTACAGCGAGACCTACCACGTCCAGACCCTGCACCCCGAGCTGCACCGGTGCATGGACGACGTCTACGCGCCCCAGAAGATCTGGGGCCACACGGGTAAATCCGAATCGCTGTACGGAGTTCCGAGCCCGCGGCTGGCCGGCTCCTTGAGCGATGAAGAGGTGTGGGACGCCTACGTGTGCACCCAGGGTCCCCTGATGGGCATGGCCGAGGGCACACCGTTCCCGTCGGACCGCCAGTCCCCCAGCCAATCGGTGGCCGACGTGATCGCCACGCAGATCAAGGAATTCGCAGCCGGACGCGGCGTCGACATCAACTGGGCCAGCACCGATCAGGTGATGTGCCTGCACCAGTACAACGTCTTCCCCAACCTGACCCTGCTGGCCAGCGCCGATCATCTGACGGTGATGACATCGTTGCCCGGGCCCGATCCTGACCGAGGACAGCTCGTGATGACGCTGATGACCCGCATGCCCCCGCAGGCGCCGCGGGTCAGGCCGGCGGATGTCCGGATGAGCGCCGCGGAGGCCCACCCCGGCGTGGTGATGAGCCAGGACATCGAGGTCCTGGCCGGCCTGCAGCGCGGTGTGCACCAGCCGGGCTTCACCCACCTGGTCCTGTCCGCCGAGGAGCGGAGAATCATCAACATGCACCGCAACCTCGATCGCTACCTCGAACTCCCCGAGTCCGAATGCGTCGCCGAAGCCGAAGCCGGCGGATGAGTCCGAAGCCGAAGGCGATCGACGCCAACGTCATCCTCGATGCGGCGGCATACCTCATCGAAAAGGATGGTGTGGAAGCGTTTTCGATGCGGGGGCTGGCCGAGCGTATCGGCGTGGCCGCCACCTCGATCTACTGGCACGTCGGGGGCCGTGACGCGCTCTTCGACAGTCTGGTCGATCGCCTGGTCGCCGAGATGGCCCGATTGCCCATGGAGGGCGACACGCCCGTGAATCGGATTGCCGCACTTGCCCGCAACCAGCGCAGCCTGCTGATCCGACGCCAGCACCTGCTGGCGATCGCCCATGAGCGGGATCGCACGCCGACGTTGTTCCTGCCGGTCCAGCAGAAGCTGGCGGCCGAACTGGCCGAGATGGGTGTCGCCGGGGCCCGCGCCGCACTGGTGCTGCGCGCGGTCGAGGTACACGTGATCTCCTCGTCGGTGATGCTGTTCTCGGCCGTGCGTGGCCCCCGGCACCAGGAGGAAGACCCGTCCCTGTGGACCGCCGACTGGCCCGACCAGGCGCTCGTCGCCGCCCTGCAGTCCCCCACCGACTACGACGCGGTGTTCGAGTACGGTCTCGACGCGCTGCTGGCACCATTGGGTCCCGTCTAGCCGATGTCGCGCTCGCCGGACTCACCCACGGATCGGAGAACCCCTGTGACCAACAGACCGGACATCGTGGTCCTGATGACGGATGAGGAACGCGCGATTCCTCCCTACGAATCCGCTGATGTACTCGCGTGGCGTCGAAGCGCCCTGAGTGGCCGGCGCTGGTTTGACGAGCACGGCGTGAGTTTCGCCAGGCACTACACCGGCTCACTGGCCTGCGTGCCCAGTCGTCCGACCCTGTTCACCGGCCAGTACCCCGATCTGCACGGCGTCACCCAGACCGACGGGATCGGCAAGCGCTACGACGATTCCCGGCTGCGCTGGCTCCGTGGCGGGGAGGTGCCGACGCTGGGCAACTGGTTCCGCGCCGCGGGATACGACACGTATTACGAGGGAAAGTGGCACATTTCGCACGCCGATCTCACCGACCCCGCGACCGGGCGACCGTTGGCCTCCAATGACGATGACGGTGTCGTGGATCCGGTGGCGGTGCAGGCATACCGTGATGCCGACCCGCTGGGGCCCTACGGCTTTTCCGGATGGGTGGGGCCCGAGCCGCACGGGGCGGCCATGTCCAACAGCGGTTTTCGGCGCGACCCGTTGTTCGCCGACCGAATCGTCACCTGGCTGAACGACCGGTACGCTCGGCGCCGGGCCGGTGAGACCGAAGCGCTGCGGCCGTTCCTGCTGGTGGCCAGCTTCGTCAATCCACATGACATCGTTCTTTTCCCGGCCTGGGCGCGGCGCAGTCCGCTGTCCCCCTCGGCCACACTCGATCCGCCGCAAGTGCCGGCGGCACCGACCGCCGAGGAGGATCTGCGCAGCAAGCCGGCTGCGCAGGCGGCCTTCCGCGACGCCTACTACTCCGGCTACGGTCCGGCCCGGGCGATCGGCCGCACCTACCGACGTAAGGCACAGCAGTACCGCGACCTCTACTACCGACTGCACGCGGAGGTCGACGGGCCGATTGATCGGGTGCGCCGGACCGTCACCGAAAACGGGTCCGAAAACGCCGTGCTGGTGCGCACTTCCGATCACGGCGATCTGCTCGGTGCACACGGCGGGCTGCACCAGAAGTGGTTCAACCTCTACGACGAAGCCACCCGGGTGCCGTTCGTCATCGCGCGGATCGGGGCTGGTGCAACCACGGCGCGCACCGTCTCGGCACCCACCTCACACGTCGACCTGGTGCCGACGCTGCTCGGCGCGGCCGCGGTGGACGTCGACGCGACGGCCACCGAATTGGCCGGCTCCTTCTCCGAGGTGCATCCGCTGCCCGGACGTGACCTGATGCCCGTGGTGGCCGGTGCTGACGCCGACGCCGACCGGCCGATCTATCTGATGACCCGCGACAATGTGCTCGAAGGTGACACCGGCGCGTCCGGGCTGGCCCGGCAGTTGGGCCGAGAGGTCAACCCGCCTGCACCCCTACGGATCAGGGTACCGGCGCACGTCGCTGCCAACTTCGAGGGAATGGTGGTCCGTGTCGACGCGGCCTTCGGCGGATCCGGACACCTTTGGAAATTGGTGCGGACCTTCGACGATCCGGGCACCTGGACCGAACCGGGCGTCCGGCATCTGGCGGCCAACGGCGCGGGCGGGGAAGCTTACCGCAGCGATCCACTCGACGATCAGTGGGAACTGTACGACCTGACGGCCGATCCTACCGAAGCTGAAAACCGTTGGTCCGAACCAGATTTGCACGAGCTGCGCGCACACCTGCGCGACCAGCTCAAGCAGATCCGGGCCGCCTCGGTCCCAGAACGCCACCAACCGTGGCCGTACGCCAACCGCCGACCTCCGGCCGGCCCGCGGCGCGGTGTGCTGGGACGCTTCGGTATCCGCCGGGAGAGCGCCAGATAGGTCGGTGCAGGAGCTCCCCGTCGGCTAGCAATCGGTCGTGTCGACCAGCGCCGACGGTATGGCCCCCGGCCACGAGCAGCGGTACCAGGCCGGTGCCGATCACTCCGGAGGCGCCGGCGAAAAAGATCCGCATCGCAATATCCCTTCGTGGACGCGCTCCGCGGCACCCTGAGTATAGTTTTCCATACTTAGGAATAAGCGGACCGGGCTGTCGCTTGCTCTTGGTGAGGGTTCAGCAGGAATAACCGAGCAGAAGGGCGGCCCACATATGACTGTCGTCAAAGCCGCGGCGGTGCAAATCAGTCCGGTGCTCTACAGCCGCGACGGAACCGTCGAGAAGGTGGTGGACAAGATCGCAGATCTCGCGCGCGCCGGCGTGCAGTTCGCCACGTTTCCCGAGACCGTGGTGCCGTACTACCCCTACTTCTCGTTCCTGCAACGCCCGTTCGAGATGGCCGGCGAGCACCTGAGACTGCTTGATCAAGCCGTCACCGTGCCGTCGGCCGCCACCCACGCCATCGCTGATGCTGCCAGAGCAGCGGGCATGGTGGTATCCATTGGCGTGAACGAGCGCGACGGCGGCACCCTGTACAACACACAACTGCTGTTCGACGCCGACGGCAGCTTGATTCAGCGTCGCCGCAAGATCTCGCCTACCTATCACGAACGAATGATCTGGGGACAGGGTGACGGCTCTGGCCTTCGGGCCGTCGACAGCGCAGTCGGTCGCGTCGGCCAGCTGACGTGTTGGGAGCATTACAACCCGCTGGCTCGCTACGCACTGATTGCCGACGGTGAGCAGATTCACTCGGCAATGTTCCCCGGCTCGTTCGGCGGTGCTCTTTTCGCTGAGCAGACCGAGATCAGCGTTCGCAACCACGCACTCGAATCGGGCAGTTTTGTGGTCAATGCGACCGCCTGGCTGGATGCCGACCAACAGGCGAAGATCATGGCGGACACCGGGTCTCCGATCGGGCCCATCTCCGGCGGCTCATTCACCGCGATCGTCTCTCCGCTAGGTGAATTACTCGGCGAGCCAATGCATTCCGGCGAAGGCGAGGTGATCGCCGATCTCGACTTCACCCTGATCGACCAACGCAAATCCAAGATGGATGCCCGTGGGCACTACAGCCGCCCGGAACTGCTGAGCTTGAAGATCGATCACACCGCGACCGCACATGTGCACGAAAGCTCGGAGGCCGACCGTGTCCACGTCTGAGCCGCAGGTGATCCCATTCTCCGGTGTGCGTCTACGATTCGACAGCACAAAACGTTTCGCTGACATCGTCACTGCACTATTCGTCGAGGTCGGCGAAACGCCGGTACCGATCGACGACATCGCGGTGAAATTCACGAGCTGGGAATCGTATGAACGTGAGGTCCGATCGCATGTCGGCCCAAGCGGATTCATGCTGTTCGCCCAGTGGGACCACGGCGGGTGGATCAATAAAGCCGGCATTGACCGTCAGGTAGTGCGGGTTGTCATCGGCAACCCGCTGATCGCGATCACCATGCTGCGACACGATGTGACCGCGGGCCTCTTCGCCCCGGTTGAACTGCTGGTCACCGAAGAAGATGACGACCGAAGCGCGCTGACGTACGTAGTGCCGTCGTCGTTGATGGTCGTCGAACCCAACCCTGCGCTTCTCAAGGCCGCCACGGAATTAGACGCGAAACTGGCGGGCCTGGCGGCCACGGTCACCACGCCCTGATCGACGGACTACGGCAGCACCGTCTTCATCAGCATGACGTTGTAGGCAGACCACAGCGACAGGTTGTAGTACAACTCCTTGCCCGTCGACCATGGATGCAGATACGGCGCGTAGATGCCGCCAGGGATCTGTGACGAGGGCACGATCAACTGCTCGGGTCCCCACGGCCCCTGCGGCGCGGGCGCGGTCCGCATCACGACATCGTTGGCCCCGTTGCCGTACAGCACGAGGTACTGCTTGAGATACGTGTTGTACTGGGCCGACATTTCGCTCACGGGGCCCGGGATCACCGGCGTCGCTGCCGCCGGGTTACCCGGCACCCAGGCGTTGTTGTCCGCGTTCCAGTATTCGTATTTCGTGAGATCCGGAATGAGACCGGGCGACACTCGCGCCAGGTACGCCGACCCGCCTCGCCCGTTCGGTGTCCCGAACGTATAGATGTACGGATCACCGGGGCCCGGCTTGAGGAACGCACCCATCTGGAAGTTCTCGTTACCTCCTCCGGGTGGGCGGATGGTCCCCGGGTACACGCCCCAGTTCTCGCCGTTGTCCGGCGACATCGCGATCGCCGAGAAGTTGGTCGACCACGCTCCAGGGCTGTCCCAGTTCCGGATCGACATGAAGTTCAGATATTGGTTGCGCCCGACGGAGATTCCCGCCGTCGGAATGATGCCCGTCTCCTCCGGGGCCCGGCCGATGCTGTTGATGATCTGCTTCGAAATACCCTGGCGCCAGACCGGGGAACCGGAGTATTTGTTGGCGACCACGCCGTCGGGCACGGCAACCGTCTGCGACAGCGATCCGTCCTGGCTGCGGAACAACGCGTTGTAGCGCCACTGCTTGCCCGGAATACCGCAATAGCCGTTGGTGTCACCGAACGCCATCAACACCTGCCGGTTCACCGGATCGCCGTTGTCCCACATGATTCCGAGGTCGGTGCCGGTGATCGCGAAGCGTTTGATCGTCTGGTTGGGGCTGTCAGGTCCGGTTACCCACCCGACGATCGACGTGCCCGGAGGTGCACCCGGGGCCGGTTGGGCAGCGGGAGCCGGAGCGGGCTGAGCCGCCGCCGGAGCCGGAGCCGGCTGCGCGGCATTCGGGACCGGCTGGGCACCACCAGGATTGGGCGCCGGGACCACCGCCGCCTTCTGCCTGACCTGCCCGGTGTTCGGCATCAGCGCCTTGAGCAGGGCCAACGGCAACTGCCCCAGTTTGGGCAGCGGAGCACGGTCATTGGCCCCCACCGGCATGTGTCCGATCGGCCGGTTGAGCGGGGCCAGCCTGGACGGCTTCGGAATCTGGAATGCCTGATTCGGGAGTGGCTGTGCCGCCGCGGCAGCGCCTTCACAGGGTTCGGCCGATGCCGCAGGCGCTACGCCGACGGCCACGACCAGTCCGATTGCGGCCGCCGCTGCCATCGTCGAAGCACCTCGAGGACGTCGCGACATGTCACACCTTCCCAGTGCAGGGACGTCGACATGACGTCACAGTTGGCTGATGTGACGTTAGTGATCAGTGGTGCCGATGTGACCAGCGATGCACTGATAGGTATCGTCCCGTGACCGTGTCGCAACTGACTCGGCGTGTCGCAGCCCCCTGAGCGGCCGTTTGCTGAAGCTCGTGCCAGGCCCCGCGTTCTTCTATACGGTGTGTGGTGGTGGAACTATCGAAACGAACGAGAGGGATCACCATGGCAGAATCATTCGATCCGAAAAAGGGCGGCAAATTCGAGCCGACCACCAAGGCCAAGCCGCCGCCACCGCCGCGGCCGGGCCACAACAAGAAGTAGTTTTCACGACACTGCCCACGTGTGAGCGTTCAGCTCACACGTGGGCAGTGTCGTTTACGGGACCGCGCGGACGCTGTGCATGTCCGGATCGCGCCGCAGCGCGGCCAGCCGCCGCTTGGACGCCGCCGACTGGATGACCTGCGGCCACCAGAACCACCGGCCCAGCAACGCCGCGATCGCCGGGGTCATGAAAGACCGCACAATCAGGGTGTCGAACAGCAGGCCAAGTGCGATGGTGGTGCCGACCTGTGCCATGACCTTGAGATCACTGAACGCGAACGATGCCATGGTGAAGGCGAACACCAGACCCGCCGAGGTCACCACGGAACCGGTACCCGCCATCGCCCGGATGATGCCGGTTTTCAGGCCACCGGACAGCTCTTCCTTGAAACGGGACACCAGCAGAAGGTTGTAGTCAGACCCGACCGCCAGCAGCAGGATGACCGACATCGCCAACACCATCCAGTGCAGTTCCAGCCCGAGGAGATGCTGCCAGACGAGCACCGACAGGCCGAATGACGCGCCCAGGGACAAGAGCACCGTGCCGACGATCACCGCTGCCGCCACCGCGCTGCGGGTGATCAGCAGCATGATGATGAAAATCAGTGACACCGCGGCGATTCCGGCGATCATCAGGTCGTAGAACGATCCGTCCTTCATATCCTTGTAGGTGGCTGCGGTACCTGCCAGATAGATCCTGGAACCTTCCAGCGGCGTGCCCTTGAGCGCTTCCTTGGCCGCCAGCTTGATCGGCTCCACATGGTTGACGCCCTCCGGCGTCGCCGGATCGCCCTCGTGGCTGATGATGAATCGCACCGACTTTCCGTCCGGCGAGATGAAGTTCTTCATGCCGCGTTTGAAGTCCTTGTTGTCGAAGGCCTCCGGCGGGAGATAGAACGTATCGTCATTGCGAGCCTCGTCGAAGGCCTTGCCCATCGCCGTCGAGTTCTCCTGCATGGCGGCCATCTGATCCTGCTGACCGGCCTGGGTGGCGCGCTGCGTCAGCATCATCGTCTTCATGGTCTTCATGGACTCGATCTGCTGTGGCATCAACGCGGCCAATTGCGGCATCAAGGTGTCCAGGCGCTCGAGCTCGGGTACCAACTCCTGGACGTCATCGGTGAGGGCGTCGATCCCGTCGAGGGTGTCGAAGATCGACCGGAGCGACTGGCACACCGGGATGTCGAAACAGTGCGGCTCCCAGTAGAAATAGTTGCGCAAGGGGCGCAGCCAATCGTCGAAATCACCGATGTGTTCCCGCAATTCGGCGATATCGAGGGTCATCACCTTGGTCTTGGCCACCATCGAATGCGTGATGTCGGCCATCTGCTGGGTCAGCTGCGACATCCGCTCCATCGTGTCGATGGTCTTCTGCATCTCGTCGGCCTGAACCAGCATGTCAGCCATCCGGTCCTGGTTGTACTTCCGGTTCATCGTGTTGAGCGTGCCCTGCCGGCTCAGCAGGAACGGGATGGACGTGTGCTCGATCGGGCGGCCGTTGGGCCGGGTGATGGCCTGCACCCGGGAGATTCCCGGGACACGGACGAGCCCCTTGGCGATCTTGTCGATGACGAGGAAGTCTGCGGGGTTTCGCAGATCGCGGTCGGTCTCGATCATCAGCAATTCCGGATTCATCCGCGCGGCGCTGAAATGCCTTTCGGCGGCGGCATATCCGACATTGGCAGACAGGTCGGACGGCAGGTATTTGCGGGCGTCGTAATTGGTCTTGTATCCCGGCAGCGTGAGCAGGCCGATGAGTGCCAGCCCCAACGTCGCGGCCAGGATCGGACCGGGCCACCGGACCACCGCGATACCGACCCGACGCCAGCCTCGCGACCGGATGCTGCGCTTGGGCTCGAAACGCCCGAACCGGCTGCCGATCACGATGACCGCCGGGCCCATCGTCAGTGCGGCGATCACCGCGACGAACGTGCCCACCGCGCACGGCACACCCATGGTCTGGAAGTACGGCAGGCGCGTGAAGCTGAGACACAGCATCGCGCCGGCGATGGTCATGCCGGACCCGAGGACCACATGCGACGTACTGCGGAACATCGTGTAGTACGCGGTTTCCCGGTCTTCGCGGTCACCTCGCGCCTCTTGATAACGACCGATCGCGAAGATCGCGTAGTCGGTTCCCGCCGCGATGACCATCAATGTCAAGAGGTTGACCGCGAAGGTCGACAATCCGATGATCCCGGTGTGTGCCAGGAACGCCACGATGCCGCGCGCGGCACCGAGCTCCATGAACACCATCAGCAGCACCAGGATCATGGTGGCAATCGAGCGGTAGACGATCAGCAACATCGCCGCGATCACCACGAGCGTGATGGCGGTGACCCGCGCGACGCTCTTGTCGCCGGCGTGGTGCTGATCAGAGACCAGCGGGGCCCCACCGGTGACGTACACCTTGATCCCGGCCGGAGGCGACGACTGGTTGACGATTTCGCGGACCGCGGCTACCGATTCGTTGGCCAGCGTTTCACCCTGATTGCCACGGAGGTAGAGCTGGACATAGGCGGACTTGCCGTCATTGCTCTGTGCGCCCGAGGCCGTCAGCGGATCGCCCCAGAAGTCGGCCACGTGCTGCACATGGGCGGTGTCGGCTTCGAACTTGTCCACGATGCCGTCGTAGTAGTGGTGTGCGTCGTCACCCAGGGGCTGCTCGCCTTCCAGCACCACCATGGCGTTGCTGTCGGAATCGAACTCCTGGAAGTCGCTGCCGATCTTGCGCATGGCGATCATCGCCGGCGCGTCCTTGGCGCTCAGCCCGACGGTGTTCTCCTCGCCGACCTTCTCCAGCGGCGGGACGAGCGAGTTTGTCAGGATGGTCAGGGCCACCCAGCCGAGCACGATGGGCACAGCCAGCACGCGGATGACCCGGGCGATGCCCGACCCGTTCTGCGTGCCGTTGCCGTGGCTGCTCATCGCGCGGACTCCGGATGTCCCGCGCGTCTACGTGATGCCTTGGTCTGCACAACCCGCCCCTTCGATCAGGCCACTGTCGCCCGGTGGGACAGGTCGCAAGCGATACACATTCGCAATCGCGCGTAATATACCTAGCTTGTCAAAGTGTCGGTGTCAACAATCACTTTGCCGGCCCCCTGACAGCCATCTCACAGATGGGGCGCGGCTGTCACCGCGTGCCGCCGCGCGCGTTCCCACGGCCAGGTCATCAGCGCCCAGACGATGAGGACCACCGTGATCTCGGTCAGCAGATACACCGGCCACGGGCCCAAGACATCCAGCAGCGACGCGGTGGGGGGCTTGCTGTTGAGATAGCCGTAGTTGGCCCCGGTGACCACGTTGAAGGCGAAGGTGACTGCCGCCCAGACGAGGGTGGCGACGACCGCGAAGCGGTAGTCACGCCACCGCGGTCGCATGCCTCTCCCCCAGGTCAGATAGATCGCCGCCAACACGACGAGCACGTGAAGTGTGAAGAACGTGACGAAAAGATGGTGGGGAAAATCCGGAGCGCCGTCTTTGGCGGTACCGATATCCGGTGTGATCAACGCCTGCGAGCTCAGGACGAGGCCCCAGTAGTAGGTGAGCACGAAAGCCCAATGCCGTTGCGACCACAGGGCATACGCCGCCGCGAGTTCCGCGACATCACACAACTGCAGCGGCACCGAGGTGTCGACCGTGGGCTCGGCCAGTTTGTAGGCCAGCGCCACGAGGAATGCCGCGATGAGCAAAACCGCCAGGACACGGCTCAGGAGCCGGGCCTGCGATTCGGTCTGCCGACGGCCGATGCTGACCAGCAGAACCGCGCCAGCCACGAACACCGCCAGCACCACCAAGTGCGACGGGCCATATGCCGAAAACTCACGCTGTGCAGCCAACAACTCGATCAACTCCCCCGTTGCGTCGCAGGGAACGATTACCAATGATTGCAGGCGACGTGCGGTGCTACCAAGGGCTCGGCGCGTAGTCCTTCAGGAAGCAGCCGTGCAGGTCTTCGCCGGCCTCTCCGCGGACGATCGGGTCATACACCCGTGCGGCACCGTCGACGAGATCGAGCGGGGCATGGAAGCCCTCCTCGGCCAGACGCAACTTGGTCGGATGTGGGCGCTCGTCGGTGATCCAGCCGGTGTCCACGGCGGTCATCAGAATGCCGTCCTGCTCCAGCATCTCGCCGGCGCTCGTACGGGTCAGCATGTTCAGCGCAGCCTTGGCCATGTTGGTGTGCGGATGACCCGGCCCCTTGTACGCGCGGCTGAACTGGCCCTCCATCGCCGACACGTTGACTACGTATTTACGACGCGCGGGTGATGCGGCCATCGCCGGACGCAGCCGGCTCACCAGGATGAACGGTGCGGTCTGGTTGCACAGTTGAACCTCGAGCAGTTCCATCGCGTCGACCTCGTGCACGCATTGAGTCCAGCTGTTGACCGAAGCCGTATCGGGCAGCAGGCCACCCGCGTCGATGGCGGTGCCCGCTGCGATCCGGTCCGGGGACGCGCTGCGAGCAGCAAGGGCGAGTTCGGTGACCGCATGCGGAGCGTGGTGTTCGGCCAGGCTCCCCACGAGCGCTGCCGGATGGGCGTCACTCACGCGGTCGAACGAGATCACATCGACCAGTTCCGGCGGCGGGGTGCGCTCCGCCTCGACGAGCGCCGCGTAGGAGCCCGGGGATCTGCGGACGGTCTGGGCGGCATTGTTGATCAGGATGTCCAGCGGGCCCTGCGCGGCCACAGCGTCGGCCAGCGCGACGACCTGAGCAGGGTCACGCAGGTCGATCCCCACGATGCGCAACCGGTGCAACCAATCGGCGCTGTCGGGCATGGCTGCGAAACGACGCACGGCGTCGTTGGGAAAGCGCGTGGTGATGGTCGTGTGCGCGCCATCTCGGAGCAGTCGCAGTGCGATGTACATGCCGATCTTGGCCCGGCCACCCGTGAGCAGGGCGCGCCTGCCGGCGAGGTCGGTGCGAGCGTCACGCTTGGCGTGGTTGCGCGCGGCGCATTCCGGGCAGAGCTGGTGATAGAAGGCGTCTACGACGGTGTGATGGGTCTTGCAGATGTAGCAGGCCCTCGACCGCAGGAGCGTGCCCGCAGTGGCTCCAGCCGCCGTTGACACCAGCGGCAGGCCGGCCGTCTCATCATCGATGCGCCCCGGCGCGCCGGTGGCCGTTGCGGCGATGACGGCGCGGTCGGACGCGGCGACGGCATCGCGTTTTGCGTGTCGGCGGGCCTTCCGCACGGACTTGAAGATGCCCGCGGTTGCCCGGCGCACAGCGACGGCATCGGGGTGCTCAGGAGGCAGCGCCTCGATGTCCGCCAGCACCTGCAGGCACGTGCTGAGCTTGTCCGGGTCGATCGCGTTCACGATGGAAGGGTACGGGGCCTAACGGTTGTTTGTCAGAAAGGCCCAGCTCGGAGGACCTCGTTGACCCGATATCGGCGAGCTCCCGGCCTCGCCAGTGGACCGGTCAGACCCATCCGATTCCGGTGGACGGCGAGGCAGGTGCGGGTGTCGACGGGCCAGACCCGGGTGACTGCAGGCCACCGTACCCTGGCGTCTCCGGGCCGTATCCGGGCTGCGAACCGTGCACCGACGAATCCGGGCCGGAGCCCGGCAACGGGCCATATACCGGCGTCGGACCGTACCCGGGCACCGGGCCGAACTCAGGCAGCTGGCCGTAATCCGGTAGCGCCGGCCCGTACCCGGGCACCGACTGACTGGACCCGGCCAGCAGCTTGGAAGCAGCGAACGCCGCCGCCTGGGTGGTGTACACGGGGACATAGCCCTCGGTGTGTCCACTCCATTCGTTGCCCTGGCCCTCGTGACAGATCGGATCCATGGGGTTACACAGGTCGATCGCCTTGGACCCGAACAGTGCGCTCTGGGCCGATATCGATTGCTTGGTGCGGGTGCCCACGTCGCCGAAGGTGGTGATCGCCGCGACGTTGTCCGCATACTCAGGCGGAAGCGAATCGCCCCACTTGATGTTGCCCAGCGGGTTGCCGGCCACGATGTTGATCACGCTCGCACCCTGCGAATAGCCGCCGAGCACGATCTGGGTGTCGGGGCACGAAGACAGCGTGGACTTGATGTGGGAGATCGCGTCTTTGGCGCCGTCACCACCGTGCAGCTGCAGCTTGCTGGCCTTGTAGTTCACCCCGTAGCTGGTGATGTTCATACCGGGGGCCTGTTTGCGCAGCGAGTCCACGAAGGCATCACCGACCCGGCCCATGCCGGCCGGCTCATCGGTGCCGCGCGCGAAGACGACCTCGGCGTCAGCGCAGTCGGCGGCCGACGCTACCGGCGGCGCGCTGAGGCCGATCAGTGGGATGCCAAAGGTGAGAAGTGCAGCAGCGCCAAGCCCGACCCAGCGACCACCTGGCCGCGCACTGCCCGTCCGAGGGCTGTGTATGCGGCGAGAAGACATGCCTCAACCTATCTCGTATCCAGACAGGATGAACATCCTTGCCCGCACGGAGTGCCGGGGCTTCGCCCCGACGACATAGCGACAGCAAAAGAAAACAGGCCAGGGATTGTATCCCTGACCTGCATCTTCTCGGTGAAACTAACTGTCATTCACGGTGTCTTCCGTTTCATGTGTACGCCGTTTCATCCGGCATTCAAGACAAGGAGTGTCTTCCTTAGATCAGATCGACTCCCCGAACTTCCGCGAGAGCGTCTCCCAGGCGATCCTGCATCCCGCACCTGCAATATGTTCGCGTATCGCTCCGGACCGCGGAGATGAGACCGGGTCGCAATCGCATCGAACGCGGTCACCTTGGCCGGCGTACACAGCGACGACGCTGAGCTACCAGCGCATCTGGCAGTATCAGCGCGCGCATCAGTCAAACCGCCTGCCGACAGTTGTCCGGGTAGCGCTCATTCCCGGAACTGGGGCGGTTGCCGGGCAGAGTGAACCCGCTCGCCGTCTGCTCTTGACGGACCGCACGAGCGCCTGGGCCGAGGTCAGATCGTCGCCGCTGTCGACGTACACAGCCACCTGCACGTGGCCGGCGTTGCTCACAACGAAGCCGTAGAGCGCAGGTAGCCGTCCGTCTCCAGCCCGTTCATCGAGGCGGAACGTCAGGTAGTGCACACCGTCCTCGGACCACTCGGCGTGGTCGTATCCGCGCGGCGAGACATGGCCCCGCACTTGATGTAAGCGGTGGGCAGGGGCGTCGTTCCTCGGGTTGCCCCACGGCGTGAGCCTCGCAGTCAGGCCCGGCCGCCAGAACACCGCCGACGACGACCCCGAGTCGCTGTCGATTCGGAAGTTCATCGGTTTGGGCACGGTGAGCACCCAGGATTCGGTGAGTTCGTGGTCGCCGCTGATCACGGGAAACTGTGGGTTGAGGGTTGGGGAAGTCACTTCATCCGGCGCGCGAGGTGCGCCCTCGGGATCTTCCACGAACCCGTCCTGGTGTCGGATGAACGCCGACCCCGGTGGGGCCTGTAAGTACGGGACGATGGAGCGGTCGTAGTTGGCGATCACGTTGAGCGTCAACATGTTCAGATGTCCGGCGTCGGCAAGGCATTCCGGGGTCTCGTCACCCGCGGTGAACACCCACCCCCAGCCGTCGCGGTACATATAGCCCACCGGGCGGCCGTCCACGACGATGCGGTCCGTTGCGAGGCAGCCATCCTCAGGAGCGACGCCCGGCACCATGTCCTCGGCTGACAAGCGGAACTTCTTGTTCGCCAACCCTAACCTGCTAACGACGGTCGGTGCCCGCGCGCGGAAACAGCACCGCCGGGTCCACCGTGCGGACCAACGCCCGCTGAACGGACCGCAGCAGCACGAGGGCTTCGGCGTCGCTGAACGGGTTAACGAGCTCGAACTCCACCCCGGCACCGAACATGTCACTGGCCCAACTGATCTCGGCCAGGAACTGGATACGCGACCAGTCCAACGTCGACAGCTCCGGCTTGTCGCGGCCCAGCTGATCTCGGAGACGGGCGACATCTGAGTCGAAGTCCGCCAGGCCTGCGTAGCCGAGCGCTTCGATCGGCGGCAGCTGATTGGAGGCGATCCCGCCCCACACCGACAACGCGGTGCCCAGGAACCGTTTCTGCTCTCCCGACAGCACCGGGCCGGCCTCCACCTCGCGCCGCATCTGCTCGCCGTGGTCGGCGACCGCTGCCGCGACATCGTCCGGCGTGGCACCGATGTGCTCGACGAACGCATCCTTCACGGCGGCGGCGAGCGCACCGATCCCCGCACCGAGACGCATCAGCGACCCCGCGGGGGCTGCGAAAATCTGCTCGACCACCAGGCCCTGCCGGGGTTCCGTCGAACCCCGCAGATGCGTGCAGTACTCGACCCACAGCGACTCGTTGCTCGCCGTGATGTAGCCACTCGCGCGCACTCCCCACACCCCGGGCAGCTTCGGCAGCACCATCTCGCTGGCCCGGATTCCTTCGGCATTCCAGTCCCGAAGGCCCCTGTCCACATAGGTGATCAACTCATCGGGATCCGGCACGCCGGTGAACCGGAAGGCGCTGAGCGCCTGCACTCCCGCCCACCCCGGCCGCCCCTCGACCGTGGCTCCCACGACGCGCAGCGGAGTCGCAGCGTCGCCGGCGACCGACAGCGTCTGCCATCCATCGGGTATCGGGGTGTCGGTCAGCCACACCGCCTCCACCGGCGGCAACGGAGCCCACCCGTCGACCTGGGCCGAGATGAAGTCCAGCAGCGAGGACTCGCCCAGGACACGATCCCACGGGGACTCGTCCCCGTGGGGGTGCCCAAACGCCGCAGACTCACTCATCGCGCATCGCCCCGAATCCAGGTTCCAGCATCCGCATCTCCTTCACGACGAATCACACTTAGCCCGGCGCCAACAGCAGGAACGCCAGTATCCCGGCAAGCCCCACTGCGCCCACTGTCGCCGCGGGCGCACTGATCTGCCCCGGGTTTAGATCCACACCCGGGCCGGGCATCAACGGGGTGTTCGGGAGGATCAACGGCCCCACTGGCGACACCGGGGTCGCCGGAAGCGACGGGTTCGCTAGCCACG